>CBKWLJ010000018.1:0-41311 GCA_966675205.1 uncultured bacterium
GGCAAGGATTTCAGCCTTCGCGTAAGTTTCTGCACGATTGCTACTTAAACCCCTAGACCTGATGTTCCACCTGTCGCCCCTGGAGCGCTATGAGTTCGGAATGCTCAAGCAGTACATTCCCAACCTGACTGACTTTTTGACCGGAGTGGAGGGGGGAAAACGGTTTTATGCCTATCGCTGGCTTTTGGATTGGTACATCAATCTCAAAGGAAACTTGCCAACTCAAGATGCCTTGAACAAGCATTTGGCTTCAGTCACACCCGATTCAAGAATCAATTACCGACAGGTTGAGGCCATCCAGCAGTACCAATCCCAGATGATAAAGCCACCAGAGCCACAATTCCAAGAGCTGCCCCAACCGCAGTTTGCTGAATTACCTCAGCCCCAATTCGTTGAGCCTTTTGAGTCTGAAGTTATTGGCACCAATACAAAACTCAACGCGATCTCTACCCAGGCAGAAGTTATCGCTTCTCCCACGTCCATCACTCCGCCGGCCCAGCCCGTCGAGGGACAGCCTAGAAACGAGCCTATCACTGTTCAGTTGTTTGACTTCAGCCGACTCCGTACCGAACCTGACAAGTTTGCTCACCTTCGTGTCATTGGTGGTACGGGCATCGGTAAGACCACCTTCGTTGACTGGCTGTTGGATGTTTTGGGAGGCTCACGCTTCGTTATCACCCCCAAGAAAAAATCATGGAACTGGGTCGGTTTGAAAGTTTATGGACTCTGGTTTGACTATGAAACTATCAGGTCAAAACTGCAATGGATTCATGCGGAAATGTATCGTCGTTACCCCTTGATGGAGCAAGGGCAAATGTTTGGAATTACCAATTTTGTAGTAGATGAATGGCGACTCATCAACACCAACGTAAAGGCTATTAAAGAGCGTGACCCCGAAACAAAACAAGTTATCGAGAAAGCTCCTTCTGCCAAGGCAATGATGAAGGATATTATCACCGTTGCCCGTGAGTCGATGTTGCGGTTAATTGCACTGGCTCAAGGGGAGAATGTAGCGTCCTGGGGCTTTGAGGGCGAGTCAGATTTGGAGGAATGTTTTACCGATATTCGCTTAGGAGAATTTGCCATCGATTACGCCAAATCCCTGCGGAATCAGTGCCGCAAAGATAGCGACGATTACGAGTACTGGACAGCCGTATTGAATGAACTGGAGTGGCAGCAATCACGCCGCACCCGTGAAGGGAAATCAATTCCCTGCTGCATGGTAGCCAAGTATCCAGCACGGATTCCAGACTTAACAGATTGGAAGCGAACTGTAGCAGATATTAGTTCAGAAGAAAACGAGCCTAGCAATCTATCAGAAACCGACCCTTACAACCGCCCTTCCGACCCTTCCGGAGAAGCTTCCAGTCCCCCTTCCCCGGAAGCCACCCTGAGAGAGTGGAAGCTTCCAACCCAGGAAGCGGAAGGAAGCCGGAAGCCCGATGGAATCCTGATGGAAGCCTTCTCAGCTCGGATTGCGTCAGCCTTAACGGAAGCTTCCCCGGAAGCTTCCAACCCCCTCCTAGACGACCTAGATCACGCCGGGAAGCTTCTCATGATGCGGCTGCTGCTAGCTCAAAACTTAGGCAGAGAAAAGACAGTTTTACTGGCGTGGGGGCAGAAGTCGGGTGGACGCAATCACGAGAAATATAAGTACGCTTGCGAAATCCTAGATCTGATTATCAGAGAGCTGAATGGATTAGGTTTCAGCGAAGAGAACAACTGGGGAATAGATGAAAATAATGATTAATTGGATAGCGCTACCTCGCCTTAATCTATCTCTACGCAAGCAAAAACTTTCTCACTGATTACCGCTCCAGGGGTTCTTACTCCTGTTATGCTGGCACTCAAGACCGATGTGTCAGCAGTGAGTCGATGAGCCGGATTATTGCCGTTTTCCATCAAGCAGGCGGCGTGGGGAAGTCAACCGGGGTACAAAACCTGGGGTATCAACTGTCCCAACGCGGTCATCGTGTCCTGCTCGTTGATATGGACCCTCAAGGCTCGTTGAGTACCTTTATGGGACTCGATCCAGTTGCTCTCGACAAAAAGCAGACGATCTACGAGGCCGTCGTCCGTGAGGCGTCTCTCCCCATTCATCGGGATATCTACAGCATGGACTTAGTTCCCGCTAACCTGGACTTCTGTGCTGCCGAGATGGAACTGGTCATGGCAGATTTGCGGGACTTTCGACTGCAATACGCCCTTGAACCTGTCAAGGACGATTACGAGTTTATTTTGCTCGACTGCCCTCCGAGTTTAGGTATTCTTACTTATATTTCTTTGGTAGCAGCGACTCATGTGTTGGTACCCGTTGAAACTCAATTCAAGGCGTTTCAGAGTCTCGAACTGCTGCTGCATACGGTTAAGCGGGTACAGGCTAGACCGAACCGAAATCTGGGAATTGCGGGCTTTGTTCCTACTAAGTACGACTCCCGGAATTCCTTGGATAAGGAAATCCTACTAGCTATGCAAGAACAGCTTTCTTCATTGGGTAAGGTTTATCCTCCCATCGTGCGTTCGACGGCGCTGGCTGATGCCACCCGTGCCCGAAAACCTCTAGCCTTGTACGAACCCAAGCACCCCGCCGTTACTGCCTTTAATCAATTAGCCCAAGGAATTGAGAACCTGTGAGTCGCAAACGAGAGAAACTACCGGACTTGACCATTCGGGGGGTGGACAACCTCACGGATGAATCTAGCACCTTTGTGTTGCTGGAGGATTTACGTCTGCCCCAGTGGCAGCCCCGGCGTTACTTTGATGAAGCGGCGATGCAGGAACTGGTAGCTTCGGTCGAACAGCACGGGATTTTGCAACCGCTTCTGGTACGCCCTCTAGCTGGGGATGGCTACGAAATCGTGGCGGGAGAGCGACGTTACCGTGCGGCTGAAAAGGCAAGACTGCGGGATGTGCCAGTTATCGTCCGCTCGATGAGTGATGCCGAAGCGTTGCAGTACGCTCTGTTGGAAAATCTCCAACGGGAAGATTTGAACCCTGTAGAAGAGACAGAGGGGATTTTGCATCTGCTTGCCCTGCATCTGGATAAATCGACATCTGAGGTGACATCGATACTTTATCGGATGAATAATCAGGCGGTGAAAAAGGGGAATCATAATGTTGTGATTACCCCACAGGTTGAGGTCGTCCAAGGGGTGTTTGAGCGTCTGGGACGCATGACTTGGGAGACGTTTACCCGAAATCGCCTTCCTCTGTTGAAGCTGCCCGAAGAGGTTCTCGAAGCCTTGCGCTCTGGACTCCTTGAGTACACGAAGGCGAAAGCGATCGCACAAGTTAAGGATGAAGCCTCTCGTCTTGCTCTGCTAGAAGAGGCGATCGCGCAATCCCTCTCCTTAAGTGAAATTCGAGAGCGGGTCAATGCCACCCAACCGCCGACCGAACCCCCTCCCCTGGCGTCTAGGATAGAGACTATCTCAAAGCTGGTCAAGAAGCATCAGGTGTGGGATGACCCCAAGAAGCGCAGGAAACTCGAATCTTTGTTGGCAAAGATTGAGGAGTTAATCTCTCCGGGGGAATTAGATGAATCACAGCCCAAAAAAGAAGCTGAAACTACTTACAATGAGCCTCTACCTACCGTTGAGAGTTTACAGGATTCTTCTCCCCTTGAATCAAGCCCAGACCCCAAAGAGAGGCATACAGATACCCCTCTTGCCATCCCTAGTGAACCATCAATCTCCCCTTCAGAGACGGCTGAAAAGCCTTTGGAGCAAGACACTCCCTCCAGTAAGTTATCGGATGAATCAAGACCTTTTGCCCCAGAGGAACTGACTGGGGGAGGTAGTGAATTAACTGAATCGTTGACTGATGTCGAGATGGCAGTACGGTTGGGGGTCAAGACTTCTACGCTTGGTAAAGCCAAGAAAAGAACCGATTTCTCTGAGTGGAGTAAGAGTAAAGACCCCAATGGACTCTCATGGCAATGGATAGCCGATTCTAAACGTTTTGTACCTATTACCAAACTAGGGGAATGAACCCCAAGGCAACATCAAGTAACACCACCTGGCTTGACTGGAAAGTGTTCTCCTTTAATGTAAACAAGGTTTTGCTCAATCTTCGCTAGAAGCTTGAAGGTTTGCTAAATAAAATACGATCGCAGAAGGCAATTTGTGAAATTTTCGATTTAGAGGGTTTTTCCTAATTCCTCTGAATCAGCTAGTTGTATTCTGACAAGCTGCAATGCATAATGCCGTTGAGCAACGATGCGTCTATGAGCACAGCATATAATCCAGCCTACGAGTATCAAGTTGGGGGGAGTTTGCCGATTGAAGCTCCCAGTTATGTGGTGCGACAGGCTGATTTAGATTTGTATGAAGGGTTGAAGGCTGGGGAATTTTGCTATGTATTCAACTCCCGGCAGATGGGGAAGTCTAGCTTGCGAGTGCAGACGATGCAGCGGTTGCAAGCTGATGGGATTGCCTGTGGCGTGATTGATATTACAGCAATTGGTGTCCAGCAGGTCAAACCTGATCAGTGGTATGCTGGCCTCACTACCTCTCTCGTCAGCAGTTTTCGGCTCAAGGTCAACTTACGACCTTGGTGGCGTGAGCGCGACCATCTCTCTTGCATTCAACGGTTGAGTGAGTTTGTCGAAGCTGTTCTGCTAGCAGAGATTGAGCAAAATATCGTTATTTTTATCGACGAAATCGATAGCATTCTCGGCTTAAAATTCCCGGTTGACGATTTTTTTGCCTGGATTCGGTCTTGCTATAACAAACGCTCTGAACACCCTGACTACAGACGCCTCACGTTTGCCTTTCTGGGGGTAGCCACCCCTGCGGCTTTGATTGCAGACAAAAACCGAACACCATTTAATATTGGTAAAGCCATTCAACTCAACGGCTTCGAGTTGCACAACGCCCAACCTCTGGCTCAAGGATTGGTCGGTAAAGGAAGCAACCCCCAGGTGGTTCTGGCAGAGGTGTTAGCTTGGACAGGAGGTCAACCTTTTCTGACTCAAAAGCTGTGTCAGTTGATTGTTCAGGAGTCAGGAGTCCAACATCCGAAATCGATTGAGCAGTTGGTGCAGATACGGGTAATAAAAAATTGGGAATCCCAGGATGAGCCAGAGCATCTGAAAACGATAAGAGACCGCCTTCTTAAAAGTGAACAGCGTGCAAGTCGTCTCTTGGGTCTTTATCAAGGAATTTTGCTTTCACGACAAGTAGCTGCTGATGACAGCCCCGAACAAATGGAATTGCAACTGTCGGGATTAGTAGTCAAACGACAGGGAACGTTAAATGTTTATAACCGCATTTATGAATCTGTTTTTAACCTGAATTGGGTTGAAAAGGAATTAGCAAATTTGCGACCCTACTCTGAGACTTTCAGCGCATGGTTAGCTTCAGGTTGTAAGGATGAGTCACGCCTGTTGCGGGGACAGGCATTACAGCAAGCTTTGGAGTGGGCGACGAATAAAAGTTTGAGTGTTCAAGATTATCAATTCTTGACAACAAGCCAAGACTTGGAGAAGCGAGATGTACAACTTACATTGGAGGCGCAAAAGCAAGCCAATCAAATCTTGGCTGAGGCGAGACAGAGGGCAGAGGAATCACTGGAAAAAGAGAAAGAGGCTAGCAAGATACTAGCTGATGCTAATGATACACTCACGGTGGCACAAAAGAAAGCCAATAAAACGATTCGTAAAGGGCAGATTGTACTAGCTATCCTCTCGACTTTTGCATTAATGGTGGTGGGAGTGGCAGGCTTTTTGGCACGACAAGCAGAACTTCAAAGAAGAACGGCCCAAATACGTCAAATACAGGCTTTGATGGCAACTTCAGAAACACTGCTAGTGTCGGGCAAGAAACTTGATGCGCTAACTATAGGAATCAGAGCTGCTAGTCAACTACAGCGCTATCCTTGGGCGAAAAATGACATTCGACTTCAAGTGGCACTAGCACTAGATCGAGTCCTTTATGGTGGCATCGAAGAAATCAATCGTTTGGAAGGTCATGACCAGTGGGTCTATAGCACTAGTTTCAGCCCAAATGGTCAAACAATTGCGACTACCAGTACTGACAACATCAAACTCTGGCAACGAGATGGCAAATTGCTCCGGACACTGCGAGGGGATGGTGATGACTTTGTGAGTATTAATTTCAGTCCAGATGGTAAAGTTCTGGCTGCAGCAGGGGGTTCTAAGGGGGCTATCAAACTCTGGAGTTTAGACGGTAAACTCCTCAATACAATCCAGAGTCAAGAACCGATTTCTTTGATTGCTTTTAGTCCAGATGGAAAAACTATTGCCTCAGCCCATTCAGATCGTACTGTTAAGCTCTGGAGTCTAGATGGTAAACTGCTCAGAACTTTCAAAGGTCATAGTGATGAAGTCCAGGGAGTGAGCTTTAGCCCGGATGGTCTTATCTTAGCTTCCGTTAGCCAAGATAAGACTATCAAACTGTGGCAACGAGATGGCAAACTCATTAGAACTATTCCAGAAGCCAAGACTGTCTATGGCGTCAGTTTCAGTCCGGATGGGAAAATCTTAGCTACTGCTGGTCAAGACAAAACCATCAAGCTTCGGAGTTTGAATGGTAAGTTACTCAGAACACTTCAAGGTCATAATGATGAAGTCTTTTACTTACGTTTCAATCTAGACGGCAAAACTCTGGCTTCAGCGAGTGCAGACAAAACGGTTAAACTCTGGAATCCGGCGGATGGAACGTTGCTAAAAACCCTAGAAGGTCATACGGATAGGGTTGCCGAAGTCAGCTTCAGTCCAGATGGGAAAACTCTTGTCTCAGGTAGTCTAGATCGCACGGCGAGACTTTGGAGACTAGACAACAAAATTTCGCCAACCATCCTCCAGGGGAAGACAGTCAGTTTCAGTCCGGATGGGAAAACTCTTGCCACAGGGGAGGGTAAGATTCTCAAACTCTGGAGTGAAAATGGTACGCTTCTACAAACCCTCAAAGGTCACAACGACGATGTCTTAAGGGTAAGTTTTAGTCCAGATGGTCAGGTAATTGCTTCAGCGAGTAAGGATAAAACGGTAAAACTTTGGAGTAAAGAGGGTAAGCTTTTGCAAACGTTGCAGGGACACGGTGCAGAAGTTAGAAGTGTGGGCTTTAGCCTAGATGGTAAATTCCTTGCCTCAGCCAGTGCAGATCGAACTGTGAAAATATGGAGCCGGGACGGCAAGTTACAGAGAACGCTACAAGGTCATGCGATGGGAGTCAACAGCGTTAGTTTTAGCCCAGATAGTAAAACTATTGTCTCAGCGAGTGATGATAAAACGGTCAAGCTTTGGAGTCTTGACGGTAAGTTACTGCGAACGCTGCAAGGACATGAAGACAGTGTTTTAGATGTGAGTTTTAGTCCAGACGGTCAGACCATTGCAACAAGTAGTGCCGACAATACTATCAGGCTTTGGCATCGGGATGGTCAGTTATTGCAAACCCTTCAAGGACATACAAACGCTGTCTTCAGCATCAGTTTTAGCCCAGATGGTCAAACTTTAGCTTCAGCCAGTAGGGATGGCACAATTAGACTCTGGAGTCTTGATGGTACGTTATTGCAAACTCTTCAAAGACACACGGATAGTGTCTACAGTGTTAGTTTCAGCCCAAATGGTAAAACTCTGGCATCGGCTGGTTTGGATAATCAGGTCATTTTATGGAATTTGGATTTGCAGGATTTGTTAGTGCGAGGATGTAACTGGTTACACGACTATTTAAAAACCAATCCGAATTTCAGCGATCGCGATAGATTACAGTTATGCCATCTATAGTTTATGGCATTAACTATTCCGATTTTTTTGATCACCTTCAATTTTGAAAAATATGAGCAACTCTGATAAAGATAATCAAGCAGTTCGGTCTAATTCTCAAGATGCTGAAGCCTATTTTTTACAAGGTTTAAAGCGCAACTATGTGATTGACGGTCAAAAAGCAATTAAAGATTTTAGTCAAGCTATTCAAATCAATCCTAACTATGCTGAAGCTTACTATGAGAGAGGATTTATCTATTTTGGAGAAAACAAGCATCAAAAAGCAATTAAGGATTTCACTCAAGTCATTCGGATTAATCCTAACTATGCTGAAGCTTACTACTGGAGGGGATATATTTCCTTTAAACAGGAAAACCAACAGGCAGCATTCAATGACTTTGAGCAAGTCATAAAACTCAGATCAGATATTGCTGAAGCTTGGTTTGTACGTGCGTTCATTCGCGATTCTTTTGGGGAGCAACAAGGAGCGACTGAGGATTATGTTCAAGCAATTCATGCTTGGAGCTTAGTCCAAAACGACCCAATTAAAAAGTTTAAGTATGAGCGCATGATTCATGATTCTGACCAAATCATTCAAGCGAATCCTGAATTAGCTTACTTTTATTACCCAGGGCTGGCTTTTCTTGTAGTCAAAGAAGCTCGAAGCTCAGAAGAAACTGATAGTTTTTCTATTTTTCCAAACGATGAATTTTCTTTCGTAGATGAAGATGATCAAAAAGTATTGGTAAATTTTAGGCAAGTGATTAAACTCAAGCCCGAATTTGCCGAAGTTTATTACTATATGTATTGGGTAAATGGGGATAGTAAATATTGCCGACAAGCGATTCAATTAAAACCTGATTTTTTTGAAGCTTATTTTGAGCTAGGTCAAATATATGAAAAGGAGGGAGAGCGTTCAAAAGCAGTTGATAATTACAGTAAAGCGATTCAGATTAATCCGAATTTTGCCCTAGCATACTTCTATCGAGCGCTAATCTACACCGAGTTGCAAGATGAGCAACGGGCTTTGAACGATTTTATTCAAGTTCTAAAGCTTTCTCCTGAAATAATCAGGGAGTACCTTGATACTAATACCATATACAGCCCCTATTATCATGAGCAAGCAGCCGAGGGATACATCCAAATTCTACAGACTAAACCACAGAATGCTAACGACTATTGCCAGCGTGGAAGTGTACGAGGCAAACTTGGAGATGTTCAAGGCGCACTCAAAGATTTGAATAAATCCATTCAACTGAATTCGGAATTTGCAGAGGCTTACTTTGAACGGGCTCATATTCGTTTTATTAAGAGTGATGAGGGTGATGAGGGTCGAAAAATTCTCTCAGACTATGACAAGGCAATTAGGCTGAATCCTAATTTTGCCGATGCCTATTGTAACCGAGGAGTTATTCGTCTTCTAGATGGGCAACTTCTCCTAGCGAATGTCAACAGGGGAATAGAAGATCTAAATCAAGCTATTCGCCTCAATCCCAATCAGGCTGAAGCTTACTTCGCTCGTTCTGTATCTTACTTTATTCAGTTTGAAGCTGAAATATACCAGCTTACAGGTGAATTTCCAGGTGAGGAGCATGAGCCTGAGAAAAGGAAAAGGTTACCCAACCTACTCAACGATGTTCTCAAAGCCGTGAGACTTGACCCAGAGGTTACTAAAGATCATTCTGATGTAATTGAACCAAGTAACCGATTTATACTTGTTGAGCTTGGAGATAAGCCAAGGATAGTAGAAAAATTTCATCGAATCATTCAAAGCGATTCGGTAAATTCCGATGCTTACTATAATCGGGGTTGGGCTTACCTTAAGGTAGGAGATCAACAAGGAGCAGTTCAGGATTTTACTTGGGTCATCCAGCACAATCCTCAGGATGCTAAAGCTTACTATGGTCGAGGATTTGCATACTATCGGCTGAAAAACTACCAACAAGCAATTGAAGATTACAGCCAAGCTATTGAGCTTGACCCTAGTTTTGTTGAGGCTTACTTCCTCCGGAGTCTTGTTCGCTATGACTCTGGAGATAAACAGGGAGCGATGGAGGATGCAAATCAGGCAATTCGGTGCAGTTATGGAGAGTACATAAATGCTTACCTGGTGCGGAGCCAAATTCGTTATGATTTTGGGGATAATTTAGGAGCTTGGGAGGATTTCCTCGCAGGTGCAGCCGGAGCATATTTCCCTGGTATTGGAAAGGCAGCCGCCCGTGGCAGACCACGGAGTCGCTAACCGAGCGATAAGCACGCGGAAGCGTTGCTATATTCGGCTTTTCACCGGAGCGATCTCCATTCAAAAACCCTGATTGAAACACACCTGGGAGTAGACACCCAAACACGAAACCAGAGCGGATCAGCGACGAGGATAGTTGCTCTCCTGATATCGACCATAAGGTTTGGAATCCCCAGGCGGGCGCGAAGTAGCCTGGGGAGGATATCAAGCTGCCTGATGGGATAACGTTGAACTTAGGCGATCGCAGAAATACTGATGGTACAATTTGCAGCTAAGCGTTGCGAGATTACCTTCCAAATGAACCAACCCCATACTTTGTAACTGGAACGCCTGCACTAAATCTAACTCCACCGGGGATGATGCTTTCACAACCTGAGTAAAAGCCGCCATTAGCTTCGGATACCTTTGCAGGTTCCACAATTGGCGTCGCAGGTGGTCGTTATAAATTCCCAATATAGCAGCGGAAGTTTGCAACATCTTTTCTAGTGAAACATCCTGACACCAAATATGATACAAAGCCAGCCGTACTAGATGAGGATGCCCACCTACAAACTCGATGAGTTGCTCCACATTCTGCATTGACCAATCCATTTTATGCCGTTGAGCTAAATCCAAAACCTGCTCGTTAGTCAACTCCGGTAACTCAATTGAAAGCCCCACATTAAAGGGAGATTGATTCACATTGAGAGGAATATAGACTTCTGTTGAGTGAACTACCACTAACCGGAGTTTTTGCCAAATATCACTACTCTTATCACCATACTTCGCCTTCTCATACCAGGAACGCAGTAGACCAAAAAAGTCCGAGGCAATTTCGGAGTGAGCGAAAACACAATCGACATTATCTAAAGCGAGTACCAGTGGAGTATCGATTTGAGCTAATAAATAATTTTCAAAGTAATCTGTTGTATTAGAATTGCTGCCAAACATTTCATCCCAATATTCTTCGAGCTGGTTCGGCAGTCCTAAGCTCTTACTAACGTAAGCACAGAACCAGTATAAGAATCTATCCAGATTGGTGAAAACTTTTTCATCGGGTAGCTGAAAGTTCAAAACAACTGTCCGATAGTTCTGTTTTCTCGCCCGCTCCAGAATCCTCGCCATCAGTGAGGTTTTACCCATCAGTTTTGAACCTTTGATGCGAATCAGAGTTCCTGGTTGCAAAATCGCCTCGCAGGCGCGAAATTCGATGGGAGGGCGTTCTACATAATAGGCTGAATTCAGAGGGACTTGACCCCCTGGTAATTCTGGCTCTACATCATCAGACTCAACTTCCGGAGCCTGAGCCTCTGGCAAGTAATAATCACTAGACTCCAGACGCAGATTAAAAGCGCTGAAATAGCGTCTGAGGGTTTGCTTATCAACAGCAACAGAGCAAGTATTCACCCGGAGTAAGGTATCTACAGCCAAGTCAGTGCGTGCGCTCAGTTCTTCGAGAGTGTATCGATAACCCGAATTTTCTTGAAATTCCGCCTCTGATTTCGCTTCCTGAAGTTTGTTCCATCCCTGAGGTGTAAGGATGACACCCCGCTTGCGTCTGAATTTGGGTTGATGCATGGCGTTATCGGAGTTAACACACTTGAGTTAAGGGAGATAACAGCAATAACGCAGCATTTTCCGGACTATCAGGAAATTTTTCTGACTTTTTGCCAGCATGACCCAGAATGCGGCTCAATTCTCCAGCTCCCTCAACCCATGCGGGTGCTAGCGCTGCTTATTTGGATGAGGAGACATTCTTAAGTTCTAATCTTAAAAGTCGAAACTGCGATTGTTTATACCGGGAATCAGGGACAAATTGGATTTGAGAAAAGAAATTTCCCAGGAGTTCAAGTTATGCAAGTTAGTCAGCCAGTTGAATCTGTATCAAAACAAGCATTTCAGGAAAAACTAGATTCTCTCTCCTTAGAGCTAATCGCGAAAAAACTCATGCATCCCGAACATGGTCAAGGGTGGACGCCATCGCAGATTAATCAAGCTATTACTCGCTACAAGATGTTTTTGCACCTGATTTACCTCTATCCCAATAGCTTGATTGTGCCTACTCAAGAAATTGACTTAGTGTGGCATCAACACATTCTAGATACTCGTCAGTACGCCCAAGATTGCCAGTGGTTATTTGGCTACTTCGTGCATCACTATCCTTACTTTGGCTTGGAAAATGAGGCTGAGCGGTTGGCTTCGTCTATAGCTTTTTCTCGCACAATAGCCTTGTTTGCAGAACACTTCGGCGTCAATTTAATTGAAGATATCTACGACTCGAAAAATGCTTGTGCCACTATTCCCAAAGGTCAACTCTACCAACCGAGTGCTTGCATTGACATCATAGAAGGATGAGGAGTAAGAGTGAATGGGTAGTTCGTTTCTCTTATCCCCATCATCCTTTATCCTTAGATAATCCGTTCAGACAAGAAGAGCGATCGCTTGTGCTACTCCCGAAACTGAGTAGAATAAGAAGCGATCGCTTGCAATTGCTGGTGGTAATTTAGTTCAAACAAAAAGTGCGATCGCTTTCCTTTATCGGTAGAGCCTTAACTTTGCTCAATCAAGGCTTGTATCCTGAAGGTGAGGCGATCGCACTACCAACATTACAAAGGAGTAATGTTTAGTTTAGTCGGTAGTGTCTTAACCCCCTCTGTCGCACCTCGCTTGTCAGCAGCCTGAACATCATCGGTGCTAAGAACATGCAATTCTTTCCCATCGTTGAACTTTATTTTTGTAACTTGAAGGTAGACACAGACAGTCACAGGAATAAAACTAGTTCCTTCAGCTACTAATTTACCTCGCACCTGAAATTCTGATGTTGTCAGGTTATAAACGCTTTTGGCAAATCCGGCTTTTTTTTCATTATTTTCAGTATGAAAAGATTCTGACTTATTTTTGTAGTGATTGTAATCGCCGCCGCCAAAAAGAATACCAAAACCTCCGGCAAAAAAACCTCCGGCAAGACCAAACCCTCCATAGTTTTCTTCCAGCTTTTCTCGTTCCTCGCGATTGAAATATTGTAATACATCTGACTTCCACTGCTCAAAAGTATTCTGCGAAATAGTAATGAGCCTGATGTCAACATCTAGGTCTGCTTTTGTTCCCTTTTGTACGGTGGCATATACGCCGCTTACTTGTCCATAGCCATTCGTCACCGTTCCACTATCGTACTTAGCATCTTCATTATTCACGGCAACTATAGCATTTGAAACGGACATGATCTGTAGTGTTGTCATTTCCTGCATTCCTTAGATTCGTAGTAATTGTACTTTCTGCCTTTGGGCTGTACATCTTAATGACGATTGCCAGCAATAGGTTGTGAATTTTTCGATTTTTCGGATTTATTTACTAACTCAATCTTTTTTTGAAATAAACATCAATAAAAAGCAGAAACTTTATCCTAATTTGCAACCGTTTTAGAGTTTTCTTAACCTTTACGAGGTACGAGGTAACGAGGTGGGTGAAGCAACTGCTGAAAAATGGTAGTTCAGTAAACCTACATTACACCCGCTATCTTCTCTAATACTGATAACACATGCCTTTCCAGTAATGAGCAATAGTAGAGTTGAAACCTACTATTGCAAGAGGTGATGCTCTCTTCATAGAGAAAAGACAACCTTCTCTGTTGTCAGAGAAGGTTGAGAGATTTTTTAGCTCTATTCAATTAGTCCAGACAGCAACAAAACTGAGATTTTGAAAATAGGCTGTCTGCAATTGAAATACCACTCATCAAAGTTAAAAAGTCGAGTAAATAGGTAACTTATCCTAATTTTTCTTCCTAGTTTGATGGAGTCACTTCTGCTATCTTTGATGCTAAGGTGGATTCTACACTAATGACACAAGCCAAATCAGCAATGGTCTGCAAAGCTTGGATAAGGCTAGCAATCGTCTTGCCAATTCTCGGAATTTTTCCAACTAAAGTAATCACCGTAGGAATGTAAGATTTAAGCTTATTGTAGAGTTCACATGCTTTCTTTAAGGCATCTCCTTGCGTGAGAGCTAGCTCTATTTCATCTAAAGCTTGAATTTCAAATTCTTCAATCTGAAGTGATTCGTAATTGTTGGCTTTTGACATCGTGCTTATCCTCCTAAGTTTATTCTTGAATTTCCAGCTTTTTAGACACACTGTAGGTTTGGAAATAATGATCCAACCCTATAAGTCATGTCATCTTTACACTTTAAAAACGCTTGCCAGGAGTAATTTGTGAATTTTTCGAGTTTAAAGACTTTTTTTTCCTAAATAGATGCACCCAATCAAGAAAGCCTCAAGAAAAGGGACCCTTTTAAGTAAGAACTTACAACCGTTTCAAAGCTTCCTGAACCTCCCCGTGAGCAGGGTAAAGCAACTGCCGACTCAAAGCAATGCGATAAGCACAACAAGCCCCTGTCACATCCCCCAACCCCTCCAACGCTCTACCTTCCCAGTAATGAGCAATAGCCCGATTGAACTCCATCAGTTCTTGAGTACGCCTAAAAGCCTCTCCCCACCAGCGCCGACTTTTAGCTTCCTCACCCAGAACCCGATAACTCTCCCCCAGCGACACCGCCGCAGGCACCGCTTGCAAATAACCCCCCTGTTGCGGTAACCGCCTCCATCCTTGCTCCAGCGCTATCACCGCCTCCCAGTGCCTCCCCGCCAGAGCCAACACGCGCCCGTGTCGGAACCAAGCATCAGCCAACCGGGGTTGAATTTGCGTTCCCTTCGCCGAAACAGTACAGCCCCATTCCCTATCTTGAAAACAGTCCACCAGCACCTGCCCCGCCGTTGCCCAAACACTCCATCGCTCTGGAAACCGCTCCAGCATCTCTTCCACGACGGGTTTTAGCCTATCCAACCTCCCCGCCTCCGGTAAAATCTCACACAGCGTTCGATAAATTTCCCAATCCTTCGGGTACAAGGCATACGCCTTCAGAATTGCCTCAGCCGCTGCCGTCGAATTCCCCGTGTAAAACAGACACCAGGCATAGTAATACCAACCACTGGGGTTAAGAGGACGCTGCTCGACGAACTGCTGCAAAACAGCAACCCCTTGTTTCCACTCCCCTCGGAAAATGTGATACTGTGCCAGTGAATCAAAAGCATAGGCAGCATCAGGAGCAATACGCAGCGCCGTCTGAATCATCTGTTTCGTCTGCTTGCCCTCCTCACCCCAGACGAATCCCATCCTGGAGCGATGATCTGCTAGCTGTTTGAGGCTCCGTAATTCATGAGGGAATACCTCTAACACTTGCCTCAAACGCTGTTGCGCTTCCTGAAAATCACCCACCACCATGAGTGCCTCATAACTGTGGCTCAACGCTACAATGTCATTCGGGTTCAATGCCAAAACTGCATCAAAGGCTTGCAAGGCTTCAACGGGAGCTTCTGCCTGCAAGTGAGTCAGCCCTAAAGCCAGCCAGTGAAAGATGTTCTCCGGTTCCATCGAGGCTGCTTGTTCAAACAACTGGGTTGCCTGCTGAAGGCGACGATGACAAGCTTCAATCAATCCATTGATATGGTGTTCAATGGCAACATTGCTGATTAAATCCCTGGCACTCTCATAAACCGCAATTGCCTCTGCCTCTCTTCCCAGAGACTGCAAGATTTTCCCCAGTTGCAACCGTACATCAATGAATTGGGGCTGTCGTTCAATCACTTGGCGATATTCCTCAACCGCTTGCTCCCAGCGCCCCATCGCGTACAGGAGTTCGGCTAGTTCCAAACGTTTCTTCCATCCAGTGGGATGCTGTTGCACATACTTACTTAATGTTTTTAGCTTGATGTCTTGCCGTGTGGGTTTCTCCTCTAAAATTAGGTAAGCATTCATCTCCACCCCAGAAGACTGGGCGAGCTGTACAGGGGGGGTAGCAGTGATACTAGACATGTGGCAGTAACCCTATAGTTGATTGGTTGTAAAGTGCGCTGTGCAGTCATCGCTGTTCGAGAGTTAGAAGCTGCTGATTCCTCAAATTGAGGCTCTTCTAAAGCACAATTCTTCTCAAACCCGCTCAAAGGAGGAGAGTCATCCAACCCTGAAAGATATTGGTTCAACCGCTTCTGCAAAACTTCTCGCGCCTGTTGGATGCGCTTGCGGACGTTTGCGTTAGAGAGGGCAAGCTGTTGGGCGATATCCGAGTAGGGCATTTCCCGGTAAAACCGCAAAATAAAAGGCTCCCGCAGTTTCGGAGGTAACTCCTCAACCGCACGGCGAATGTACAGTTCCATCTCACGACTCACAAGGGCAGACTCTGGAGAGTCCGGACTCGCCGCAACCGCTTCACGCACTGCCACTGGCATATCTTCAATACTCTCCATACCCCTTGCGCCTCTCTTGTGTTCTCGATGGATATCCACACAGAGGTTATGGGTGAGTCGAGTGAGCCATGCTTTGGAGTTGGTAATTGTTCCAGCATACTTTGGCAATTTGCGCCAAGCTTTGAGAGTCGCCCGACTCAGTGCCTCTTCTGCATCCGCATGGTTGCCTCCCATCCAAGTCAGACAACGACTATAAAGATACTTGTGATACCGCTCCCATATCCTCCAAAAGGCGGTGTCATCTCCTTGAGCAAGATGTTTTAGAAGAAGCTGCTCCTCAAAAATTGCGTCTGTTGCAACCGTTTTTAAGGGAATAGAGCGAACTCGATTAGGAATTGCTCTGTTAGTAAAATTCCCTTGATTTAGCATTAGTTTCCTCACTAGTTAGGGGATTAAGGGGTAAGCCAAACTTTCCCCGCGAATAGCAATCGACGACAAGAGCAACTTTCTGCGCTCATTCGCTCAACTACGACGTTAGGCTTTTCGCGGCTAGATAAATACAGTCCGAATTGGATTACTCGGAAAAAGTCTCTAATTACAACGTTTTTGCACGAGTCGAGTACAGTAACGTTCTGGAGTTTTACCAACCAGAATTTACTTTTTCTTCTCAGTGCGGTGTATCGAAATCAAAAACGCTGTGCTATTAAGGTTTCAGATGTAAACGGACGGAAAAATGCTTCTCGTTAACTTTTCAGATTTTCTGCATCCAACGCATCTGTGTAACCAAAAACGTTATCGGAAGCTTGAGCAATGGTTAAACTTATTGTTGTCATCTTTGTAAGTTCCGCTTTTTGGTTTGTGGAAGAAGCAGCCAACTTTCGTTGGCTTCTATTCAGAGCCTCCTAAATCCTCCGTTATTTTCGATAAGGTCATCTTAAACTCTCAAAGCCAAGATTGGCAAGAATTAACAAAACTTTATTTTACCCTCCGAATATCCTCCGAAAATGCTAGAGTGAGGTACGACCTGAGGAAGGAAGGGTAAGAGTGATATTGCCGCGTGACTTCTTAATGCAGATGGCTCAGAAGCATGAATTGTCTCCGGAACAAACGGAGGTTTTCCTGCGGCGCTACGCCCAAGAGAAGAGCTATCAAGAAATTGCCACTGAGCTAAAAACCTCTCCAGATGCCTGTCTCAAGCGCATGGGACAGGTTTACAACAAGTTCAAAGTTAGTGGTAGCAGTCGCGGCAAAGAGAACCGATTGCGAAATTTCCTGGTTAACCAATTACAAGTACAAAAAGAGACGACACAGCCACGAAAAGCGATCGCTAGTGCTCCAGAAAGCGAACAGCCTTTATCAGCGATTGACGCTGATGCATCAGAAAGGAAAGAGCCAACCCTAAGCGACAAAACGGCTTCGACAGGCATTTACGAAAACTTACCCAATCGAGAATGTACCCGGTTTATCGGTCGCCAAGAGGAATTGACAAGGTTATTAGAACTCCTCTCGTTTGACCATTCGGCACATTTAATCAGTGTGGACGGCATCGGTGGTGTGGGTAAAACAACCCTAGTCTTGGAAGCTGCTTATCGTTGCCTCGAAGCGAGTAGGGATGAGTTGAATCGCCATCAGCCAGAGTTGCTAGGTAGGGCAAATCATGACAAACCCCTCTCTACGCCAACCGACTCTAAGATACCAACCTTTGAAGCGATTATTTTTACCTCAGCCAAACACCAGTATCTTACGGCTGTGGGTCTTTTACCTCGCCTGAAGCGCGAACACAACTTACGAGATATCTTCCGGGCGATCGCTAAAACGCTAAACCGAGAGGAAATTACCTACATGCCTTCCTCCGAGCAGCTAGATTTAATTCGGGATAGCCTGAAGCGCCAGCGCAGCTTACTGATTGTCGATAACTTAGAGACTATTGAAGACAAGCAGGATGTCCTCAGCTTTGTGTACGATTTGCCCCCTACGGTGAAAGTCGTCCTAACCACCCGCGAACAGGCTCTGTTTGTGCCCATTCGGTTAAGCTCTTTACCTGAGGCAGATGGACTGCACCTGATTCGCCACGAAGCCGAAGAGAAGGGAGTAACCCTCTCCCTAGAAGAAGCCCAAGCACTCTACCAAAGAACGAGCGGTATCCCCGCTGCCATTGTTTATACCATTGGTCAGCTAGCTGCCGGATATTTGCTTCAGGATGTATTGGAGCGAGTCACCAACGCCACGGGGGATGTAGCCCGCTTCTGCTTTGAGAGTTCCGTGCAGCCGTTGCAAGGGCAACCTGCTTATCAGCTACTCTTGACTTTGGCGCTATTTCCAAAACCGATTGATCGAGAAACCATTGCCCACATTGCTTTAGAGATTCCAGACCCGATTATTACCGCTTCCGGGTTGGCTCAACTTCAACAACTCTCTTTGGTGCGCCTGTCTCAAGGACGATACAGCTTATTACCGCTGACTCGTGAGTATGCTCTAGCCGAACTTGCGATCGCACCGGAATTTGAGCAAGTCGTGCGAGAGCGCTGGGTCAGTTGGTATCTGAGTTTTTCGGAGTCATACGGAGCCACCGATTGGAAGGAATGGCACCTCGAATACACTCACCTGGACTGGGAGTGGGAGAATCTCATGGCGGTCTGGGAATGGTGCGCGGCAAAAGAACGATATACCGATGTCCTAGCCTTATGGAGCAATATTAAAGGATATGCTCATGTGCGTGGGTATTGGGACGTTCGACTCGATTGGACGAACTGGCTAATTCCAGCGGCTGAACAACGGGGTGACTGGTCAACAGCCGCAACGGTTATGCATGACAGAGGCTGGACACTAACTCTAACGGGTCAGCCCCCCTGTTTGGAAGAAGCTACCACCCTGTTGCAACGTGCCTGGGAGTTGCGGGACTATCAAAGCCAAACCTTCCAGTTGGAATTGGCGACGAGCCTGGTGGTACTCTACATTCGCACTCAAGAATTTGACAAAGCGCGTAATTGGCTCCAAACAGAGCAGTCTTTGCTGGAGTCGGCTGGCTTATCAGAACGAGAACGCCAACGACAGCAAGTTCATATCCTCTATTACCAGGCCGAAATTTGCTTCAGGAGTAAGGATTATATCCAGGCTCAAGCGCTTTACCAACAAGCACTGGAACTCGCTATTGCTATTGGCTGGCAACGGGGAGTCATTGCTATTGGGAACTGGTTAGCTGATGTAGCGATCGAGCTGGGTGATTTAGATTTAGCCCAACAGCTTTTAGAGCGGGGGTTACCTGTTGCTGAGCGCAACAAAGACAAGCGTTCTATTGCTTTTCACAAGCGCTCCTTCGCGATTTTATCAAGGTTGCAAGAAAATTTGGAGCAAGCGCAGCACTGGGCTACTGAGGCAACGGAAGACTTTGATAGTTTGAAGATGATACCAGAAGCCAAGGAGATGCTTACCTTAGTTCAATCGTTGTCGGAGGAATCCCCCACAGGGTAGAGAGTGGCTGAAAAGTCAAAAATATAACTGTAGTGCAGGTAACGCCCGTGTGGAAGACTTGTCTATTACTTTATCGAAAGCTATCGGTGAGTCGGGTCGGGGTTCAGTTGCTCCCGTTAATTTGGCATGTCAGGTGTGCCTTCCCACCTGGAGTCACAACTGACATCGAGTTAGTCGTTGCTCGTAAGTAAGTATTACAAAGGAAGCCTTCGTTTTTTATGGCACGAGCTGGTCTATAACTATCGGGAATGTCAAAATGGCACGTCAGCACCGTGTTCCCGTTAGGCGTAACCACGGACTGAGTTTTCGCATTTGTGAAAATGGGAACCGGAAGCCCCGAGGCTGATCGTGGGAGAAAACAGCCAAATTCTTGAATGACTGTTTTTTTCGACCCAATGAAACATAACGGGTCTAATGTTACATAATTTCACCCAGATTTTTGAGCCGAAATGACCCTAAAAACCACCCCAGATACCTTAAGTGATGTCAAACCCATTGATGCTCATGAGCAACTAATAGCTATGTGGCTAGATGGGTTATCTCCCCACACCCAACAAAGTTACCGCCGATATGCCCGTAGCTTTCTTGCCTACATCAACAAACCGCTACATCTAGCTACATTGGCAGATATACAAGGATGGCGGCTTACACTATCTAGTAAAAGTGATAACAGTATTAAGACGGTGACATCGGCAATCAAAAGCCTGTTTACCTTTGCCCATAAAATCGGAGTATTAAAGGTTAATCCGGGTGCGGCTCTAAAACAGGTGAAGCCAAAAGACTGCTTGAACGAACGAATCTTGTCTGAGTTAGAAGTCCAGACGATGATTGCGCTGGAAACTGACTGCCGTAATCGTCTGATTTTGAGACTGCTTTACTCAGGGGGGTTACGGGTTAGCGAGTTGTCCATATTGAAGTGGAAAGACCTCAAGGAACGAGGGGACAGCGGTCAAGTCACGGTTTATGGGAAGGGCAGAAAAACCCGGACGGTACTGCTTAAAGCTGATGTCTGGGATGAACTGGTGAAATTGAGAGGCTCACGCGGTAGTGATGACCCAGTATTTCAGAGTCGCAAGGGCGGCCATATCAACAGACATCAACTTTGGCGCATCGTGTCAGCAGCAGCCAAACGAGCAGGGATAGAAGGGAAAGTCTCACCCCATTGGTTACGTCATGCTCATGCTTCCCATAGCCTGGATAGAGGAGCGCCTATTCACCTAGTACAGCAGACCTTGGGACATGAATCAGTGGCGACTACCAGCCGATACCTTCACGCCAGACCGAACGACAGCAGCAGTCTTTATCTGCCGTAACCAACAATGAGTTAGCCTAATCGTACTGGATATTGAGCGCCGCCATGATACAGTACAACCCGTTACAATATCTTCCCACCGCCGAAGAGCTGCCCAACTCTGACGATACCCCTGTGGATAACGAGATTCAAAACCTGATTCCCAATCTGTTGTTAGCCGTCTTATCTCTCGCATGGGGCGAGCGCATTGACTGGTTCTTGGGCATAGACATGGCAATTTACTACCTCTACCAACAAGTGCGCCAACCTGCTCTTGTCCCCGATGGCTTCCTCAGTTTAGGAGTTGAGCGATACAAAGGCAAACGGGGGCGCTTGAGTTATGTCTTATGGGAAGAAAACAATATTCCTCCCGTGTGGGCATTAGAAATCGTGTCCCAGACCCCTGGCGGCGAATATCACGAAAAGATGACCAAATATGCCCAGTTAGGTGTGTTGTACTACACCATTTACAACCCCGATTACTGGCAGCGCGACAAGCATGAACCCTTTGAAGTGTATCGCTTAGTTGACGGAAAGTATGTCCGACAGGACGGAGAACCGTTTTGGATGCCGGAAGTGGGTTTAGGTATCGGACGAGGCATTGGCACTTACGAACGATGGACGCGGGAGTGGTTGTACTGGTATGACCAGAACGAAAAGCGGTTGTCAACAGCAGAAGAGATGCTGGAACAAGAGCGACAGCGCACGAGCCTTCTAGAGCAGCAAATTGAAGAATGGCGCTCCAAATTGAGAGAACGGGGAATTGACCCAGATAGTCTTTGAGCAGTTAAGCGCTCCTCACGGGTCAAAGCTATGAGCTTTTCTGTCAACTGCCTGGAAGTAGGCGAAAATAGAAGGTTCGTGCAACCAGGGGCAATCTAGTGTGTTGTCGCAAAAGTCAACCCCTTTTCTACCCGTTTTTGATAAGTAATACAAATCATTACTTTGCCTAATTTGCGTCAAATTAGGCAAAGCCTGACCAACTTTTTACGAGATGATGAGGGTTTGAGGCGTGTTACTGAAATACTACGAGGTTCTGTTTTAGACAAAGTTATTTATTTGGCTTTATTTGGCACTTGGTAACACCTTGGTTACTTTTCCCCCTATTGACTGGTTCATCCTCTCAATAGTCGTTCAGTAAAATTTTCGGCAAAGGGCAAAAGGGCAAAAAAGCAAAGGGCTACTGAAGAGTCCTCGGCAACTCGCACACGACCCGACACCCAATAAAGAAGGTGACGAGGTCGGGGTCAAAGTAGCTGCGAGACGCGGAACGACAACCCCTAGGATAGTTGTACCAGGAACCGCCGCGTATCACACGAGAAGCACTCTCATCATCGGTTAACCAAGCACTTCCATCATTTGGTGCGTCCTCGTAATTACCATGCCAGTGGTCTAAACACCATTCCCAAACGTTCCCATGCATATCGCACAAGCCAAACGCATTGGCTATGCCAAAATGGTCTACTGGAGTAGTTTCTTCTCGGTATTCTCCTTTCACCCCATCACCGTAGGTCTTGGTTGCAGCATAGTTCGCTAATTCTGCGGTGATTGTTTCCCCAAAATAAAAAGGAGTCGTTGTCTTAGCTCTGGCAGCATATTCCCATTCGGCTTCAGTTGGCAGGCGATAAGTGCGATGAGTGTATTGAGAGAGGCGCTGGCAAAACTCCACCGCATCATACCAACTCACAGATTCCACGGGGCGATTATCACCCTTGAAATCAGAAGGATTGGAATTGAGTTCTCGGTTAACTTGAGGTAAGGAGGCAACAACTCGCCATTGGGATTGAGTGATGGGATACCGCCCCATAAAAAAGGAGGGAACCGTCACTGGATGTTGTGGACTTTCATCGTCATATCGCTCTAGTTCATCCTCTGGTGAACCCATCAGGAATGTTCCACCTTCGATGAGAATCATGTCCAGACCAATATCGCTCCCTAAGTCTTCAGTAAAATACTGAGCCTGACTCTTTTTTCGCTGGATGATAAATTCAGCCATCGCTGGAAACAGAACATAAAATCATTTCCTAATGATCTCATTGTCAAAAGGCAATCATGGGAAGGGCTACTGAAGAATCCTCGGCAACTCGCACACAACCCGAAACCCAATACTGTTGAGGACGATGACGGGGAGAAGGTTGAGGCGAGACGCGGAACGACAATTACTCGGATTGATGTTCCAGGAACCGCCGCGTAACACAGCTCCGTCACCCTCATTGTTTGTTAAGCAGGCACTTCCATCATTCGGTACCCCTTCATAATTATCATGCCAGCAGTCTAAACACCACTCGTAGACATTCCCATGCATGTCGCACAAGCCAAACGCATTAGCAATTTTAAAATGGTCTACTGGTGTGGTTTCTTCGCGGTATTCTCCTTTCGATCCTCGTCCATAAGAACCTGACCTACCATACTCTTTGTTATCAGTTCCGCGATAATTAGCTAAATCAGTGGTAATCGTTTCCCCAAAGTGAAAGGGAGTTGTTGTCCCAGCTCTGGCAGCATATTCCCATTCGGCTTCTGTGGGTAAGCGATAAGTGCGATGAGTGTATTGAGAGAGGCGATCGCAAAACTCTACCGCATCATACCAACTGACGCATTCTACCGGACGGTTATCACCTTTGAAACCAGAGGGATCGGGATTGAGTTCTCGGTTTACTTGAGGTAAGGAGGCAACTATCTTCCACTGCGCCTGAGTTACTGGATACTTACCCATGAAAAAACTGGGCACGTTCACCAGATGTACGGGACTCTCGGAATCGCTTCGATCTAGTTCATCCTCTGGAGAACCCATATTGAAGCTGCCTTCGGGTATTAGCATCATTCGTATGCCAACTTCATCACTCAGTTGCTCTACGAAAAATTGAGCTTCTCCCTGATGCCGCTTGATGATGATTTTGGGTTTCCCTTCCTGAGTTTCTATGGGTTGGCTCATCCTCTCAATAGTCGTTCAGTAAAATTTTCGGCAAAGTGCAAAAGGGCAAGAGGGCAACGGGCTACTGAAGAATCCTCGGCAACTCCCACACTACCCGAAACCCAATAAAGTTGTAGACGTTGTCGGGGAAATGGCTTTTGCGAGACGCACAACGACAACGTCTTGGAATGTTGTTCCAGGAACCGCCGCGTCGCACACGTCTGGCACTCTCATCATCGGTTAACCAAGCACTTCCATCATCCGGTACCCCCTCATAATTGCTATGCCAGTGGTCTAAACACCATTCCCACACATTGCCATGCATATCGCATAAGCCAAACGCATTCGCAATGCCAAAATGGTCTACTGGCGTGGTTTCTCGCCTGTATTTTCCTTTAGGTCCATCACCATAGGTCTTGGTTGCATCATAGTTCACCAGTTCTGCCGTGATTGTTTCACCACAGGAGAAAGGAGTCGTTGTCCCAGCACGACAGGCATATTCCCATTCGGCTTCTGTGGGTAGGCGATAGGTGCGATTAGTGTGTTGAGAAAGGCGCTGACAAAACTCCACTGCATCGTACCAACTTACAGATTCCACGGGACGATTATCACCTTTGAAACTAGAAGGATTGGGATTGACTTCTCGGTTAACTTGAGGTAAAGAGGCAACAACTCGCCATTGGGATTGAGTGATGGGGTATTTGCCCATGAAAAACTTACTGACAGCTACCTCATGCTGAGGTCTTTCATCGTCGTTGCGTTCTCGTTCCTGCTTAGGCGAACCCATGAGAAACGTCCCGTCCGGGATAGCAACCATTTCCAAGATGAGATTTTCACCGAGGACTTCGATGAATTGGTAATTGCTCTGCTGCTGACGCTGGATAACCCATTGTTTCTTGCGTCGGGTCAGCGTGGCAACTGTAAATTCAAAGGGTTGCAGTTCAGATTCAGTTGTCTCAGGTTCCGATTCTAGAGTAATGGTAGCAATGGTAAATTGCTCAATCTGGAAAGGAGGGAAAGACAAGTCTACATCTGAAGTTTTGACCAGATGTGCCGTATCGAATTCCAGTGTCTTTAAGTCTGGGAAGGGTGGTTCCGATGATGGCTTAATCCAATCAGTTCTCCGTTGAGCATCCTGTTCCACCAGTTCAGCCAGCGATGCATAGTCATCGCCTAAGCTGTGGAGGACTTGGGTAGCGACTTGGGCGAAGGGGAGAATCGCGGCTTTTGTTTCCTGGCTCCAGTCGGACTTGGGTGATAGCAATGCTATAAAGCTTTTAATCGGTGGTAGGTTGAGGCTTTGGGCAATTGCCTGAGATAGGGTGTCTAAAACCGTTGTTGTTTCATCAATCGGGGTTCTCTCAATCAGTAAACGGCGTACTTCCGGAGCAAAGTCATACTCGATAGGCTTCCCAGGCGACTTCTGGGGATTGACCTTACTGTTCGCAATATCTGGAAAACCTCTCTCCAAACCTCTCTCCGGCAAGGAGAGAGGCTTTGAGTTCTCCCCATTCCCACCCCTCTCGTTCTCCCCTACAAGGGGAAATGAGTAAGGACTAAGACTTTTATTCATGGAAGGGGGTTGGGGAGTTAGGTTTTTCACTGGCACCAACAGCTTACTGTCATACACCTCAGCCACATGGATAGGTTTGGCTTCTGGCAGTAAGTGCTTCTGAATTAAATGCACCACTGGCAAGCTAACGGGTACTGCCGCCATCATGGTGGCTAATCTTTGAGCAATGGGCGATGCCGTTGCCTCAAAAAGTTCAATACGGGCTTCCGGGGACTTGGGAACTACAACAAATTCATTGCGATTGTCGCGTTCTTTACGTTCTTTATCCTGCACCCAAGTCAGGTCAAACCATCGAGCCGGGGTTCGCTGACGACCGACAGCCGCAACCACTAAAGCCCATTGTTTCAGAGACTTAGCAGTTAAGGTCACTATCGGCACAGTTAGAGTATCAGACAGGTCATTTTCACGCCTGCTCGACCGTTGATGTATTTTGAGTTTGTGTCCTGGCGCACCTGGAATCAACGCACTCACTTGAACGCCAACGCCAACATCTAACTCACTTTGGTTCCATAAACGTTCGGGTAAAAGCTGCACAATTGCGGTTGCACCATGAGTACTCCACAGTTTGAGGAGTTCATGGATAGCTCCCGATTTCCAAGCCGACGAACGACAATCACTCACCAACAATACCAGCCGCCGTCCTGTTGGATCGATGAGTTCTCGCGGACTGCGTGGACGCTGGGTAAACTCAGGTGTCTGGGATTTCTTAGAAACCAGGTTTAATTGACGTTGTTGGGTGCCTTCCAGCCACCAAGTCCGCACGTTCCGAAATGCCCCTTGCCGCTCTAAAATCTGCCGGAATTCCATCAGCGTGGTATCCCAAATAAAGCTAAATTCAGAGGCTTCAATGACTAATTCCAAATCCAACCAGCGTTCGGGAGCAGGTTTAAGGACAGGCAGCCAGATTTCCCGTTCGGCAATGCGATTCACTGTCGCCGCTTCATCTAAAACCTGCCGAGTCTGAGAGCGGACTTTTCGCATCAACGGACGCAGCGATCGTGCGATCGCAAGCCTATCTTGTAATGCTGGGGCTGCTTGAACCTGAATCGGTAAGCCGGATTCCGGTTGCACTTCGGCAGTATCAGGCGTAGATGGACTCGGTTTAGGCAGATAGACATCCACAGAAGGTGGCGGTAACTTCGGCAAATCCGCCTCAACGTCTTCGATTGTCACCGTAGGCGTTTCCTGTCCGGAACTATCGGCATTATCCTCGACAACATCGACAACAGGACTTTCATCCGCCCCCATCTGGAGTGCTAACCAAATTGCATCGGCAATATCTTCAGCACTAAGCAGAGATTCCGCCTCTGTAAACGAAGCTAAATCCTTATCGCTTAAAATTAAGCCTGCTTTTTGCAGCTTCTCGATCAACCGAGCAATCATTTTTTATCCATGACAGGACGCGAACTATCCAGCTCAGCCAACAGATATTGAATTAACTTGTCTTTATCATCCCCCACCAATTCTCGCTCGCGAGTCACCATGAAGATAGCATTGAGCAGTTGATCGGTCGCGAGTTCTTCTTTTTTACGTCGGGCAATGAAGTCACCAATCAGTTTACCAACTTCCTCGCTCGATGCTATCCCGTCCCCTAAATGGGCATTGACAATCCGTTCTAGCTCAGGGCGCTCGGGTTCTCGCATCGTAAGGCGCAAACAACGCCGTAAAAAGGGTGGAGGAAAGTCGCGTTCCCCATTACTGGTCAATATCACCAGTGGAAATTCTTGGCAAGTAATCCGCCCACCTTTGATTTGGACTCTTCGAGCGTCTTCATCATCCGTGTAGGCAGTTCGCACTGAAACCTCAACCGGATTCTTATTGGCATCGCCTTTTTCCAGACGGGCTAATTCTGGAATCTCAAAGCGCCCTTCCTCAAAAATCGTCAGTAAATCGTTGGGTAAGTCAATATCGCTCTTGTCAATCTCATCGATAACCAGAACGCGAGGACGTTTAGACGGGAGGAACGCAGTACCAAGCGGTCCAAGGGTAATGTAATCCGCAATTTGTTGCGCCTCATCGGTTTGACCCCCACTCGATTCTGCTTGCTTGACAGCCTGTAAGCGAGCGATCGCATCATAGGTGTAAAGCCCATCTTTGAGGGTTGTACGGGTGGTAATCGACCAATAGAGGACTTCACCCAGCTTCAACTCTCGCGCCACAGCATAGGCTAAAGATGATTTACCAGTACCGGGTTTACCTGTAAGTAGTAAAGGTCTACGCAAGTACAAAGCCGCGTTAACCATTTTCACCTCTTCAGGACGCGACTGAAAGGTTTCCCCTCGGCGCTTGCGTCGGCTCACCCCCGGACTAATATCTTTCCCAAAAGGACGCCAGTTCGGAGCATCGGGCAAATTGTCGATGCCGTCATGAGGTTCGCCGTTATCGCCTTGAAAGATTTTCCAGTCACTCATAGCTACTTTAATAGGTCAGGCAGATTTTGGAGGTACTAAGTCTGGATCATCCCACAGCAGAGACAGGTGATGCCCAATATGACTGTCTTTTGGTCGCTGAAAAGAGTTCAAACGTTCTAGTTTTATTGTCTTGGGTAAATCTCCTAAAGAAGTTTCTAAAATTCGCTCTAATTCATCTTTATTTTTATTAGAACATAAATCGAAACGAGTCCAAATTGCAAAAGGAAAATCCCTGTCAAAAATATAATCAAATATTTCTTCAAGCTCATGTTGGCATGGTGCTTTAGTCAATTTAATTCCTAGCAATCTCTTATTACCTTCCGTTTTTAATCTATTATAGAAATTATGAATTTTTTGTATATCAGCATCATCACAGGAAATGAAAAAATTAGATGCTGCTTTTTGAATCATTTGTTTTTGTTGTTCCCAATTATCTTTCCAATACTTGGGATTAAAGTTACGCTCCAACCGTTGAGACATTCTTACAAAAACCTTGTATTCATGCCCTAGCAAATTTATAAGATTTTTTCCACAAATAATTTCCCAGCGATCTACATCCTCATTAAGGAGGTTTTGAGGCAAGAAAATATGAACCTCTGCATCTTCGGATAGCTCCTTAACAAGGTTACCCGCTTTAAAGATTTCGTTTAATATCTCAGGAATTTTTTTCAAAGAATAGGTTCGATCACCTGTCAAATCACTATCGATATCAAGACGTGCTATTCCTGTCCGATCTCTTTTATATTGCTCGACGTTTTTAATCAGCCACACTTGAATCCGATACACCTCCCCATCTTGACCTTGCGTCGCTGCCTCGTCGCTATAGCTAATCATAATCAACAGAGCAGTTTGAACTTTTTCGTCTTGCTCCTGACGCTGTTTTATTTGTGTTACAAGTTTAGACCAACCTCTACAGTGCTGCTGTCCCCAGCTTTGAAGTGATAAAATCAAATCATCGTTTTTTGAAATAACAGTCAGCCAAGCGGCAAATTCCTCTAGATCCGTGAAATCTGAGGAACCTTTAGGAAATCTTACTAATTCAGTAATCAGTGCTTCGATTGTTTCTATATCGGTACGTCTCTTAAATGGCTCTGCCTTTACCATAGCTTGATATGCCTGCTGCATTTCACAAAACTGAGCATTATGGAGTTGCAAAATATTTTTGAGTTTATTTTTTAACTCTTTTAAGTTTTCTTCTATAGCTTCTAGAAAACTTCCGGAGTTCCATTGACATTTAGGATTACGAATAAAACTAGGTTTCGTACTACTTCGTACAACGCTAGTTTCGGCTTTTAAACCTGTTTCCGCCAAGTACTTATTAACAGCCTGAATTAAATCGTGAGGATTTATGAACTCATCTTGGTTTGACATCCACTCGAAATTCCGCATTGCTCTTGAGAGAGCATCTACAAAAGTACCATCCCCGGCTTCCGTATTGGAGTCAACTGAAGCGATTACCCAAAATCCACTGCCTTTTATGACATTTTGGCTTTTAGATAAAGCCGCCGCTAGTTGGTCTCCTCCTTGACCTGCATAGCATACATCAAGGATTAGTAAGATATTGGCAGAACGTTCTCCTCTGCCTTCAAATAAGCATTTAACTAGCTCACTAGTCTCAATTGCCGTGCTAGATAAATTGTCCTCGTCTGAATCAACAGTAAACAGGTAATGAGAGCCAAAATTTCCTTTTTCACTGCCATGTCCAGCATAGTAAATAATGACGCAATCAGAAGCCTTTCGCTCAGAACTAGAAAACCAAGCACTTAGAGCATTTTTAATCGTTGATGCTGTGGCACCAGGACGTATCTGATCTGCTAAAACACGCTCATAGCCCTGTGCTTCATTGGTGAACAGCTTAACCACTCGTTCAATATCGGTCTTCACCCCTGCCAAAGGATATAATTCCATATTCGGGCAATAGGGTGAGCCGATAGCTATTAAATAGCGGCGTGGTTCACTTGCAGAAGAAACGCTCATCAAAAAACCATTAATCAAAAAGACCTGCGGCAACAGCCTGTCCTGTTTCTCGCGCTGTTAAATATCTCTCCGCCGAGTGGGACTCCCAGCCGTTGTAAACTAATTGATCCACTACATCTCCGAAGTGCGGCGCAAGCTCTTTTTCCAGAGCCACAATGTCACCCCGATCCGCGATATTAAACCACTGCTTGACATTAGGCCATGCGCCCCGTCCATTTTCAGGCTTCGGTGTAAGCGAATCAAAAATCAAGCCTGGTATACCAAGCGGAGAGCCTAAAGTTACCAGTGTATGTACGTTCCATTCTGGATGCTCACATAACGCCTCGTATGCCACTACCGAGCCAAGAGAATGACCAATGATAACTCTAGTATCTGTAGATACCTTCTCACTGACCCGTTGCAAAATCGCCTGTTTCATCTCTGGGTCATGTAAGAATCGCCGTACTTGTTTCAAACCAAATATCAAAACTCGCTCATGTCCGACAGCTTTAAAGAACCTCGACTTCGCAAGTTGTTTCAGTGCGCGTTGCACAACAGCAGGAGTGCGTCCTCGACCTTCAAACTCAGGTTCCTGAATGCTAGGGTCTTCACCCAATGGATCATCACCGCTTCTATTTGCCTGTGACAAAGCCGCCGCCTCACGCCACCAGGCAACCAGTAGCTCTTGTTCCCACCCTTCTTCCACATCTTGGGCAGTCAATTTGGGAACATCAGCAGAACGTCGTCCTGGAGGGCGAAATAAGGAGCCATAGGAAACGGCTGTGAAATCCTGTCTTTCTATTCGCGGCGCTCCGGCTTCATCTAGCCCTCCTTGAAGTGCTAATAGCCAATTATTTTCTATCTGGGCTGAACCAAGAAATTCATGGAGGATTCCATGTATCCCAACAACTTTCATATCTGCTGATACCGTATCTAGTCAAACCTATCAATCACAATGCAACTGACTCACTTAGCTTGCTTCACCAATGCCTCTAACAGAGCCATCTTTGCCTCAATACTCGTCATTCTGTCGGTTATCGAGATTTCGTCAGTACAGCCCATATAGGAAGCCAAAGCATTAACAACCACCTCGGTTTTTGACATACCCGTTTGCTCCATGAACGCAGTGAGGCGTTGGTTGAGGCTGGAGGGAATGCGAATGCCAAGCTGAACAGTGTTCATAGGGAAACACGGAAAATTCCCACTAATCTAGCAAAAGACAGGCGATATTTGACAAGAGTATCATTCGCGTCTTCAATAATGTCTGCTAGGTCGGGGAATTTTTTGGCCAGGGAATTGTATTTGAAGTGAGCGATCGGACTGCTGGATGACATGGTTTTTTTGTGTTTCTGTTTTACATCTGTCAACCCCCATCGATGAGAAAAGCGATCAGTGCAATGCCGAGCGCCAGCCCAAAATTTCAAGGAAATGCGTTTTACAGACCCATCGTATCTCAATATCACAGAATCACTTTCGTTACGGGGTTTGGGCAAAAAAATCCCCCGACTCTCAGCGACCGGGGGACTAAGCATCTGGAAAACTTTGGCATTAGAAACTTTGAATCAGGAAACTTTCGTGTTCCTGGTGCCAGCGGTACAGGCTTTCGGCATTCTGCTGAATCTCTAATCCATAGGCATAAGATTCGCTGGCTTGTAATTCCTCAAACAGGCGATCGCAGTTTTCCATCATCGTCCGGGCCAAGCGCTCAAGGTCTGCTTGCTCGGATTCCAGAGTCAGAATCCGATCAGCCATCTGCGATCGCTCAGCCAGTAGCTCGTTGTACTCAGCCTCAGTTCTTGTAATCCCAAAGGCTGAATCAAACCGCCGCTCTAGGGATTCTTGAGATAGGGCTAGAGCCAGCAGGTAAGCCTCCTCGTTTCCCTTGTGGGATTGGTTGTGCCAGTAATGATTTACCAGGCTCAATGACGCCAAGCTGACACCTCGGTTGATTCCCTCTACTTTTACGTCCTCAATGATTTTGTAATTTTCCGAATTAACCAAACCCTTGTTAAATAAAGACTTGAGGTGTTTAGAGCTGGCAAAATCCGAAATAGAATTTGCTTTCTTCTTTACGATTAGCGTTGATTGAGACAGGCTCATCCAGTACTGACCATCTTCAGTTTGAAAGCCATCGCAAATTATCGATCCAATAATTATTTGTCGTCTCTCTGCAAAAACTGTCATAATTACCTCTGGAATTTTCTCAAACCCGCCAGTCTTTCCGCCAAGAACGGACTGGCGGGTTTTTGTTTAATCGGCATATTGTATCACAAAAATCAAAGGGTTATATTGTCACAAAATCCGGGATTGTGGCTACCAGGGGTTGTAGTATCGCAATCTTGCTTGTAGTATGTAAACCACGGATTTACGGTGTTAACACAACTTTGGGGGGAAACTGTAGCGTCAACGAAAAAACGGCGTTAACACAACTTCGGGGTGGAAAACCCTGAAAATAACCTCTAAGCGTTGGTGTATCTAACATCCAGGCGTAACACTTTACCGTTAAAAGTATCAATTTATAGGGGAAATGTTACGCCCTGCCTCGGTATACTACATTTACCAGCTACGGGATGCGTTTTTTGGCTTGACGTTGTGCGGCTCGTTGTTCTTGGTAGGCTTTCCGTTCAGCCTTGGCTAATCGCTTGGCGGCACCACGCTCCGCCTCTTCGATCTTCTGTAATCTGGCGATCTCAAACTCAGCAAGCCTGAACTTCAGTATCTCGTTATCGCTTCGGAGCTTTTCGTTTTCTCTCCGCAATGCCCCTGCTTCTTCTACGAGCATTCTTACCAATCCCGATAGATTGACACCCTCTTGGCTTGCTCTCTCCTGAAGCCGTGTTAACACCGATTCAGGGAATCTTACCCCTACAACCTGCTTTGCCAGTGGCTCGGTGCCTGTTGTGCAAAACCATCCATTATCTGCTCTATCCATGACCACCGTGTTAACATCGATTTTTCCATGTTAACTACGATTCGACGGCTTCCAAGTCCTCAGAGATGCGATCGCTTTCCCAAGAAGCCTGCGGGTTTTTGTTTTTGCGGATATTTTACTACAAAACATAAAAATCTACAAAATCACAAAATCACAAAACTACGGGCTGATTTGTGAAGCCCCTGGAGCTTGCAAGCGAGAATATCCCGATAGCGATGGATAGAATTCCGGAAATCAAAAACCTCTAATATTTCCAAAGCTTACAGATTTATCGCTATCGGAATATTTCCGGGATGTCCGGCTGGGGGGGTGTCCGGCTTGGGGCAGTTGTCGCAAAAACCGACAACTACTGGTAGTTTTGTGGGTCTTGGAACTCTCATTCTTTTAAGATTTGTGATGCCACATCTTGGTAGTCTTGTGGGTGTGTTTTACGACCTCCTGAAGTTGCAGGAGTTCAGGGGATAGCGTCACAATTTGTGACGACTGTTGAAACCCACAGAGTTGGTCGATTCCTCAGAACTGCGGAGACGGCTTCAATAGTTCTGTTTGAAACGGAAGTATTCTCGTGGGTCAAGTCTTGCAGGCTTGTCCGAAAGCGACGACATTGGTCAGGTCTAAAGCCTTGAAGCATCGGGCTTCAGACTTGTCGGAACGCGGGGACATTGGTCAGGTCGAAAACTAAGCGAGGTTTTCGACCTGGGGGACGAAAAGTCCAATATTCTGCGATCTGCGCTAACGCTTTACTCGCTTCGCTATCGCAACCCAAAAGATTTTTCGCACTGGGGGTTGACGGCTTGTAAAACACGAGTCTGGAGAGTTTTCACCCCAGAAGGGGTAAACTCCAGCCCACAAGGGTTTCAGGATTTTTTCGGGAACCTAAAAGATTTTTCTTAGGGGTTGACAGTCTGTAAAACACTAGGATTCCGTTGATTTTTCCTGTTCAAACCGGAAAACTCCAGGTCGCTACATCTATAAGAATCCCCATAGGGGTTGACAGTCTGTAAAACACTAGGGAATTTTGACCAGCAATTTCCCGGCTTGGGTTATCCGAAACGGGATGGAGAAACGTGGTAGGAATCTCGACCACGTAAGGCTTAGGGGGGTGTCCGAGCTGGGTTTCTGTCTGGTTGAGGGAAACCTGCTCGACATATTGAGTACTCCGCTGAATCTCAGAGGCTTCTAGAAGGCTCCAGAAGCCACAGAACCCAACCCCAACGACCTAGAAGACCTGAGAGGCACTCTTAGGCTACAGGGGCTTGGAAGTAGGACGGAGCTGAGCGATACGGGTCTGAGTGTAAATCCCACTCAGTAGGCTCCAAACCTGACAGCGCCCATCGGGGTCGATTTGCTTGAGTACCAGTTTCTCTTCCCCGCCAGTGACCCAGTGCAAAATCCTTCCAGGCTTGGGCAGCTCCTCCCAGTGATGTTCCCGTACAGAGGGACGGGATTTTTCGGGCTGGGGAATTTCCGCAGGCTGTGAAATTTCCATCGGAGTCCCACAAGATTGTGGAGCTGCTGCTGCTGGCAATGCGATCGTAGTCGCTGCCACCCCGACCGTTGCCACCGCTGCCACTTGCTTCATCCGATTCGGAATAATGATGGGGATATTTCCCACCCATGAGTGGATATGGGGTTTTTCTGCTGGCTCCGGATTTTCCTCGGACACCTCAAGATTTTCTGGGGCAGTTCCCTCATCCGATTTTTCTTCGGGGGTGGTGTCCACAGTGGGAGAAATATTATTTATATTCCCGACGTGGACACCAGATTTTTCTGCTGCCTCAAAAATTTCATCGAGCGCTTCGGATTTTTCTGGGGCCTCAAAAATTTCTTGGGGGGTCATAGATTTTTCCGAAGCCTCAAAAAATTCCTCTAGATTTTTTCCGGTCGCTTCAGATTTTTCTGGAGATTTTTCCGTGTTATCACAGACACTACAAATGACCTGCCCAGACTGAGTTAAGGGGAAAAATCCCGATTTCGGCTGAAAGGTAGTATTATCAATCGTTTCAGCCGCTCCACCTGACCCATTATTTATTAAATACATATAGGGGGAGGTGGAGCGCTCTACTCCCTCTCCGGATGGCTCAAAAATCTGATTCCAGTCGAGGGGTTTTTCTTCCGATTTTGCTTTTTCGTATCGTCTCCCGATCGCCCGAATAATTTCGAGGCGGCTTGGATTGAAAAATTCTTCGGAATCGACTCTGTAAAATCTTGCTCCTTCGTGGGGACGAAAAGATTTCAGGAAAATCCCCAGAGGCTCTAGAAGGCGAGAGAGTTTTTGTATCCCAGATAATTTTCCGGGATGACCGAGAATTTTTGCGATCGCAGGATTTTTGCAGCGCTCCAATAAATCTTGGATTTCGGGGCTGTCATTATGCCAGGTCTTATCCAGGTCGAAAAATCTATGAATTTCGAGCTTTCGGTAGGCTTCGATTTTGAGAAATCGGCTCCTGATATCCCCGATGAAGGTTTTGTCACACCTGGCGAACCAGTGGAGCCGACGAATTCCTTCCTTTGCCGCTTCCTCTGGGTTGTTGTAGAGCCAGAATAATTCTTGGCGGGAAATAAAATCTGGCTCCTCGTATCTTGTGAGATAAATGAAATCCTCATCCCAAACCCCAGAATCACGGATACCAGGAAGTCGATCCAGTAGTACAGCCTTTATCCGACGACAGCGGTCTTCCCATTTCGCGTCAAACTGTGATCGGGTGCTGACTAAAGTCGGAATTTCCTCATCCTTTACCGGAGCTGTGAAAATATCACGGCTATTCCGCCTCTTGACTTCCTCCTTAGCATTTTTCTCCAATTCCTTCTCGGCATCGAAAGATGGAAGGATTAGCTCATGGATGCCGTAGCCCTCTTTAAGGAGTGCTTCACGGAGGAAGGAGCGGAGATTTGCTTTCTCGGCATTCTCAATGGCTGTGATGAGGCAGGAAGCCCGGAAATGGGGAGTATTGCAGCTTTCTTTGAGCATCTGCTTTACTTTGTCCCAAAGCAGATCCAAATTTTCATCTGAGAGTTCGCCACTGGCTCCCAGTCTCTTGATGCTTTCAATAATTTCTTCCTGAATTAGCCAGCCGAGAGTTCGCTCGACTTCCTCTACAAAAGGAGATTTCGTGTGTGATCGCTCGGATTGAGCTACCCATTCCTTACACCACACGAAGCGTTTAACTTCAGGGTCTCGGATTCTCCCCATCATTTGAATAATTGCATCGACCCCCAGAACCCCGAAGAAGAAGCCGAAATGATCGGTAAACCAACCCTTGAGGGAAACATCTAATCCGCTCTCCGCAGACGGGGAATACAGCAATACATCGATTTTGTGGTCTTTGATGTACTTGTTGCAGTCGGCTAAAAACTCCTTGGCATAGTCCTCAGTGACGGTTTTGGAGTCAATTCTCAGAGTTTTCGCACCTCTTTTCTGAAAATATTCCTCCATCGCTTCCAAGAAAATTTGGGAATCCGAGCAAATCACAAGCACGGGAGCCTCTAGCATCAGCTTCACCCAAGGACTGCGATCGTTGGGCTTGAGTTTCTCGTCAAGGCCCTGAGTGCCTACCAGGAAGTTGATGGCGGGTTTATCAGCCTTGTAGGTGTTATGAGCTTTAATGATTTTCTTCTCTGGGCAGATCGCAGCCAGATAGTTTACAGCCCAATCAGCCAGTAGCCCATCCATCCCGATAACGGTTCTGGCCCGTCTGATCGCTTCTGAGAATAATTCAAGAATTTGATCTCTTTTAAATTTGGGAATCGTGGGGCTGAGAAGCAGGTGCTTCACAACGCTCATGCTTTCATCCAGAAAGATCACCGAATCATCGAAATCTTCGGCTTGGAACTTTAGGAGACTATCGACACACAAACAAAAACTTGTGTGCTCATCGGCTCTCAGTAAGCTAGCATCGCCATCATGAATGTGGACAAAGCCCAACTGTGAAGCCGTCTGAAGGAGTAGAGTATTCCGGTAGCCCAGAACAAAAAATCTGGTGTTCGGGTCTTCTGCTCTCCAGATGCCCACCCACTTTTTAAGCTGGGTAGTTTTGCCGCGTCCTAGTCCAGCTCTCCCAAAAAATATCGTGCCTGCCGATGGCAGGGCCCAGTTCACCCATTTTGATGAATCGGTAATGTCTGGGGTAAAAGTCCGGTTTTTCCGCCACTCGCGTCTCACCTTCTGCTGATAGGGCGAGTCGGCTCCTCCGAATCTCTTGGCGTAATCTGCGAATTTTCCCGGTGAAATCAGTTTAAGTTCCGCCGCTTCCGGTAGTTCGTCACAATCAGGCTTATCTTTCTTGAACTGACCCCACCAGACAATCCTGACGTTGTAGCCCAATTGGGTCAAAGCATTCCAAATCCATTGGTATTTTTGATACATTTGGGGATTTTCGACTACACCGCCATCGGGGTATAGCTCTACATCCTTTGTCCCCAGTTCAGCGCTGGCAGCTTCTAGATATTCCTTGAGCTGGTCAAGGGGAACCCGTTCTGGTTCTACCTTGCCATCAACTTCTACATCCTTGGAGAAGAGGAAGCCGGCCGCACCGATGAAAATCTGCCCTAGTTTTTGGGAAGCGATCGCAGGCTTGAGAATCCCCTCTGCCATCCCGATCGCCCTGCGCTTAATCACGCCATCCAGGGGACGGGCAAAAGTGATCGGCAGCTCTCCATTAGGCAGGTGGGAGCTGACAGCTCCTGTAGCCCAACGATATTTCCCGCCCTCCGAAGGATTGTCTAAGCGGGTCTGATAGCCCGTGACTTGCCCTTGTGGATTGAACGTGGGGCAAGCATAGCCCTCAGTTCCCCAAATCCTTCCATTCTTCACCCCCGGCAGATTCTCTGGGATACCGTTCGGCACCCACTCACCAGGTTGGATGGTAAAGAATGTCAGCTTATCAATCTGCTCATCCGTCAGACCCCGGCGCTTGAGGTCAGCACGATGGCGGTATGCCAGCCCAAAATGCTTGTGAAGCTTCCGGATGGCGGTATCTCGCTCCGATACTGGCAAGGCACCCCGGCGCTTTTCTTCTTCCCTGCGCTGCCGTTCGAGTTTCTGTTCCTGGTTCCGACGCTCTTTCTCTTCAGAGGAGATGGCATCATGCCCATCCCCTTCACCCCACATATAGAAGCCCTGAGCATCTTCTTTGATGAGATGCCAGCCTATGGGGTTTGCAGACCTGTCACGGCAGTGAATGATTCCGTTGCCGTTATTGCGGCGGCAGTCCTTCCGAGCGCCGTTGCAGATGGGACAGTTCCTTCCGAGGTATGCGAAGCTGCTCATCAGCCCTCACCTCCTTGGGAAAAGAGATGAGAGCTGGAACGCTCTGCGATTTGGAGAAGTTTTAATCGCTGCCGAGGACTTCGTTTCCGCAGTCCTTTAAGACTTTGGCAAAATTTCCGCTCCCAAGCATTGAGCCGATCGCAGGATAGGAGTCTGTCGATCAGGGCGTTTTCATCCCCGTGAGCCTCATGATTTTGTGGGTGGGGAAGCCAGCGGATGAAGCGATCGCATTCTGCACACCGAACCGAGGCGTAGTGTGTTGGGGTGCCAGCTCCTAATGAAAATTCTTGGCAAAAACAATCTGGGCAAAAAACTTTTTCCATCTCTCAATCTCCTGTATCGCTTGTGAGATCGAGATTCTGGTAGCCTTATTCAACTAGTTGCTTATTCACCTGTACTAACGAAAGACACGGATTTTGAGTTAGGGTTGAAAAACGATTTTTAACGGTTTCGAGGTTTCTGACTTCCTCTAAGGCTGCGACTTGTTGAGTGAATAAGCAACTTGTTGTATAATTGAGGCTGTCTGAATCTCGATTTTTTTTATTTGAAGCCCCGGAGTGTATTGGATTGACGCACCGGGGCTTTGGCTTTTCGGATTCTCTCAGCTAGCAAGTCCTCCTGAATTCATATATATAAAATAGTTTATTTTTGGGTGCTGCGATCGCTTGGGCGTAAGGGGCGTTACGGGATGTAAAGATTGAATCAAAAATCCGTAGCAAAATCCTCAGCGATCGCACCGAAAAAGCTTTTCACCGTCTTGGTTCTATCAAAAAATAGGCTCTACAGACTTACAACTTGTCAACCCCTATTCTCTGAAAAATAGGGCATTTTAAATAACAAGAAAAACAGCGTAACGATAACCCACAGATAACGTAGGCTTATGTTTTGCAGGGGATTGTGCCTGAAATTTTGATGTATCAGAATAGTTGGATTACCGGAGGGGTCAAGCCGTTGTCGCCTCGGTTTTTGGTTCTTTAGGCTTGCGCTCAAAGGTTTGGATATTCGGCTGGTCAAGCACGAATCCTCCCTCAATCGGCTCACCCATCTTGCCAGCTATCGCAGCCACCCACATCGGGTAGTTTTCCTGTGCTTGTTCAAGCTTGTTAAACACTTTGGGTTTAACGGTGACGCGAACTAGCTGACCATCGCAGTCAAGGTCAAACTGTTTCCAGTTGTTCTCTACGGTTTCCACGTCGGCCGGCATCTCATTAATTTTGATGGTGATTTCGAGTTTTCCTGGTGTTGGCATATTGATCGCTCCTACTTTTTGCCTTTCCCCCCGGTGCTTTTGGTTTCAGAGGTGGGGGGATTATTTTGCTGTCGGGCTGCGATCGCTTCGATTACCAATATTTCTACAAGGTTGCTGATGCTTCGTTTTTCCTCTGATGCCCACTGGCTTAATGTCTCCTTGACTTCATTATCACAAACAAATGTAATTCTGTTTCTGTTAGTTGGCATGGTTCTGCACTATTGTCCCAATTGCAGTAAAGCACAGAACCATTCCCCGGAGGCTGTTTTGGCGACTAAGTGCTGAACTCTGCAAAATAGTGCTTGACAGTGCTGAACTTTGCGACTATTCTATCAAATATAGACGCAGAAAGGACACCAGGAAGCGTAAAACGCACATAAGCGGACACCAGCATTAAACGGTTGCAAACCCCTCCTTTCATCGCCTTAACCCTAAATAATTCAAGGCATCTAGCCATTCTGAACCATGAAAACTCAAGAACAGCTCCAGACGCGGGACGGATACGCCTATCCATCTACTCACGTACACAGCCATCCGCAAATGTCCCAGGTACGACCCTGTGTGGCTTTTGACGGTGGAAACCGATTTATCAAATGGGTTGACCCTGAAAATCAAGTCCAGATGATTCCTTCGTGCATCAAAGAAGTCTCCGAAACACAGTGGAAGCGCATTAAGCCCGACCCCCAAACAATATTGATTGAGGCTGACGGCAAACGCTATATCATCGGCAGGCAAGCTCAGGAACTTGATGGCGAACCAATCTTCCAGCGAAATAAGTGTGAATTGGCTGAAATCATTGCTCTAGTGGCGATTGAACCTAACCCCGGCGTGGATTACGTCCATATCTCGAAGTTGGCGATCGCACTCCCGAACGATACCAATGACTCTGACGTAGAGGCGCTGCGGAAGCTGGAAAACTACCCCAATGCGCGGGAATTCAAGCGGAATGGAAAGCACATCTGCTACACCATTGCTCACGTCGAACCGCTCAATGAGACTGAACCAGCATTTCTTTATGCCAAGCAACAGGGGATGTTTGCCTTCCCAGATAACCCGAATGCCGTTTGGGATATAGGCGGAGGGACTTCGATCGCTCGAATTTATCTGCCCTCTGGCACTTTGGTACAAGAAGCAGAGATTCTTCTGCCTGGAACCAAGGAACTAGCCCAGCAGGTGGCAACCGAGATGCAGGCAGAGCTGGGATTAACTTACAGCCCAGCGCTGGCAGATGTCATGGATGCGATCGCCAAAGGTGACTGCCTCTATGGCACAGCCAAGCTCGATTTCTCAAGCATCTACCAAGACATATGTGAGAAGTGGGTTGAATCGGCACGGGCTGAAATCCGCTCCAAATGGGCTAAGTACCTCCCAAACCTGGGTGAAGTCCTGATTGTGGGAGGCTCGGCTAATTTAGCAGCTCCTATCTGCGAGGCTTCGGGCGATCGCTTCTGGATTGCACCCGAACCCCAATTGTTCAACATCATTGCAATGGCTCATATATCAGGGGGTTTCAATGGCTAATCAAACCCGGATTGTCTTAGACAATGACGATAGACCCAAGGCAGAACAAATCCTTGAAGCTACCGGAATCAAGACATTTAGCCAACTGTTCAGCATTTTCCTAATCAACTATGGCGACCATTTGGTAAACGCACTCAAGGCGACACCAGCGCCCCCACCCCCACCTGTGGCTATGCCTGGAGCAACAACTCAACAAAGGCAGATTCCCTCAATTGAAGTTCCCCGAAGGGCAGTACAACGCCAGCCAGGAATTAGTAGCTTTTAAGGCGCTCACGCCCCATCCGAACTTGGAAAATTCAATCTTCACAGCCAATTTCCCTAATGGGATTAAGGCATTGTATCCATGCAAAATTATCGATGGCAAACATAATGAGTGAAAATCAGCAATCTACGGAAGACCCCATTCTTTTGGCTATGAAAAAACGCGCCAAACAGTATTACGAATGGCAAAATTGCTATCGCCTGATGCAAGAAATTTGGGAGGCAAGGGGTTTGAGTAGCAATCGTGCAGAAACTTACGCTAAGGCTAAAAACGTTACACA
>CBKWLJ010000019.1:0-41288 GCA_966675205.1 uncultured bacterium
ACCGCCATTTGTAGGGGCGATTCATGAATCGCCCCTACTATATATGGTATCCATGTGTAAGTCCTGAGAGTATCAAACCGTTAGCGATCGCACGAGAGTATAAAGTTGCTTCAACCGATTAACCAATGCCAGTCGCTGCAATCAGAAAATCTTTAATCTTTGGCGTACAAACAAGAATTGGATTACCCTGAGTCAAACCCTCACCATTCAGGAAATCGCTAACCCAACCCCCTGCCTCCTGCACCAGTATCCAACCCGCTAGAGCATCCCAAGGATAATGATGGAGGTTCCAATAAGCATCATAGCGACCATCGGCAACCCGCGCGATCGCTAACGCACCTGCACCAAAGCACCGAATATGACACTGCGCCTCCAGCAACTTCTGAGTAATGTTCAGGGAATGTTCCACAGAGGTTCCGTAACCTAAATCGCAAGTTACCACTGCCTTGGCAACATCGTGGCAATCACTCACTCGAATTGTCTTACCGTTGCAAGTTGCGCCAAAACCTCGTCGTGCTGCAAATAGCTCATCTGCTACTGGATCATAAATAACGCCAATTTCTACCTCGCCTTCCACAACATAGGCAATGGACACACAAAAGAAAGGAATACCACGAATAAAGTTAGCCGTGCCGTCAATGGGGTCAATTACCCACTGCTTTTTTCCAGCAACACCACCACGTTCCTCTGCTAAAAAATCATCTTCCGGGAAACTTTGAGCTAGGTTAGTGACAATAAACTCTTCAACTTCGCAGTCAACCGTACTGGTAACATCCTGCTGTGCCTTAAACTCAACCTTTAATTGGCTAACATTCTGAAAATAGCCGAGGGCAAGCTTGCCTGCATCCCGAGAAACAGCACAAGCAGCGAGGTAGCGCTGAGCGAGGTAGCGAGAGTCGCTGTTTTGGGCCATCTAGAGCATGGAACGGGTTTACTTTATTCTAAGTACAGTATTGCCGGACTCAAAGCCTACCGCAAGATAAAATCAAGGCAACTTAACTAAAGCTTGCAATATGGCAGATCCACTGCGCCGCCTGAAACATCTACCTTGGCGATCGCTACTTCAGGTTTCTGGTCTTACCATTCTGATAATTATCTTCCTAGAACTGTTCCTCTCGGTAGCATACCCCCAATCTCCGGCAATCCGCCGTTTGCTGCTTGTTCTATCTACACCCCCGTTGGGTACAGTTATGTTATTTGCGATCGCTGTTGGTGTAGGAGTTCTAACTGTTTACTTACTCGAACGCTTTCATCCACGCCTGTTCATTAATAATGCAACCTTGTGGGCCTTAGTGCCTTGTTTATTTTTCGTTATTGTCTTGAAATTGCTGCTGCCCGTACCCCCGCTTCTTGTGCATTTCAACCTCCCCCAGTTAATGGGTATTGTTGTCGGGATTTTTGGCAAAGGTCGTCCCTACTGGCGATAGAATCGCTTAGCTAAGACTGAGTCAAGATTAATTTAGAAAAACTACATATAATTAAATAAAATTACATATCCAACCAACAAAAGTTGGGAGTTAGCCATGAAAAAGGTATCGTACAGTTTCGTACTTCAGCGACTGGCTACTATTTTTGCTGTAGCAACTCTCTCTTTGTGCCTAACAGCCGCTATCACAGGAATTCTTCTATCCTTCTATTACGAACCTACAGCGGGTGGGGCTTATAATTCCCTGAGGGTGATTAAATCAGAAATTCCCAATGGATGGTTAGTTCAGCGCATTCATGAAATTGCAGGCAATGGCTTAATTGCTGTCTCGTTGGTGGAAATCGTGGTGATGTTTTTGGGAGAGAAATTTCGCCCTAGCTGGTTAACGGCTTGGATTAGCGGAATTCTCTTAGCTTTAACAGCGATCGCCTTAGGTTGGACTGCCATGCTTCTCGACTGGACACAGTTAGGATACTGGCGTTTCACCATTGAACTAGGAACCTTAGAAGCCATCCCTGTGATTGGTTCTCGACTGCGAGATATTATCACGGGTGGTGGAGCCATCAACACTGTCACTGTCGTCCACTTGTACACGTTGCATAGTTACATTCTTTCGGCTGGAGCACTCGTTCTTTCGCTGATTCACCTAGGAGGACTACTGCTACAAGAGAAAGAAGAGAAGCAGAACCTTGTAGAATCACAACTGAATCTCTCTTTATCTGAGTAACGCTTGTCGCCTCATCTGATGAGCATCAGTACGTGAGATTTCCCGTTAGAACTGTGTGCTTTTGAGCCTTCTGCTTTGTCGTCTCCTGTCTTGCAGCACTATCTTATTGCAAACAGTCTGAAAAGTTTATGATTTCGTCGGGTGGGCAGGTGCCCACCCAGCCTTTATTGAGAAGGTGCAAGACTTTCCATGAGCTATGCACACGAACCTTGTGATGAAAGTAGACTTTCAAGACAGCCGCCCATGTGCTATCGCTCACAACGAAAAGATGAAAAACTCCCCCTCCTGAATTCTGACTCCTAAATTCTGACTCTCCAGACTCCTATTTTCAAGCTAGTCTCTCATGGCGGAATTGCCGCCACCGCATATGAAAATTCTTATTCCTTCTGCCCTCTGCCCTCTGCCCTATTTTCCTATGAGGTCTAGAGAAGAGCAACCGACCTACTTCACTGCAACGAGATTACTATTTTTCATTTAAAAAATAATTTCAGAATCCCAAATAAATCCGATGAATTCAAAAAATATCCGGAAAAAGTGAATAGGGTCTGAAAATACAAATAAATCTTTTTCCATTTAGGTCTACGATTTATGATTTGTAGACCCTAATTTGTTTTTTCTAGATTTTCGCAATTCCACCGCGCTATTTTATAGTTGATTTGCGGTCGAATTAATTCAGATAAATCACCCTCCCTTAAATTCATTTAAAGTTTATAAAATCAAGCTGGAAATGAAAAACCAGCTCAAGTCTTTATTGCATATGTCTTCCACTAAAAAGACTTGTAAAAACCTACCAAAAGAAAAAAAAGAATTCGTAAATTTCAGAGTTTATCTTGTGACATCTATCCCAATTGATGCTAATACTAGTAAGGAAGCCTGTAATACGAGTAATTCAGAACTGTATGACAGAGAATTAAAATCAGAACGCAGAACGCAAAACGCAGAATACGCTAATTCAGGATTCCCTACTAATTAACTTAGGGGGAGTCGTAGAAGATGTGAGAGCTTGAAAGTTTTCCTCCATTGGATAAAACTGAAGGATTTCAACCCCTCACTTCACACTCCCCGTTATACCCTAGCTAAAAACTAGCTCCTAACGATGTGACTTTTTTGGAATTACTTCTGTTGTTTCTATAGGCTCTGAGCATATTGGACAACTTTTACCAGAGCGAGCCTGCATTAATTCTCTAATCAAAGTCTTGCGTTAAGGCTTTTTAGATGCAGGTGAGGTGCGTCTCCACTTACGGAAAACACTGACAAATTTTAGAGTTCAACACGCCAATTTATTAGTTAGGGAGAACGCGCGGTGCGAAGTAGCCAACCAATACCTCCTCTTGCCTCTGCAAATCTATTTAGCGCTGGGAAGCCAATTTTATTTCTGGAAACGTTGAAGCGGTTGCGCTTTAGTGGCCAACTTCTCTTCACAAGTTCTAAGGAAGAACAGTGGGTTTTTTATCTTTACCTGGGCCAAATCATTTATGCAACTGGGGGAACTCATCCAGTAAGACGGTGGCATAGACATTTAGAGGCTTACTCTCCCCAGATGATAGCCCATAGTTCGCCACGTGATTTAGCTGGGGTGAAGGCGAATAGTTCTACACTTTGTTGGGAATATCAACTATTGAGTATATGGGCTGTACATCAACACATCACTAACGAGCAAGCAGCAGACATCATTCGCTCAATTGTTTCTGAGGTGCTGTTCGATTTAAGCCAAGCGATGCGTGTGATTCATCAAATCAATCAAGATGACTCAATTTCGTCACCACTCGTCTTGATTGATATTCATGAAGCGATCGCACAAATTCAGCCCTATTTGCAAGTTTGGCGGAATCCCAGACTCACCCACTATTCCCCTGATATGGCTCCCCTGATCAAGCAACCCGAGGAGCTCCGCAGGCGGACTTCACCCCAAGCTTACCAAACCCTAAGCACTTTCCTAGATGGGCAACACACACTGCGTGACTTGGCAGTGCAGATGAAGCAGGATTTGGTGCAAGTTACCCGTTCCCTTCTGCCCTACATTCAATTGGGTTGGGTGGAATTGACAAGCATCCCCGATTTACCTAGTCCAATTAATACACCTGTTTCTGATGTACCGATCGCTTCAGCAGAACCCACTGGCCCTTTGATTGCTTGTGTGGATGACAGCCCATTGGTTCGGCAAACGATGGAATCTCTGCTGGTTGCTGCTGGATATCAGTTTGTTGGAGTAGAAGATGCAGTACGGGCCTTCGCCATCCTTATCGCCCGTAAACCCGAAGTGATCTTTTTAGACTTGGTAATGCCCAACGCCAACGGATACGAGATTTGTGCAAAATTACGCAAGCTGGCTCAATTTCGCCATACTCCGATTGTGATCTTGACGGGCAATGATGGCATCGTCGATCGGGTAAGAGCCAAGCTTGTCGGCGCGTCAGATTTTCTCAGCAAACCTGTGGATGCTGGGATAGTGCTAAGCGTATTACGCAAGCACTTAGCTCAGGGTGCAATTAATTCTTAGTCCCTAGTCTCCTGTCATTCATTCATCATTTCACCCATAACTAATGACCAAAGGCTAATGACTAATGACTAACGATCAACTATTCCTGTTTTCTTGTCAATCATCGAGGTAAATTCATGAGCACTGCCCTAGTTGTTGAAGATTCTGCAACCGATATGCAAATTCTGACCCGTTGTTTGCAGCAAGGCGGTTTGAACGTCATGACTGCAAATAGTGGAGAAGAAGCTCTAACAAAGCTGACTACTCATAAGCCTGATATCATCATTCTCGATGTTGTATTACCAGGTTCCAGTGGGTTTGAAATTTGCCGCGAGATCAAAAATGCAGCAACAACCAGCAACATTCCCGTTGTCATCTGCTCAACCAAAGGAGGTGAGATGGATAAGTTTTGGGGAATGAAGCAAGGAGCTGATGCGTACCTAGCTAAGCCTGTTGATCAGGACGAATTTGTACGCACTGTTAAACAACTCATCAAAAACTAAGGAGTGTTCTAGGCATTATTTCTCCATTGTCTTAGCTGTTAAATTTAGTCATTAGTGAGCCATCTTTAATGAAGTAAGTTTATTCTCCTAATGACTAATCTGCTAAATCCTTGATGATGAGACATCAAAAAATTAAAACATTTCGGTTAAGTTTTGACGTCTCCCAGCCTCAAGAAAAATAACGCAGAAAAAGGAAAACAGGGCCGCTCAACCTAGCCTCTAGACGGCGGCACCTGCTCCTGATGCAACACCTTATATGCAGTTACATTCAACCATAGCCGTTGAGACAAACTCTCCAAACGCTCCAGAAACTCAATCTACGACTATGAACTGCAACTTGGTCTTAACCTTCTAGCCTTTAGAAACGATAACTGATGAATGAAGCAATCAAACTTACTCTCCTCATTCATAATTCATAATTCATAATTCATAACTCTTCCCTCACGTTCTCCCACTCATCAATGTCTGACTCATTATCTATTCAGAACTCCCTCTTACCTCCACCCAATGAAACCGCTGCATCAACAGCCACTCAGCAATTTTTGCGGTTTCATCTAGTGCCCGATACAACCGCCTTATTACCGATGGAACAGTTAATTGAGGTACTAACTATTCCTGTCGGGCAGATTGTACCCATTTTTCAAATGCCGCCTTGGGTGATGGGGGTTTACAACTGGCGGGGTGAAATTCTTTGGCTCGTAGATTTAGGCCATTTAGTGGGTCTGACTCCTTGGCACCAACAAGTACACAGTACTTCAGTTTATAAGGCAATTGTATTACAGTCTAACTCCACAGTAGCAGCACCGAATGCAAGTAACTCAGTATTAGGGTTAGTTGTGAATCGGGTAGAAGATATTGAGTGGTGTAATACCGATTTAATTCAATCCCCTCCCTCCTCCACAGTCACCCCTGAGCTAGCCCCATTTTTGCGTGGATATTGGATGAAATCGAACGGTGACATGCTGGTCGTTATGGAGGGCCAAGCCATTCTGGGGGCAATGCCAAAATAGACAGCATTCAGCAACCTTAAGCAATCTTAGTCTACTATCCTAACCTTCACCGACGAGAGCTTGAAGTCTAGTTTCACCATTCATTTGCCGACACAGTCAACTCAAAATTCTTCACGTTTCTAGTCGTCAACGAGTTAAAAACTGACTCGGAAAATCTCGAATCTCTTTTTCTGATTTCTAGAGTTTTCTTGTCAACCGAATAGCTTAACTCGGTCTGCTTTAAATTGACCGTCACACTGCTTTAGTTTTCGCTCAAGGCAAGTCATTTGCCGTTAGGTCTTTATTTTTAATGAGGTTTGTTCCATGACTCAACTTTCTCCCAAGCATTCCCAAAACAACAATGGTCGCCTAGCATCCCCTAAGATCATTCCCTTAGATGAAACCACAACAGGGACGCAGACTTCTACCCTTTATAAAACAGGCACAGTTGAGCCATTTCATATCCCTAAAGCACCTCGCCAACAGCGCAAACCGAGTCGGTGGCGTTGGACAAGTCTGCGAACGAAAACGACGGCACTGGCTATTGCTTTGGGTACTATCCCCACGCTACTAACAGGTATCACCGGTTATTACTTTGCGAACCGAGGGTTCTCTGAGCAAATTATCTCCACCAAAATTGCACGGGCCACGGGTATGGAAGACAAGGTAAATCGCTTTATGCGTGAACGTTATGGGGATGTTCAGGCACTGTCTCGTCGTGTCTTTTTGAGCGATCCTGAGTTATCTAAGTCATTCACTAAAGCGGAGATCGAGGCAGAGTTGGATAAGCTCGTTGAAGATTACAGGGTCTATGACTTGATTTCTGTGACAGATCTCAAAGGCAACGTCATTTATAAATCGAAAAGCGATCCCTTGCCCAATCAATTTGAGCGGGAGTATTTTCAGGAAGTCCTCAAGACAGATCAACCTCACATCGGTAGTGCGATCCGACCTGCGGTTTCTGACACACAGGAACGACCTGCTATTAACATTGCAGCTCCTGTGAAAGATAAGAATACGGGTAAGACCGTCGCGATCGCACGAGCTCGCTTGCCAGTAACCAGTCTTGATGCACTAGTCAGAAGCTTCGGTGTAGATGAGGACGAATATTATTTGATTGATGCTGGTACCCAAGACATTTTCTTGGGTGCGGAACGGGAGAAAGAGTTTAAAGAAGCGCTGCCTGTCTTTCCTGAGTTGTCTAAATTGAGAACTTCAAGCAAGGCGTCTAGTTCAGCAGTCTTTACTGATCGACTAGACAAAACGGAGAAGCTGTTTGCCTATACCAAGTCTCAACCCCTAGAAGGTTTGCCCCAACTTGACTGGGAATACATCATTGCGAACCCAACCCAATTGGCGTTTGCACCTCAAAGACAGCTACTCTTGCTCGTCATGGTAGGTACCGTTGTAACCGCTGTACTGGTTAGTGCGATCGCAATTTACGTAACCAACCGCGCAGTACGACCCATTCTTGATGCAGCCGGTGCGGTAGACAAAATTGGTCAGGGAAATTTGGATACCCGCTTACAGGTAGAAGGGGAAGACGAAATGGCCGAGCTATCCAACAACATCAACGGGATGGCCGAGCAGTTACAGAACTTCGTGCAAGAACAAGAACTTGCTGCTGAACGAGCCTTCCTACTCGCAAAAGTGACAGGTTCTCGTGCCTTGGGTACAGAAGAACTTAACGATCTCTTTAGTCAGATTTTGGATGATGGTCGTAAAAGTCTCCATGCCGATCGCCTCGCTATCTATCGCTTCAACCCTAACGGCGGCGGGGAAATCGTCTCTGAATCAGTAGGGAGAGGTTGGCCGAGTGCCTTTATTACCAAAATTGATCAAACCTTTATTTCTGAGCAACAGCTTGAAGCTTACAAAGAGGGGCGTATTGAGCCGAAGAGTAACATCCAAGACGCCAATCTTGCTCCTGATCAGTTGAGAATTATGGAGCGTCTGGAAATCAAAGCCACCGTTGAAATCCCCATTCTCCACGAAGGTAAACCCTATGCCTTGTTAATGGCTCACTTCTGTGAAGCGCCCCACGAGTGGCAATCCTCTGAAATCAACTTCCTCCAGCAGTTAGCCGGTCAGATGGGTCTTTCCATCGACCGTGTCATCCTCCTCGAACAGACGGAATCACTCGCCGAAGAGCAGCGCCGACTCAAAGAAGACTTGCAACGACGTGCGTTAGAACTCCTACAAGAGGTAGACCCGATTAGTAAAGGGGACTTAACCATTCGGGCGAAAGTGACGGCGGATGAAATCGGAACGATCGCAGACTCTTACAACGCAACAGTCGGTAACTTGCGGAAAATCGTACTTCAGGTGCAAGAAGCGGCAAGCCAAGTGGCTCAAACCACCAGCACCAACGAAGATTCGATTCAATCTCTATCGGCTGAAGCGTTGCGTCAAGCTGAGGAAATTTCTTTAGCGCTACAACGAGCCCAAGAAATGGCCCAATCGGTGCGACTGGTTGCTGATAACGCTGAACAAGCCCTCTCTGCTGTACAAGAAGCCGCTCAAACTGTAGAAGAGGGAGACGAAGCGATGAACCGTACAGTAGACGGTATTCTAGCCATCCGCGAAACAGTAGCAGAAACAGCCAAAAAAGTCAAACACTTGGGTGAATCGTCACAAAAGATTTCCACCGTCGTTAACCTGATTAGTACCTTCGCCGCTCAAACAAACCTGCTAGCACTTAACGCCTCCATTGAGGCAGCACGAGCCGGAGAAGAAGGTCGAGGCTTCGCAGTGGTTGCGGATGAAGTCCGAGCTCTAGCCCGACAATCAGCCGATGCAACCAGTGAAATCGAAAAACTCGTTGCCGCCATTCAGGCAGAAACCAACGAGGTAGTAGCAGCCATGGAATCTGGTACTGAGCAGGTAGTCATGGGTACAAAGTTGGTGGATGAAACCCGTCAAAGTCTGAACAAAATTACAACCGCATCCGCCAAGATTAGCGAGTTGGTTGAAGCCATTACCGAAGCAACCGTGTTCCAGTCTCAAGCCTCTGAAGCGGTGACAAATACCATGACGAATGTTGCGGTAATTGCCGACAAAACCTCTAAAGAAGCAAGAGCGGTATCATCTTCCTTTGAACAACTCCTCAAAGTTGCCCAAGCGCTACAAGAAGACGTGGGTCAGTTCAAAGTCAGCTAATGGGTTGCAGGTTGAAGGTTAACAAGTTGAAGGTTAACAAGTTGAAAGTTAGCAATTTGAAGGTTATAAATTCCAACCTTCCAACCTTCAACCTTCCAACCTTCCAACCTTCAACCTTCCAACCTTCCAACCTTCAACCTTCAACCTTCCAACCTTCCAACCTTCAACCCTTGGAACAATGGCACTTAATCCTGATATCCGCGACTCTGCCTATCAATTTTTCATTGAAGAGGCTCCCGAACTGTTGCAGGAAATCGAAACGGGTTTGCTGATACTGAAGCAAGAAAAAAGTACTGCTAAAGTTCACGATTTAATGCGAGCTGCCCATTCGATTAAGGGAGGAGCCGCTAGTGTAGAACTTGATGCGATCGCTTCCATCGCTCACCGCCTGGAAACTATCTTCAAAGCCCTCTACAGCGACACTTTAGAAATTGATACGGACTTAGAAAGTCAACTGCTGCAAGCTTATGATTGTCTGCGCCTTCCATTAATGGAGCAGATTGAAACAGGTTACTTTGATATTGAGCAAGCAATAGATCTGGCTGAACCGATTTTCCTCCTGCTTGAGGAACGATTGGGAGATGCATTGAAAGAGGCGGACAGTTACATCCCTAGTTCCTCGGAATTAGGGATGGATATGACGACATCTATCTTTGAAGTGGATGTTGCTCAGGGATTAGAACGCCTCGAACAAGTGGTTGCTAATCCATCGGCGTTTGAGGTGGCCGGTGAATTACGCGCACAAGCCGAAGTGTTTGCCGGATTTGCCGAGTTTTTGAACTTGCCAGAATTTGGTGCGATCGCTCAAACGACTCTTAGCGCCCTAGAAACTCAACCCGCAAGGGCTGTAGAAATTGCTCAATTGGCGCTGGTGGATTTTCAAATTGCCCGACAAGCTGTGCTGGCAGGCGAGGCAAGTTTGAGCATTGGTCCTTCGCTCGCTTTAGTTGCCTTTACTGATCCGACAGCTAATTTTGTATCAAACGATACAGCAGATATTCCAGATGCTCTCTTAATTCCCGATTTTGATTTAGAGCAAAGCTTTGCAGAGCTAGAGGACACGATTCCCTCCCTGGAGGAAATTTTTGGCAGCATCGCCACTCCCCCTGTTGTGGAGGTGAGTGAACAAGCGACTGCCGCCCAAACGGAGGAGCTAGACACTACCTCTACACCGAATTATGCTCTCCAAGAGATAGCTTCCGAAGTTGCAGGCGATGCATCTGACTCTGAAATTCTAGAAGTTGAATGGGTAGTCCATGCTTCAGAAGGGATGGCTCAAGAGGATGCTTTGAGCCGAGAGGATACTGCATCAGAAACTCCTGCTTTGGAGGAAATATCTACTACCTCAGAAGAAGTTTCTGCTGAAACAGAACCTGCTCTTTCCAGTGCCATTGTCCCAGTGCCATCGGCATTGCATTTCCTGCAAGAGTCTTTACTACCAGAGAGTGAGTCTATTGAGGCATTAGAAGTCGCCGTTCAGCAGATCGAGCAACTCTTTGATCAGTTGCCTGCTATTGAAGATGCTGCTGTACCGTTGTCTTCAAACAATCCGGAAACTGCTGCGACGACTAATGCTCCAGCCACATCCAAGAGTGAAGCCGCCCCCACGCCGAATCTGTCGCTCTCAGTCAGGGTTGACTTAGAACGATTAGGACGGATGAATAACTTGGTGGGTGAGCTAGCCATCAACCGTAACGGACTGTCTCTGCAAAATGGACAACTCCAAGGCTCAGTGCGAGAACTCCTCAATCGATTTTCCCGTGTACAAACCCAAGTCAGTCAGTTGCAGCAGCTATCCGATCAGATGCTGATTGCTCCAGAACGCTTTAGTAATGAAACAGGGCCTAGCGCCTTCGGTTCTTTAGGCAATCGCAGAAGCGTCCGAGCGGATTTTGATGATTTTGACTCGCTAGAATTGGACAGCTATGGCGTTTTACAATCTCAACTTCAAGGGCTGCTAGAAGAGATGATGCAGCTTGAAGAATCCGTTGATGATATTGTCTTATTTGCCAAAGCAACTGATCAAACGCTGGAACGGCAGCGACAAATGCTGACGCAACTTCGGGATGAACTGATGTGGGCTCGAATGTTGCCTTTAGGGGAAGTTCTCAACCGTTTTCCTCGAATATTGCGCGATTTATCGACCACTTATCGTAAGCCGGTGGGTCTGAGACTGATTGGTACGAGTGTATTGGTTGATAAAGCCGTTTTGGAAAAATTGTACGATCCATTGCTCCATTTACTCCGTAATGCGTTCGATCACGGGATTGAACCTCCGGAGGTTCGGCGTCAGCAAGGGAAACCGGAGCAAGGGCAAATTGAAGTTCGCGCTTACCACCGAGGCAGTCAAACCATCATTGAAGTGAGGGATGATGGACAAGGCTTGAATCTAGAACGCATCCGGCAACGAGCACTGGAATTGGGTTTACTTTCTGCCGAACAATTGGCAACGATTCCGAGTAACCGTTTGTCTAACTTTATTTTTGAGCCAGGATTTTCCACCGCAACTGAAGTCAGTGAGCTTTCTGGACGAGGTGTGGGGTTGGATGTGGTGCGATCGCAATTGCGACAACTCAAAGGTACGATTGCGGTATCCTCGGAAACGGGAGGTGGCACCACCTTTACCTTACGCTTGCCCCTCACCTTAACGATCGCTAAGTTACTCGTGTGCTTCAGTGGCCCTACTGCTTTGGCGTTACCGTCTGACAGTATTGAAGAAATTGTCATTCCTAAACCCGATCAGATTAAACTATCAGGAACGCAGCAGTTTCTGCACTGGCGGGGCGAAATTGTTCCCACCTACCGACTGTCGGAACTCTTAGGGTATGGCTGTCACTTACCAGAAACGTCTCCCAGTCGAGCACTACTTTCTCTACCGACACCAGATAATTGGGCATTACCGATGTTGGTGTTACGCCAAGAGCAAAGCTTTCTCGCTTTAGAAGTCGATCGCTTAGTCACAGAGCAAGAATTGGTAATCAAGCCATTCGGTTCTGCGATCGCACCTCCTAGTTGTACATACGGTTGTACCATTTTGGGGGATGGTAGCGTTATTCCAGTTATTGAGGCGGCTGCTCTACTCGAACAAGTCTTAGCACAAAACGCGGCTGCAACAGCAACAACCACCAGCCTACTTCCGGAGATGACGCCCCTTGCACCTATGGAGTTAATGGGTGTATCTACCGCGAAGGAAACGTCTTCAGCTAACCAGACTCCAACTTCCCGGAAAACGGTTAAAGCGCCTACCGTTCTAGTCGTTGATGATGCTGTTGCTCTACGACGAACCCTAGCGTTGAGCTTAGAAAGAGCAGGGATAAGAGTATTACAAGCAAGGGATGGGCGAGAAGCATTGGAGCGGTTACAGCAAAGTCCATCCGTAAAACTGGTGGTTTGTGATATCGAAATGCCCAATATGAACGGCTTTGAATTCTTAAGCCAACGTCGCCAAGACCCTCAAATATCGAATATTCCTGTTGTGATGCTCACATCCCGCAGTAATGATAAACATCGCTGGTTGGCAATGCAATTAGGAGCTAATGCTTACTTTACGAAGCCTTACCTGGAACAAGAGTTTTTAGGGGCAATCAAGCAAATTATGGGTCAACGAATCGCTGAAACTGTACCTGTATGAATGATGAATTATGAATGATGAATTATGAATTGATTAAGGATGATGGATTTTTCTTTAAATCTTTAATTTAATCAATTAGTTCGCTTTTTTTTCATCATTCATGATTTTTTTATTCTTTATTTTTCATTACAAATTTTCCTTGACTCATGAATAATTAGCGATGAACAATCAGTTAATTCCTTTCAATTCTACTGAATCGGCTCTAACACGCAATCGACAGACGACCTCATTACTCAAAATTGTCGTCTTTAATATGGGGAGCTTGAGCTTAGCTTTGCGGATTGACTCAGTTTACAAAGTAGTCAATCATTCATCGACTTATGGGAGTGGGATAGGAGCTGTAGGCGTCACTCATTTAGGTAACAGTGAAATCACGGTTGTAGACTTGCATCAACGATTTTTTAGAGCGAGTCAAATGAATTCCGCTAACTCTACTAATTATCTCATTGTGGTGCAAAATACAACCAATGAACTGTATGGAATTCCAGTTGATGATACTCCAGCTTTAATGGAAGTTCCTCTGTCTATGATTCGTGTTTTACCAGAGTCTTATCGTCGCGCTGATACGCTGGATGTGGCGAGTCATGTTGCTGTAATTCCTCAAAATGGAGCTTCTTTGACTGTATTTTTACTAGATGTTGACCGTCTCCTACCCATTTTCCAAGAACTCAGTGCAGCCTCGGGGAAATATAGCAGTCGCCCAGACGATTAAGACTCTCACTCAATACTGAATTCACCCGATCGCATGAGCCAATGGGGTGAAGCCTGCTCCCTCATCAGCAATCTATACTTTTGGCTGATCAAACAGGCTGAGGGGAAAAGTAAGTACAAGCATGCTACACCACATGCTGAAAAAACGTATTCCAGCGATTTTGTTTTCTGGTCTACTTTTTCTATTCACCATCACAACAATTTTCTATTTTCCGAGTAGCATTGCGCCCAGCCTTGCCAGCGCTCCACCCCAAGACGCTGGCAATTTCGCCATTTACCTGCTTGAGTGTGGCGTTCCTGCAACCGACTTGGCAAATATTAACCTGAAGCGATGCAGCGATCGCAATCCGCCAATTATTAGCACTGAGGATATCCTCACTTACACCAAAGACACTCATGAGCTGGAACTTAGCGAAACGGCCTATAGTCGAGTACAACAGCTCTTTGGGGTTCCAATTCGAGTAACAGGGATTCCCTTCGTTGCTTGTATAGGAGAAGAACCGATTTATTCCGGTGCGTTCTGGAGTCCGCTTTCTTCACTCTCGCACGACGGAGTCACGATTATGCAGCCCTTGAACACCGAGCAGCGGACGATTCAGATCACACTGGGATATGCAAGTCCCGTGGTGTATCCCGATTCAGATCCCAGAGCCGATCAGAGAATCATGGAGGCACTCGATACAGCCGGAAAGCTGAAAACGCTGTCCTCCAAGTAAACAATTCAATCCTTAAAGTTAGGCACCATAAACGCGAGTTCACAACTCACGGAATGAAAATCCTTCTTCCCTTCTTCCCTTCTTCCCCTATTCCCCGTTCCCCGTTCCCTGTTCCCTGTTCCCTATTTTCAAGACAGTCGCCCATATGCGATCGCTCACAACGAAAAAATGAAAAATTCCCTCTCCTGAATTCTGACTCCTGAATTCTGACTCCTGAATTCTGACTCCTGAATCTGACTCCTGACCCTTGACCCCTGACTCCTGACCCTTGACCCCTATTTTCAAGCTAGACAATGCGACACTTCCCGTTGTGGCTGATTCACTTGGCACTGACAGCACTCTCACTGACATTGCTTGGAGAAATTACTGCTGCCGAAACTATCCAAGCAACAACTCCTCGCTCAACTCTTGTTACTGCTCAAGCATCACCGAATAACCCACGCCAAGCGCAACTGCTGCACGCTTTTAAAAACCCATCTATTGGGCTAAAGTCTGTCAGTCTCAACGCAACGTCTATCACCCTCAGCTACGGCAACCCATTGATGGCTAGTGTGGGCGATTTCATCCGCACTTGGGATTTGAAGAGTAACAAGCAGTTGTCTACCTTTGCTCAAAACGGCAGCAAAGTGAATGCGGCTATCTTTGCACCAAACGCTGGACAAACACTAATTACGGGTCATGAGGACGGTACCATCAAGCTTTGGAATCCGCGTACCGGTCAAAAATTGCGAACTTTAACTAAACATACCAACACGGTGAAAACGTTGGCTACCAGTCCCAATGGTCAACTCTTTGCCAGCAGCAGTCTCGATGGCACCGTCAAAATTTGGAATTGGCAAGCTGGGCTACTGCTACGGACATTGAGCGAACGTTTCAGTGGCTCTAATGGGGTTGTTCTTGCTTTTAGTCAAGATGGGCAAACTCTTGCCACTGCGGATGAGAAGGCTCTCAAACTCTGGAATCTGCGAACCGGACAACTCTTGCGTACTGTGGTGCAGGAGACTTCCATTGCCTCTGTAACCTTTAGCCGAGATGGACAAACTCTCATTAGTACCAATACTGGCGACGACACAATTAAACTCTGGAATTCTCGCACAGGGAAACTGCTACGCACCATCAAAGGCAATGAGTCGAAGGGTTTAGACGCTTACTATCTCACGATTAGTCCAGATGGGCAAACGTTTATGGTTACGATGTTAGATTTCTCATCACCTATTCATTCAGCCCCAGCGATGTTCTTCGAGCTTCGGAATCTCGCTACAGCTCAACAGATTAGCTTCCCCGATAGTAACTCCGCTTGCTCAGGTGCAGGTTCGTTTGCCTTTGCTCCAGATGGTAAGACATTCGCTTGCTCTCAGGCGGATGACATCCAGATTTGGCGTATGCCAACTTAAATTAGCGTGAACATCAGGCAGAAGTCAGAAGGCAGAAGGCAGAAGTCAGAAGTTAGAAGTCAGAAGGCATCTGAATTTTCTTTTTTTTGTTGCGCGTTCTACTTGCGTGAGCGGCTGTTTTGAAAATAGGAATCGGGAATCGGGAATTGACGAAGAAGGATTTTCATTCCGCGAGTGTTCACGAACCGTTCATATCAAGTCTGGGTAAATACTTATCATATCTGTCAAGCTGTTCATGGTTCATGGTTCATGGTTCATGGGTAATTACCTTCTTGCTATGAACTATGAACAGAAAACGACAAGCTATAAACGACGTGATGACGCGGACATGGTATCATACGCAGTTACGTTCATACGTAGCACATTAGAGTTTGGTCTCTGGACAATATTTGAAGATGCCGTGACCAAATCTAAAAATGCGAAGTTATTTGTGGACGACTCTTTTGCTTAATTGAGCTAAATAAAGTGACTGAAACTCATCATTAGGCAACATTCCCAATGAATCAAGGGCGAAATGAGGTTTAATCCCTTTAACAAAATACATATCAACAAAACCTTTATTCTTTGCTTCAATTTTTCCTCGGTACTCACAGTCAAAAAAATCTCGGACTAATTCAAAGGTAGACTGAGAAATATTAATACAACCCGGTAAACTTGCAGATTCCATCCGGGAAGCGATATTTACGGCATCCCCCCACACGTCGTAAGTAAACTTTTTCTTACCAATAACCCCTGCTAACAAAGGACCAGAGTGGATACCAATCCGGATTTCCCAGTAAGGTTGATTTTTTAGAGTTTTTTCATATCTTCGCCACTCCATAAACGCTCTAATTTGTAAAGCAGCGAGGACAGCATCAATGGCATGGGTTGAGGTAGAAGCGGGAATTCCTGCAACACCCATATAACTATCACCAATCGTTTTTAATTTTTCTAAATTATGAGTTTCAACAACTGTATCGAAGTAAGAGAAGCAATAATCGAGTTCATCGACAAGCTCTTGAGGCGTTAATTGTTCGGCTAGCTTAGTAAAGTCTTTGAAGTCAGTAAACAGAATTGATGCCGATTCATGATAAACAGGTTTAACCTTACCAGTTTGCTTAAGTTCGTCTGCAATTTTTTCAGGTAGTGTATTTAAAAGCAGCGAGTCAGAACGGCGTCTTTCCTGCTCTAACTGAGAGTAGAGTTTGTTCATCTCTCCCAGCAGATTATTGAGTTCCTCAAAGCGCTGGACATTGCGAATGGCTGTTGCCACTTGCAAGGCGAGTAGGTATCCAATTCTTAAGTCTTCAGGAGTGTAAGTTGTGGGAAGAGTGGTGGCAAAGTTAATCGAACCAATAATTCGCTGTTCACTTTCGAGGGGAAGAATAATTTGCGAGGGGTAATCGGCAAGAAAAGTATGGATATAATCTTTAGGATTCAATTGAGGTTGTCCGGTTTTCAGGACGCGACTAATAGGATTGTTCTCAGAGAAGATACGAGAATCGCACTCCATTGATGGGCCAAACAGCGTCATAAGTTGCGTCGAACCGTCGTAGTTTTGCAAACAGATACTACAGTGCTTGAAGTCCAGCAACCATTTCGCTTTTTTGCCAACGATCTGGATAATTTCCTCTAAGGTGAGGCAGCGGTTAACTGCATTAGCAATTTCATTGACAGCAGCAATCCGGCTAGAAAGTGCTTGGGCTTCTGTGAGGAGTTGCCGAGTAATTTGGAGGAGTTGTTCGCGATCTTGAGTTTCGAGATTCCTGCCACTGATGGAAAAGGGGTAGGAACACATAAAAATTAAATTTATATTTGATCGATTTCTAGGGCGATCGCATCTGTATATTGATTGATAGCTGTAAACAAGTTGGCGGTAGCAATGAGCTCGAAGAGTTCTGTGCGATCGAGTCCCAACTCTTCAAGGTGTTGGTAATCTGCCTGTGTCAACTGTTGAGGTTGCGTGGCGGCAAGTACACCAAAGCGAATAGCCGCTTTTTCGCGATCGGGTAGGGGACAGTTGGCAAAGTCAGAAATGAGTGTTTGCAGGACTTCTTCACTAATTCCTAGTGCAGATAACCCGTGCAGGTGAACTTGGAGTGCATACTGACTATTATTGGCTTGGGAAATAGCAACGCCAATCATTTCTTTGATAGTACGGGGTATCTCCCCCTGAAGTACGATCGCACGGAACTTTTTCCAGGTGGCTGCCAAAAACTCAGGATGACTAGCCATCGATTTAAAAAGATTGGGCACCATGCCAAATCCAAGTTCAGCGCAAATTTCCTCGTAGACTGCCTTTACCTGTGGATCAGTAATGCGATCGTATTCCTGAAGGGGAAAGTGTGCCATTATTACCTCTTTTTTTGATTAACAATCTAGTGATAACAGCGGGTTGTATAAGCTCTGGTGCTTCCAGTCTCTTGGATTGACCTGTAGAGTTACTATAGATTCTGCCATCTATAAGCTCTAGAGCGCTCTTTGTCCTAATTTCTCCTACTTTCAGAGAAAATACGTCTGATTCAGGACGGATATGGATTCCAATTCTATGATCTGTAAGTAGAATGCTTTAAAGGTTTCAATCCTATCCTGAGGTGATGCATCATCCTGGTTGCACTCATCAATTTGATAAAAGGCGTGCGACTCCTGAAGGCATAATAACGCTGCCTGAGCGTGTCCTTTATCAGGTAGTTGATAATTACCCCCTGATCAGCCGAGCGTGAAACGAGAAATGATTCCACAGATAGAGTACAAAGAGCGCCGTGAGCAGTTAATGGCTAAAATTGGCAACGGTACCGCGATTTTTCGCAGTGCTCCGGTTGCAGTGATGCACAATGATGTTGAGTACGCTTATCGGCAAGATAGTGACTTTTTCTACCTGACGGGTTTTAACGAAGCGGAAGCGGTGGCTGTTCTCGCGCCGCATCATGAAGAGCACCGATATGTTCTATTTGTTCAACCCAAAGATTGGGAGAAGGAAGTGTGGTCAGGTTACCGCACAGGTGTAGATGCTGCCAAAGAATTTTATGGTGCGGATGAAGCGTATCCTATCAAGGAATTGCCGGAAAAGTTACCCCAGTATTTAGAAAAAGCTGATCGAATTTATTATCACTTAGGACGCGATCGCTCTTTCAACGACGTTATCCTCAAGCAATGGCAGCAGTTGATGGCGACTTATCCCAAGCGGGGCACCGGCCCAATTGCCATTGAATCAACTCATCCCATTCTCCATTCCATGCGCTTGATTAAAAGCCCAACGGAATTGGAAATGATGCGTCAAGCTGTAGCGATTTCCGTTGAAGCGCACAACCACGCCCGTGAGTTTACCCAACCCGGACGCTACGAGTACGAAGTTCAGGCCGAAATCGAACATATCTTCCGCCTGCGAGGTGCCTTAGGACCTGCCTATCCCTCCATTGTGGCATCAGGTGCTAACAGTTGCATTCTGCACTATATCGAGAATAATCGGCAGATGCAGGATGGAGATTTACTGCTCATTGACGCGGGTTGTGCCTACGGGTACTACAACGCCGACATCACCCGTACTTTTCCCGTTGGTAAGACATTTACCCCAGAGCAAAAAATCTTGTATGAGATTGTGTTGAAAGCACAGTTGGAAGCGATCGCACAAGTTCAACCCGGTAACCCTTACAATTTATTTCACGATAAAGCTGTGCGCGTCCTTGTTGAAGGGTTAATGGATTTGGGACTCCTCGCTGGTGATATTGAAGAAATCATTAAAGAGGAGAAATATAAACCCTTCTATATGCACCGCACCGGACACTGGTTGGGGTTAGACGTTCACGACGCTGGAGTCTACAAGCACGGTGAAAATTGGCAGATTTTACAACCGGGCCATGTGGTTACTGTAGAACCAGGATTATATATTGGTCGTGACACTAAACCCGTAGAAGGTCAACCTGAAATTGATGATCGTTGGCGCGGCATTGGCATCCGAATTGAGGATGATGTTTTGGTGACAGAGTCAGGTCATGAAATACTGACTGCTGCTGTGCCAAAAGCGCCTGATGAAATAGAACAGTAACCCCTTCCCCTGTCGCCCCGCCCCTTATCCCCAAAGGGGCCCCACCTTCCTCTTAAGCGAAGCGACTCCTCTTCCCCCCTTGTGACTCCTCTCACAACCCTAGCCTCAAACAATCACGATTGATAAAAAAACGTCGTCACAACTAATTTTGAGAATTTCTTTGATATTGGAAGTATCGAGTTCAACTCTCGTTTATGCAGCTTCTGACGCTCACTCAAGAGTAGAGGCTGGGGGGTATAAAACCCTCATCCCCTTACTACCCTTTTAGAGTTACGTTTTAGTTCTTGTGATGTAGTCGGGTGCTGCCTTATAACCCTATGTTCCCTAGTGACCTGCATTGAGAGAGTTCTCCATGTTTGACCCTACACAGTTACTTATCGACCATTTTGTTCAACAGATTCGCGAAGGCTACCATCGTACCTATGGAGGCTGGAAGTCTGACTATGCAGACATTATTGGCTGGGCCGGTAGCATGGCTCTGGAAAATATTGCCAACAGTGATGCCTTGTATCATGATGTTGAACATACAATCCTTGTCACCCTAGTGGGACAAGAAATCTTGCGAGGAAAGCATATCCGCGAAGGTGGAATTTCCTGTGAAGACTGGATGCACGCCATTATCTCTTTGCTGTGTCATGACATTGGCTACGTCAAAGGAGTTTGCCGACAAGACCGACCCAGTGAAGGATTGTATGCTACAGGTGTTGGCGATCAAATGGTGACTTTACCTCCAGGTGCTAGTGATGCATCCCTGACACCCCACCATGTAGACCGGGGAAAACAGTTTATTGAGGAGCGCTTTGGCGGTCATATTCTCATTGATGCAGAAATTATCAAGAGCAATATCGAACTCACTCGTTTTCCAGTTCCCAGAGATGATGACCACCAAGACAGAATTAACTGTCCCGGTTTAGTGAGGGCGGCTGATTTAATTGGTCAGCTTTCAGATCCGCGATACTTGAAGAAGATTAGTGCCTTGTACTACGAATTTGAAGAAACTGGAGTTAACAAAGCTTTAGGCTATCGTCATCCGGGGGATTTGCGCCAGAATTATTCCAAATTTTACTGGAATGGAGTGCATCCCTACATTAAAGATGCATTGCGCTACTTAGAACTTACCCTGGAAGGCAAGCAAATCATTGCTAATCTTTATGCCAATGTGTTTGTGGTGGAGCATGAACAGCCCTATGCTCAAAAAACCTTCACGGCAGCTTAGATATAAACTTGGGAGTACTCCATCGCTACTGATATCACATTCAATTAATTGCGTGTAAAACAATGAGCCTGCGTAAGCAGGCTTTGTTTGTTAATTTAATGCGGCAAGGGCGATCGCACTCAACAAGATGACGCGGAGCGGGATGTGACCCAATCGGAGCGTCCGGGACGTTCGTCCCAAGGGTCTGAGTCCCCCGCCAAAATTTCTCAATTTGGCGGCTCCCGATTGATGGGTGGTTCAAGCCCCCATCAGATCGGTGTCTCCGCGTCTCCCCCTCTCTGCGTCTGGGCGTCTCTTCTTGACGAGCGAGGCTTTCGTGACGTACCTAGCGCTGCTCTACGAGACAGCGTAGGCTGCTGATGCCTTTTTCAAGGCGCTAAGCTTCCACCTCAGCAGGGACTGGCTCTGAAGCAGCTTTTTTGGGTTCTTCCTGCCTGAGAGTCAGGTAGCGAATGACATCGTCACTGAGACGCATCGCCCGCTCTACAGGGGCAACATGGGTCGCTGGTGCTTTGTAATTCATCTGGATATAAATTCCTTCACGTTGCCGTTTAATTTCATAGGCCAGACGACGCTTGCCACGATGCTGAATCTCGATTGAGTCTGCTCCATGCTCACGCAGGAGGTTTTCGTATTTGCCGATGGTTTGGTCTACCTGCTCATCTCCCAAATCGGGACGCAGGATGTACATCATTTCGTAGTCGTGATTCACGGGTGTTAGTCTCCTTGTGGACAGCTTGGCCTCTTCACATGAGCATGGACAGTAGCCAAAAGAGGTTACTGCCCACTCACTCTTAAAAAGAAGCAAGGAATTAAAATCTTACTATTTTCTGGTATTAATTCTAGCTAGTCGCCAGGGTTAATTTGCATCTACTAAACACACAAGACCGCTTTTGTTGAGTTAGCAAGGAATATCTAACATCATGGCGCAGCGCTATGTCCGAGTCAAAAGTGAGAAAGGGCAAACCTATTACGGTTTGTTACAGTTGACGCGCAGCATCAGGGTACTTGATGCACCGCCCTGGTTACAGGGACAACCAACTGATTTAGAGTTGGAACCGGGGAGTTATGAGTTATTAGCTCCCTGTGCCCCAACCAAAATAGTAGCTGTGGGGAAAAACTACACTGAACACGCCGCCGAAATGGGAACGTCAGTACCCCAAGAGCCGCTTTTATTTCTCAAACCTCCCACATCCATTACAGCGGCCAATCGCGAAATCGAGTACCCTCCTCAGTCGCAACGGGTAGACTACGAAGGAGAACTAGCGCTGGTGATTGGCGAGCATTGTGTAGACTGCACACCGCAGGAAGCTCTCAATAAAATTTGGGGATACACGATCGCAAACGATGTCACCGCCCGCGATTTACAACAGCAGGATGGTCAGTGGACAAGGGCAAAAGGGTTCAATACCTTTTGTCCACTAGGTCCGTGGATTGTTCGAGAACTCAGCGCTGGGGCTAAGTTACAAACTTTTTTAAATGATGACCCTCAGCCTGTACAATCGGCATTACTCAATCAGATGGTATTTTTGCCAGAAATTCTGGTGTCTTATATTTCTCAAGTCATGACACTGCTACCAGGCGATGTTGTTCTCACCGGAACCCCCCAAGGAGTTGGATCGATGCAAATCGGCGATCGCGTTCGCGTTGAAATTGAGGGCATCGGTCATTTAGAAAACACTGTGATTGCTCGCTCTCGTCCCGTAATTCTTGAGGAGAAGAGCTGTTGAGCTAAATCTTATTGTTTTTTTCATTAGTTTTCCAGTTGGTCAACCCCCTCACACACCATTTGTAACTACTGGACTTGTGCGTACACAGCTTCCGAAAGCGTGGGAATTTCTGCGTAACGTCCAAGCAGCGACTGAACAATGGAATAACCGCAGGTGGCAACCGTTCCGAGGAAAACGATATTAATCAATGTTTCTGTGATTAAGTTGGTTCCCAGTCCCCGCAGTAGAATTTGCAAAGCTAGTCCAAACAAAATTAGAAGAATATCTAAAAGAATAGCCTGCATTGTATTGAAACGAATGAAATGAGCAATTCTTTCGTTTCTAACGACTAATAGAAACAACAGGAAAAAAACAACCAGTCCTGCAAAAGGTATACTGCTGTAAATGAGTAATACAGGTTGGAGTGGGAGCAATAATATCTGCAAAAATGGAAACTGTCGAAATAAAAAACTACCAAACGGCAGGACAGAAATGATGGGCAGAAGATACGGAAGGGAGGCAAAAATTCGGTCTTTAACACTCGTTGTGCCGCGCCAAGTCATTGTGAGTTCTCCTTATCGGTGCTACTAATGTTATTGCCTGACTAAGTTCAGGATAACGCAGCGCACAAACCTACCTGAACTGACCCATCAGTAGATTTGTTGAAGAACACTCACTCATGAGCTAAAAAGCTCACTTTCCTCTGTTTGAAGCTACTCGATATTGGCGACGCGGAAGCCCATCTCGCACTCATACTGATCAGGTTGCTGGGGAGAGGGCTTACGCACAGCATGACCGCAGCCGAGTTTACCCTGACGCCAACGGGGTTGACCACTGCGATCGGCGAGTAAACAGGTTTGACAAACACAAGCTGGGGAAAGTATTTGTTCATCCATCAGAATGACTAACATCTCACTCCTGGTGCTTAATCCCGAATACCTTTGGTTTTATCTTAATTTAGGTTTTTGGAGAGAGTGTATCCTTGAACACACAGCTTAACTAACGTCCGACAACCCCTCTATTTTTTCTCTAACAACCGTGTTATGCATCTTATCGCTATGTTGCTCAAAGTAGCTGACTCTCTCCCAGTCGGGCTACAAACAGCGCTAAGATTGAGAACTCAGCAGAACGTAAAAGCTACTGAATACAAGCGCATCTCGTAGGAATTAACTGACGTGACTCAATCTAACTTAGATTTTCTGGCTCAATCTGATCCGGCTGTAGCACAGTGTCTGGGGGCAGAACTCCAGCGCCAACGCGAGCATTTAGAGCTCATTGCTAGTGAAAACTTCACCTCTAGCGCGGTAATGGCAGCTCAAGGCTCAGTTCTCACCAATAAATATGCTGAAGGGTTGCCAGGGAAGCGCTACTATGGCGGCTGTGAGTTCATTGATCAAGTTGAGCAGTTAGCGATTGACCGTGCGAAGGAGCTATTTGGAGCTGCTCATGCTAATGTACAGCCCCATTCCGGTGCTCAGGCTAACTTCGCCGTGTTCCTATCGCTGCTAGAACCAGGCGACACCTTTATGGGCATGGATTTGTCTCATGGAGGGCACTTGACTCATGGTTCACCCGTTAATGTGTCGGGAAAGTGGTTTAAGGTTTGTCAGTACGGCGTCAATCCTCAAACTGAACAACTAGACTACGACTTAATTCGGGAACAGGCACTCAAAAATCGCCCTAAATTGATTGTTTGCGGCTACTCTGCTTATCCTCGCCTCATTGATTTTGAAAAATTTAGAAACATTGCAGATGAAGTGGGTGCCTACCTGTTAGCAGATATTGCTCACATTGCTGGTTTAGTTGCCACAGGTCATCATCCTAACCCCATCCCTCACTGCCATGTGGTTACTACGACCACACACAAAACTCTGCGGGGGCCAAGAGGTGGATTAATTCTCACAAATGACCCTGAACTGGGTAAGAAGTTCGATAAGGCTGTGTTTCCTGGGACTCAAGGCGGACCTTTGGAACATGTGATTGCCGGTAAAGCCGTAGCCTTTGGGGAAGCCCTCAAACCTGAATTTAAGGTGTATTCCGCTCAAGTGATTGAAAATGCTAAGGCACTAGCAACTCAGTTACAAAAGCGGGGCTTTAAGCTGGTTTCGGATGGTACAGATAATCATTTAATGCTGGTGGATTTGCGTTGTATTGGCATGACAGGGAAGCGTGCTGATCAATTGGTGAGTGGTGTCAACATTACAGCTAATAAGAACACTGTACCTTTTGACCCAGAGTCACCCTTTGTTACGAGTGGACTGCGACTCGGTTCACCGGCAATGACCACACGAGGAATGGGTGCAGCAGAATTTACGGAGATTGGAAATATTATTGCCGATCGCTTACTCAATCCAGAGGATGAAGCTGTGGCCGCAGATTGTCGGCGTCGGGTAGCGCAATTGTGCGATCGCTTCCCCTTATATCCTCATCTCGCGATTCCAGTTCCTGCCCTTGTTTAATGAGGGAATCGCTTCGCTTTAGGGAAAAGGTCAAAGGTTAAAGGGAAAGGGGACACAGAAATCCTTTTCCCCTTTGCCCTTCCCCATACCGTAGATGTTCCTCCTCACACTCCGAACCAAATTAATCCGCCTACTGTTAAAATAAGCGCTATCAAAGCGACCCAAATAAATTGATTGTCTTTAGTGTTAACCTGAGTGAGATCGACAGGTTCTAAATTCAGTTCAGTTTCTCGCTTGCGGTTAACCGTTGAATTTGCACCTTGACTGCCGCGACGATCTTTGGGGTCACTTTCTGCGATCGCACCTAAATCAGGAATTTGTGTCATCCATTCCGCTGGTCGTTTCAATTGAGGCGCTTGCAGAATATAGAGTAAGCGCTTGCCTTCCTTGCGGGTTTCTGGATCGGGATGACGACTGAGTTGCTGGCAAATTGCGATCGCATCTGATTTTTGTCCAGCAGCTTCATAAGCCATCGCTAACCACATTTGCGCCTCTCCTCCTAAGCGAGAGTTTCGTGCCATCAGGGCACAGGCAGCTTCTAAATGCTTAACAGAGGCACGATAATCACCCCCTTCAAATGCAGCTTTTCCCGCTTGGTACTCAATCTGAAATTTTTCTTTATTCTCTGAACTCACGTTTCGACTGTATCGGTAGATTACTAAAAGGGTTTTTTTACCTGAATAGAGGTAATTCAGCATTTCTGAATCAGCTCATGCAACTGGGTGAAGCAAAATCACTACTCCCTGTTGTACTTTGAGGGTAGCCCAAAACTCCATCTGAGTTAAAGCGCTACCGTTGGGCGGAACCGAATTCTCAGCAATTCCTTCAATGATCATTAACTATCCCCTGTATCTTTTGAGGTGAAGCTATGCCCTCCACAAATTTGTTTGAGCAACCTTGTTTAGATGGGTTCAGGGTGACTAAAGCTCTCACTCCCCTAACGCTGGGAGTTGTTCTGCTTACGTTAATGGGAACGCCTGCGGACGCGCAATCACTGACCATTCAGTCGCCGTCCTCTACGACTCATGTTTACGGGAGTCCAATTCCTAGTCCTGTGCCAGTAGTCCCTGGCACAAACTATCCTTCTTCGCTTTCGCCCTACAACTCCGGTAATTACAACTATGGCTACAGTAATTACAATTATGGCTACAGTAATTACAACTATGGCTATGGCAACTACCCCTCAGTGAGCAGACCAAGAAGAACCGTCATACGCAATTCGACTTTGATTAATCCGACCGTAATTAACTCAAGAATTACCGATTCGGTACTAGTTGACCCAGTGATTATCAATTCACCCGGATATCCTAGAGGAGTATTCCAGCAACCTCCAGTTATCTATAATCCCTCTGGCATCGACATACGCATTGGATTTTAGAACTTGTCTGCTTACTTTGTAGTCAGTAGATAGATATAAATCAACATAACCAACTTGTAGGGTGGGCATTGCCCATGATTGTGTCTTCAAGCAAACTAAAGAATTGAAGGCAATGCCCACCTTACGTTTTGCGATAGACGCGAAAGACTAACGACTTACAACGAATAATTTTTACCGACTCATAAATTCCGAAGCCACAATCATTGACCCAATCCCCTCATTGGTGAAAATTTCCAAAAGCAAAGCGTGGGGGATGCGACCATCAATAATATGAGCAGCCTTGACGCCTTGAGCGAGCGATCGCACACAACAATTCACTTTAGGAATCATTCCACCGGCAACAATACCAGAATTAATCAAATTTCTGGCTTCTTGAATATCTAACTTGCCAATTAAGGTGGATGGGTCTTTATAATCCTCCAATATCCCAGCCGTATCTGTTAGTAAAATCAACTTTTCTGCTCCTAAGGCTGCCGCAATTTCACCGGCAACGGTATCAGCATTGATGTTATAAGCTTGACCGGTTTCATCGGCAGCAACACTAGACACTACAGGAATGTAGCCACTATTTACTAAAGACTCTACAAGACTAATATCGACACTGCTGACTTCTCCAACAAAGCCGATGCCCTCTTGACCTTCAGGACGGGCTTTAATTAAGTTTCCATCTTTGCCACAAAGTCCTACCGCCCTGCCGCCAGCACGGTTAATCAGAGAAACAATTTCTTTATTCACCCGACCGACTAACACCATCTCCACAACATCCATGGTGGGAGCATCAGTCACGCGCAGACCATTTTTAAATTGTGGCTCAATTCCCAGTTTCCCCAGCCAGCTATTGATTTCTGGTCCACCCCCATGAACAAGGATGGGTCGCACACCAACGCAAGCTAAAAAGACAATATCGCGTATCACTTTGTCTTTGAGGGAGCTGTCTTTCATCGCTGCACCGCCATACTTAACGACGACCGTGCGGCCTGCAAATTGCTGAATGTAGGGCAGTGCTTCACTCAGTACCCGCACGCGGGTCGCCTCAGCTTGATTGATGTACTCACTAGTGTTAGTCATGGCAGTCAACCTAGAACAAATGAGATGCCGAAAGCAGTTTAAATCATTTTTTATCGTTCAGGTTCTCAGGCTCAAGGGTTGTGGCGCTGTCAAGTTGTGGAATCTTGACATTAGGTATGGCAAGAACAGCTTCAATCTTACTGTCAATGAACTGAGGGCTAATCAGCGATCGCATTTCCGTATGAAGTGCGATCGCCTTTATCGGTGAAGATGTAATCGCGCCTGTGGAGTGAAAGTGCGATCGCCCCCCTCAAATAACAACGTTGCTGACTTTTAACACAATCTCGTCAAGCTCAACTGTTTAATGCCAAGCTTTCTTCCCGCACATGAGCTGGCATAACCAGAGTATGAGCAACATCGATCGCTGTAACTCTCACTCGTTTAAGAGCCAAAAGTTTCCTTGATACCTCTTCTGGCGTAGCTTTACCCAGTATTTCATAAACAGCCAACAGAAAATCTGGGGTAATACTGTTCAATCCGAACGTTAAGAGCTGAGGATTCCGAGTCACTACCATCACGGGTTGACCGGAGTGGGAAATAAAGGGGGGATTTGGGCAATTAGGGTTAAAAGGACTGTAACTTCCATGAAATCCGCCGTACTGACAGGAACGATTGCGGATACTTGTCGGTGAATGGGAACTGCCGTAGAGACCGTAGACGTTAAGAATAGAGTTGAAAGCATTTGGGTTGCTGTTTAGACGACCGAGGAATTGTCCCGATGACGACCAAAGTTCTCCAATTCCATCCAGCTTTTTGAGAAATTCTACGTAAGTCTCTACATTCATGATGTTTTGCTCCGGTTTCCCAATATTCGCCACTTACGGTCGTGAGATGCATTAATTAAGCTCTCTATCAGAATCGCTGTTTCTCTCCTCAAAATGCATAAAGCAATCTTGAGGATAAAGGGAAATTCAGTGAAGATTCAGTAAAGAACTCACAAACTTTACTTAACAGCAACTGCCTTAGGATAGAGCAAGCTGTTGATTTGGACAATACTAAAGAGAAATATTTCCCGATTACAGGCTTATACGCAGTTGCGTTTAAACCTAGTAGTGCAGACAGACGCTCCGGATGCAGAGAAAATGAGTACTTATGAATGCAACTTGGTATTAGTCAGTCGTTTGGTGATGTCGAGATGTCTTGACTCAGAACACACTCTTCATATTTAGTGTTTTTTGATACAAGTGATACAGCAGAGAAATCCTAATTATGAGCTATCTCAAGAATCTCTTCTAAGAGAGTTCAGTTAATGGGAAAATAGAAAAGCCATGAGCGGTATAGGTTGAAGAGTATGTTTGCGGCGAAGCATTAATTTACTAGGATTAACAGTCTTGTCCCTACTGGGTTGCCGTGTAGAGCAAAATCGTTCATCAACCGACCTACCACCGCAAACAACATCCATCAGGAATACCATGGAACTCGAGAGTACAGCTTTTATCGCCAACGGAATGATTCCGTTCCTCTATACTTGCGATGGTCAAGATATCTCTCCGCCTTTGAGCTGGGATACCCCACCAACGGGAACGCAAAGTCTTGCTTTAATTGTGGATGACCCGGATGCTCCCGGTCGAGTTTTTGTTCATTGGGTTGTCTATGATATCCCGCCTGAAACTCGCCAGCTTTCCCAATCGGTTGCGACGACAGCAACGCTACCAAATGGAGGTACACAGGGAAAAAATGACTTTGGAAATTTGGGCTATGGCGGTCCTTGTCCCCCCAGTGGTATCCATCGCTACTTCTTTAAACTTTATGCCCTTGACCGAGAATTGGGTCTAAAATCTGGTGCCACAAAAGCTCAGTTAGAGGCAGCAATGAGTGGTCATATTCTGGGTAGTGCTGAACTGATTGGACGTTATTCACGTTCTTGATTAGAGTTGATCAACAACTTGATATTTTGACTGATGTGCTGCCCCACACGACAAAGAATGAAAATTCCTAACCTTCAACTTGGACAGGACTTACGCATGGATACCATATATAGTAGGGGCGATTCATGAATCGCCCTTACAAATGGCGGTTTAACAGTGAATTTGCGTAAGTCCTGTTGGACTACGACCCGCTGCGCTAAAAACCTTTTAACCTACCCCTACTCTATGCGCTACGCGTATGCTACGCAAACGAGAACGGCTACGCCGAGCGGAGAACGCTGCGCGAACAACTTTTAACCTTTAACCTATTTTCGAGATTAGGATAAGCAATCCGCTCCTGGAAGCTGATATAACTTTCAAATGAATCAGATTAACCCTTAAAAACCTCTACGGCTGATTTTTAGCCACCAACTCTCAACTTGACTGCTGTACCCGTAGCGGTGATCAGTAACAAAGCGCCTTTTTGGTCAATATTAATCGTACCTGTGTCAATTTCAATACCGATGACCGCGTTTGCACCCAAGCGTTGGGCACGTTGTTGCAGTTCTGCGATCGCATCTTGTTGCCCTTTCTCAAATACTCGCTCATAACTGCCAGTCCGTCCCCCAATGACATCGCGAATTCCCGCAAAAAAATCTCTCAGGGCGTTACTTCCATAGACAACTTCCGCCGTCACAACTCCTAAATACGCCTCAATCACTGCACCTTGAATGATATCGGTGGTTGTTACAATCATTAACCTTTCTCTGGTAAAATTGCCTTCGATAATTTTCTTTCTTAAGAAATAGTAATTTAAACTCCATTTGCCAGCACGATTTCATCCTGATCGTAGTCTGAAGCTACCGTAACACTGAAACCATTGCAGCGAGTAACCGTGAGAAAATTGACTGTGCAAAAGCCGATTCCGTTTCTACTGATTGGGAGCCTGTTATTCACTGGCTTGACAACCCTAGTGCCAGCATCCGCCGAAGCACGTCCATCACGAAGAGTTATCCCACAAACGCAAAACCAGCAATTGAACCAACTCCTGCGAAAAGGCAGAGAGTTAGTAGATGCAGGCAATTATGCTCAAGCGATCGCAGTTTATCAACAAGCGGCCCAACTTGATCGGCAAAATCCCAGAATCTTCTCTGGCATCGGCTACCTACAAGCACGTCAGGGCAATTTCCAAGAAGCAGTTAAAGCCTATCAACAGGCAGTCGCCCTTGAACCTAATAATGCCGAGTTTCAGTATGCTCTTGGTTATAGTTTTGCCAATATCGGAGATAATATTGACGCGGCAGCAGCTTACCGTCGTGCATTATCATTAAACAATAAAAATGTCAATGCTCATTTGGGCTTAGGTTTCGTCCTCCTGCGGAAGCAAGACTACGACGGAGCAATCAATGCTTATCGTCGTGTCCTTGAACTCTCTCCAGAAAATGTCGAAATTTATGAATTGATAGGTTCAGCGTATCTACAGGCTGAAAAATTCTCAGAAGCTGTTAAAGCGTTACAACAAGCGGCAAAACTCGCCCCCAACAATGCCAACGTACAGATGAGTTTAGCGAAAGCATTGGTGCGTCAGGGAAATACAACTGCTGGACTTGCCGCATTGGAAAAGGCGGCTAAGTTAGCCCCTCGTAATGCCTCCATTTATCTCCAAATGGGCAAAATTCTGCAAGAGCAAGAAGAATTACCGAATGCCCTAGACGCTTTCAAGCGAGCCGTTTCGCTACAACCGAATTCTCTAGAAGCACAAGCGTCAATTGGAGAAATTTTACTAGCCAAGGAGAATTATTTGGAAGCGATTGTTGCCTATCGACGCTTGATCGAACTCGCTCCCCAAGACGCAAAAGCTTACTACAATTTGGGGGTAGCGCTAAAAAAACGCGATCGCGTTACGGAAGCGATCGCTGCTATTGAAAAAGCTCGTGAACTCTATCAGCGTCAAGGGAAAAAAGAAGGAACACAGCGAGCCGAATCTTTGCTACGAGAACTAAAAAAATCCAGCACTTCGTGGCATCCATCAAGTTTCAATGAACTATCTGAGTACAAAGTAAAAAACGCTTTAAGCGCAGCCACATAAAGGATTCACCAGACTCATGCACAAAGCGGTCAATGTCTGAGACGGCAAGCGATCGAGCTTAATATTAAAGTTATCCTCAAGTTCAACACGCTAATACACGGCATCGATGTGGGAGCGATGAAGAGCAGTGGGTGATGCTGTTACTAAATCAGCACTACCGGAAGCTCACCACAAGTTTTGATGCTATCTGAGAGGGTGATATAGCAGTAGAGTGATTGACGGCTGGCTGACTGATATGTGCTAGTAGATTCAGTAATAAGGTTATGGTAGCCGCTTGAAGTAGTCTGTTATACATGAGAGACACTCCTCAATTTGTATCTTCATTCTTGGATATAGAATAGGTGACGAAAACCACACTGAATTCGATGGAGCAATCCACCTAATAGGTAGGATGTTTTGTTGGTAATCGTACCTAAGGATAGACTGAATTCCCTAGACCTACGTTCCGCCTTTTTAACTGTCACAAGAGAAAAAAGAGCCAGAAGAATAAGAAATGGCGAGGGAAGCCAGTCGGCACAATTTTTCGTTACTCGTGAGAGCTTTAAGAGGGAACTCCTGAACGGGAAACTCTTGAACAGGCAATCTCCACCCTGAAAAGGAGGGGATTTGAACAGGATGCATTGAAACTTCAAGGGCTACCGCCTTGTTTCAAACATTTATTCTCTGCCATTATGTTTGAACACAACTTCGGATCACTTGGGTGAAGGACATCGCCATTTTGGCATCAAGGCAGGTTATCCGACCTAACTACACATCTGCCGCACTCGCTACAATCTATAGAAAGACAAACAAAGCTGTGCAGCATGATTCCTACAGTTATTGAACAATCTGGGCGTGGGGAACGCGCCTTCGACATTTACTCTCGTCTGTTGCGAGAGCGCATCGTATTTTTAGGCCAACCCGTTGATTCTGATCTAGCCAACTTAATCGTTGCTCAGCTACTGTTTTTAGAAGCTGAAGACCCTGAAAAAGATATTTATCTCTACATCAACTCTCCTGGTGGCTCGGTAACGGCAGGCATGGGCATTTTCGATACGATGAATCAAGTCCGTCCTGATGTCTGCACGATCTGTGTGGGTTTAGCCGCTAGTATGGGAGCATTCTTGCTCAGTGCAGGTGCGAAGGGTAAGCGTATGAGCTTACCTCATTCCCGAATTATGATTCACCAGCCATTGGGAGGAGCTCAAGGACAGGCGACAGATATTGAGATTCAAGCCAAAGAAATCCTCTATCACAAGCGGCGACTCAATGAGCTATTAGCACAACATACTGGTCAGCCTATGGAACGAATTCAGGATGACACCGAACGCGACTTCTTTATGTCGGCAGTAGAAGCGAAGGACTACGGCTTAATCGATCAAGTCATCGATCGCCGTGTTTCAGCCGTTCGTCCTCCTGTTGGTGTTGGCTAAAAGAGTTGAAGGTTAAAGGTTAGCCGATTGACGGTTAGGAGGTTGAAGGTTAGCAGGTTGCAGGTTGTTAGCGCAGTTCCAACTTGTTAACGTTCAACTTTCCAACTTTCAACCTTCAACTTTCAACCTTCTAACATTCAACTTGCCAACTTTCAACCTTTTACTCCGGTGTCGGCTGAACTTCTAGATAACGCAGGAAATCTAGTAATTCAGTATCAGTTAAGAGCTGACGCGATCGCTTTCCGTAAGTTTGTAAGAGATAATCTTTCCCTTGCTGTGTTGTCCAACCCAAGCGCTTGAGCTCCACATTGGTTCTGGCAATGATGTCAGAAAAATCAATGGGAGTGTCAGGAGTGGTCATTTCATTGGGATGAGTTTCTATCTGATTGTGAGTAGAAGTCGTAACAGGTGCATCATCGAGCTGGACTGAGGATGATTTCTTTTGTGCTTTCCAAATTGGAGCTTCAACGTCCTGAGATGATGGGGCACCCTCTAGGGAAACTTCATTACTATCGCTAAAGGTGAGCTCCTGGGCATCAAAAGCCGTTGTTAGGCCAAGTTCAGTGAATTCTTCATGCGTTGGCTCAACAGAGGAAAAACTGCTAGTATCTTGGACAATTGGGGGTTCTGTAAACCGCGTTGACACAGTTGCATCCAAACGTTCTGAAGAGAAGGATGGGGAGACAGGGGTTGGCTCGAGGGATTGTGATACCTCCCGGTTGACCAGTGAGGTTTCCTTTTCAACTGTCGCCGTTGTCGGATTAATTCCTAAAACAGCTAGCGCTCGGCTTCTTGCTTGATCTTCTGCCAACTCAACGGTTTGGGCCGCAGCAAGTCCTGTCACCAGGGTTTTCCCCTCAACTTGAACCAAGCAACGCACAATATACTGGCCGTGATCGATCGTTAACAGCTCAGTAATCAGACTACCTTGAGGATAATGAACTCGGAACTGCTCGAACATAAACATTTCACCACCTTTCCAGAGGGGCGCTGCCATATATACCACTGTCCTGAAAAAGTGTACTTTTCATAAAGTATATAAGCTCTTTTCCAGAACGGATTTCGTGAACGGACGCCTAGAACTTAGAATAATTAAAGACTGTCCATTGACACTGTAACTCATTGCCTTTGCCGCAAAGCGAGTCAGAACGAAGAGTGGCAACAATTCATAGAAGGTAATGTGTTTTACGCCAGTGTCTGGCGAGAAAGTAACTGAGTGGGTCAAGCCCTTTTCACTCAGTATGCATTGCTTCTCTGTTCACCTCAGTTGTATCTACAAGTATTCGTTTTATGACAGCTGTGATCTAATGAGAAGCAACATTCTGGGGAGGAAGCTCGCTTGCCGTGTGAATCGTGCCATTGTCGTTGAAACACTGCCACAAATCGTCAATTCACCAAGCATACGGTATGTCTCACAGTGAGTTATTCATGTTCAAGGCTTGGCATAAAGCTCAGTCTCGCTGAAAATCCGACAAATACAGTCTACAGACCGATTGGGGCAGTGGACGCGCCGATATCGGTGAACGCCCTCGTCAGGGTGAAAAGTTGGCTGGTTGAACGTTGAAAGTTCTAACCTATCCTGCGGGTTCTCCTGGTGGAGTACAACTTCTCGCCATTCAACCTACCCGACGCTATGTACTACGCACATGCTATGTCAACGGATTCTACCCCACACTACGGGAAGAGCTACACTCAACACCTCTCCTTCAGTAAGGTGGACACCGTCACACTAGATGAGCGTATTGCCGACACGACAGTAAAAACCGCGATCAGATCAAAAGGATTGTTGGATGGAATTTTCAATCGCTACATTACTTTCCAATTTCTCAGATGACAAATTAGTGGCACCCAAAGTTTTGGAAAAGAAACTGGGTTGCACGGACGAAGCCTGTCTCGAAAAACTCCAGATTGCTCTGGATGCACTAGAGAAAATCGGGATTTTAATCAAAGAGCGCGGCAGGTATCGGCGTGTTTATGAAGAAGACGTTGTTGAAGCCAAGCTTCGGTGTTCGAGTAAGGGGTTTTGCTTTGCGATTCAAGATGTAGAGGGCGCTGATGATATTTATATTCAGAAGAGCCATTTGAGTACCGCTTGGAATGGCGATCGCGTTTTGGTAAAAATTACCAAAGAAGGCAGCCGACGCCGCAGCCCGGAAGGACAAGTCAAGTTAATCTTAGAGCGAGCCAATCCTTCGGTACTAGCGCGAGTCAAGCGCAACAATGGCAGCTTCCAAGCAGTTCCTCTCGATGACAGACTGCTGTTTGAACTTGATCTCAAGCCAAATCACCAAAGCCTAGATCAAGCGATCGATCATCTGGTGCATGTTGAAGTCTTGCGCTACCCTTTAGGACAAAATAATCCCCTGGGTAAGGTAGCCAGTATCCTGGGAAGTGATGCGGAAGACGCTGCTGATACTGATATTGTCTGTTGCAAGCACGATCTGCGCCGCAACTTTTCTGAAAACGTTCTCAAAGCCGCCGAAGCTATACCTAAACAACTGCGTAAGACAGACTTGAAAAAACGTCTGGATTTACGGAAACTGTTGACGATCGCAATTGAAGCCAATCAGTCTAGTAACGAGAATGAGGTGGTAGAAACCGCCTTCACCCTAGAAAAAACTAAGGCAGGACATTGGAAGTTAGGGATTCATATTGCTGATGTGGCAAACTTTATTCCCTTGGATTCTCCATTGGATAGAGAAGCCAGAAAGAGAGGCACAGCAGTGTATTTGGGTGACTTAGTGTTGCCTATGTTACCGGAAGGATTGCAAGAGCGTTGCTCTCTAGTTCCCCAAGAAGATCGTTTGGCTGTCTCAGTACTCCTGACTCTTGATCAAGATGGGGAACAGATTGAGTTTGAAATTCACCCTTGTGTGATTCAAGTTGATCATCAGCTTAGTTACGAACAGGTACAATCGCTGCTATCAAACGAGCAGAATGCTGTCCCAGAGTTATCGCCAGCAGTAGAGATGCTCAACGAACTGTTCTTTAAATTAAGTCCGGCAGTTCGGGCTAAAAGACAGCAACGAGGAGCGTTTGAATTAAGTGTAACGGAGACTGTACACCCTTATAAAGATGAAGGACGTATCGGAGCCATTGTCGTCTCTTCTTCGCTGCCCGTGCGCTCTTTGATTACGGAATTAGCTATTTTAGCGAATCAAGCGATCGCTAAACATCTGCAAGAACTCTCCCTGCCGGGAATATACTGTGTACAGCCCATGCCTGACCTGGATGAACTTCAGGATTTAATCAAGTTGGGCAACAATCTCCAGCTTGATATGGAACTGGGCGAAGATGAAGACGTAACCCCACAAGACTATCAACGCTTTACCCAGCTTTTTGCCAAATCAACCGCCCCCAAAGTTTTGATGTATTTGTTGCAGGCAACCTTAAAACTATCGGGGTACAGTTCTAAACCAGGCTCTCACTTTGGTCTGGCTTTAGATACGGGTTATACTCACGGGGTATCACCCATGAGGCGTTATGCGGATTTGTATGTGCAACGATTGCTACTCGCCTTATTTGACAAAGGACGCGATCGCCGCTCAACCCGTTCCAAAGACCGTGTGAATCTTTACCATAGCAGCAGCCACGGGAACGTTAACTGGAATGTTTTGCCGCCGGATTTGCATCAAGAGTTTGAAACTCAAGTCTCCCTCTTAGTCCCTCATCTCAATGACAGAGAAAAGCTGGCGCAGGATGCTGAAGTCGATTTGCAGGGTCTAAAGAAAGCCGAACAGATGAAAGAACGTACAGGTGATGTCTTTAGTGGCTTGATTACTGGCGTTCAGTCTTATGGCTTTTTTGTGGAAATTGAAGATTTGTTGGTAGAAGGGCTAGTTCACGTTAGCTCCCTCAAAGATGACTGGTACGAGTATCGCTCCCGACACGCCTGTTTGGTGGGTCGTAAAAACCGCACCGCTTATCGACTTGGCGATCGGGTAGAAGTTCAAGTCAAGAGCGTTGATTACTATCGTCAGCAAATTGACCTTGTAACCGTTAGCGGCGGTAGTGTTGCCCTGAATGACGATTTAGACGAGTAAGGTCATTGTTCAGATGGTTGGGACGTTGGCAAGTTGAACGTTATCAGGTTGGCAAGTTGAAACTGATCAACCTTCGACTTGCTAACCTACCCCTACTCGTCGAGAACGGCTACGCCGAACGGGGAACGCTACCCTTCAGGAACCTCCTCGGGGAACGCGAACAACCTTCAACAAGGTTGGGCCGTTGGCAAGTTGAAACTGATTTACCTTCAACCTGCTAACCTAGCCCTGTTGGGCGTTGCCTGCCCTCTGACGCTCGTACCTCGCGATCGCTATGCTCTTCGACCATGCTTCGCAAACGCGTCACGCTATCGCGAACAACCTTTAAATTCACTCTTAGACTGAATCAATGACAAAACCCTTAATTTTAGGTGTTACTGGTGCTTCCGGTTTAGTTTACGCTGTACGAGCTGTAAAATTTTTGCTCGAGGCTGACTTCACGATTGAGCTAGTTGCCTCAAAGTCAGCTTATATGGTCTGGCAAGCCGAGCAGGATATTCGGATGCCGCCTGAACCCGACCAGCAAGAGCTGTTTTGGCGTCAGCAAGCGGGGGGAGCTAAAGGGGGTACATTGATTTGTCATCGCTGGGCAGATGTAGGAGCAACGATCGCCAGTGGCTCTTTCCGTACCTTAGGGATGGTTATTATACCATGTAGCATGAGTACAGTAGCCAAATTAGCATCAGGATTAAGTTCCGACTTACTAGAACGTGCGGCTGACGTTCAACTCAAAGAAGGGCGTCAACTGGTTATTGTGCCTCGCGAAACACCCTTTAGCCTCATTCACCTCCGCAACCTGACTACTCTGGCAGAAGCAGGGGCGAGAATTGTCCCTGCGATTCCGGCTTGGTATCACAAGCCCCAAACAATTGAAGACTTGGTAGACTTTGTTGTGGCGAGGGCTTTAGACCAATTAGATATTGATTGTATCCCCATTAATCGTTGGCAGGGACATTAAAGAGATTTGTATTAGGGGTGATAAGTTTTGTGTGAAAGCGGTAACGTAGAACTAGCACTAAACCCTAAAAAATCTTGAAATGCCTGCTATTCAGATTGTGCTACTGGTGTTGGTAGGGGGTGGGCTGGTCTTATTTGCCGTGTCGAATTTGTCGCCAGTCCTGCCATTGGTATTTTTAGGCATGAAGACACTTGCCCTACCTATCTCGGCGTGGATCGGATTGGCGATCGCTGCTGGAGCGTTCACCAGCTTTTTTCTACAATTCCTGAATTATCTGCAACCCGCTTCCTCAACTCGAAATCTACAAGAACCGGACGAAGGATCGCGCCGCAGCAGTGCTTTTCGTCGTGAACCTGTAGAAAGCTTTGAACCTGAATTTGAACCCGCTCAAAATACGCCACCGCCTCCTGAGCCTCCAAAAACAACAAGCAAAAAGGTGACTTCGGATTGGGAGGAACCTAGTAGTAAAGACTGGGATTTCGAGCAAGAATCTGCTGCACCTACCCCAAACCCTCAAGCTTTTGAACGCGAGTTTTCTAGGGATACTCCTTCGAGCGATCGCGCCAGCTATGAAGCTCCACAAGAACCGAAAACCCATTCTCAAGATGGCTCTGTTTACTCCTACAGTTACCGAGACACCAATCAGAAAGACTCAGGCGTCGGGAAGACTGATGTAGTCTACGATGCCAATTACCGGGTTATAACACCCCCCTATCAACAACCCCCTGAACCGGAGGAAGAAGAGGAAGACTGGGGATTTGAAGATGATGAGGATTTTGATTTTAATGATGAACCGGAGAACAACCCCAAGCGGCGATAGGTTAAAAATTCGTAATTCGTAATTCGTAGTTCGTAATTGACATTTAGATGGGGTTTGTAGGGCACTTCTGTCACCCCTCACGATCGCAAAAGTTCGCGGGATTGTTGCTTTACCTGACCTGTCATAGCCGCTTCCTGTAAGAGCATAAACGCTTTGAGGTCTTCTTGGTCATACTTTTTGGCAAGCATTTGCCGCAATAGCTCTTCAGCTTCTATTGTCAAATACCCGGTAGAAAGAGCCTGTTGGACTACGTTACGAATCCGGATCATGTGCGTTGTCACCCTAATTGACAGTAAGCTAAAGGTTGGAGAATTGAGAACTTCGAGAGTGGATTTGTGGCGATTGCCAACCGTACTCACCTCAGTTGAAGGGTCGGTAGCTGCCCCTAAACCCCAAGCTTACAGTCACTTCATCTGTTGAGCGATCGCTGACAACTATGAAGTTGATGCAAAGCAGCAATGAAGTTCAGATAAAGTATGCCTGAAATCTAGCATAACTGTAAGGTTGGATGCTTTAAACGCAAATATTGTTTATGCACATCCTCCTATAGCCATATCTCATATAAAGAAAATCTAGAAATTTCTGTCTCTCCTTCCCTGCGAGTGAAGAGGTCGGGGAATGCCCACGTCACAGCCTCGGCTTGGCGTGGGAGGAGGTCACGACGATGTAAGATTGCAAAGTTACTAGGTTAACCGAGGTGCAATCTTCAAGTGAATAACTTATTACAGGGAACCAGTGTTTTTCTCGTAGGTATGATGGGGTCAGGCAAGACTACGGTAGGGCGTTTATTGGCGCATCAGTTAGGCTACCGTTTTTATGACTCCGATGTTGTCATTGAGAAAGTTGCTGGTAAAACGATTAACCAAATTTTTGCGGATGATGGCGAAGAGAGCTTCCGCCAGCTAGAAAGCCAGGTACTATCCGAATTATCAGCTCAGATTAAGTCAGTTATTGCTACAGGGGGCGGCATCGTAACGCGGCGATTGAACTGGAGTTATTTACGTCACGGCTTGGTTATCTGTTTAGATGCCCCTGTGGACGTGTTACTCGATCGCCTGCGAGAGGATTCCACTCGCCCTTTGTTGCAACAGGAAAATCCCGCACAAAGGCTACAAGAGATCTTTTACCAACGACGAAATCTGTATGCCGAAGCGGATCTTCGCATCCCTATCAGTGCTGATGATACACCCGAACAGATTGTCTCGCGGATCATTCAGGAAATTCCCACTGTAATAAAATCACCTGCGATCGCACCTTGTCCTCCTAACGAAGGAATTTCCAATTAATACCTCCCCTGCTTAATCCTAAGACGTTATACAAGAAGGTGAACCTGAACAGTCAATCAACGCCAACAGGATGATCGCAACAACTGTCAATCCCTACTTAGCGGGCAACTTTGCGCCGATACGGAACGAAATCATCGTTGATTCCCTCACGGTGATAGGTGAACTGCCACCTGATCTATCTGGGATGTTCGTGCGAAATGGCCCCAATCCTCAATTTCCACCTATTGGTCATTATCATTGGTTTGATGGGGACGGGATGTTGCATGGGGTGCGAATTCACCAGGGTAAGGCACAGTATTGCAACCGCTATATACGAACCAAAGGCTTTCAGCTTGAGCGGGATGCAGGTCATGCCATCTGGACTGGACTTTTAGAACCCCCTCAGCCTGAACATCCACAAGGGCCTTATAAAAATGCGGCTAACACAGCTCTGGTATGGCACGCCGGTCAATTTTTAGCGCTTTGGGAAGGCGGTGCGCCTCATGCGATACAGCTTCCCATTTTAGAGACGGCTGGTGTTTACACTTTTAATAACAAGCTCGTTTCTCCCTTCACAGCTCATCCCAAGGTAGACCCAGCAACAGGCGAGATGATGTTTTTTGGTTACTCTCCAGTTGAGCCGCCTTATTTAGGCTATGGCATTGTCTCCCCTGAAGGCAAACTGTTGCGAACCGTACCCATCGACCTGCCCATAGGAGTGATGATGCATGATTTTGCCATCACGGAGCATTACACCATTTTTATGGACTTGCCCTTAACCTTTAATCCGGGACGGATGCAACGGGGAGAGCCACTTGTGATGTTTGAGCCAGAACGCCCAAGTCGTTTTGGCATCGTACCCCGACACGGCAACAATAGCAACATTCGCTGGTTTGAGAGCCCAGCCTGCTATGTTTTCCATACACTCAATGCCTACGAAGAGGGTGTGGAAGTAGTATTGGTTGCCTGTCGTATGAGTACCACCAGTGTCTTGATGTCTGAACCAACCCCTGGTGAAACGGATGGAGATAGGGCTCGCCTGTACCGATGGCGGTTTAACCTCCAAACGGGTAGCGTTCAGGAAGAGGCACTCGATGATCGACCCTCTGATTTTCCCCGTGTGAATGAACAGCAACTGGGACGAGTAACCCAGTACGGCTATACAGCGAGATTAGCACCCAGTCCGATGCCCTTATTTGATGGTTCGATGAAGTACGACTTGAGCAATGGCAGTTCCCAGACTCACGAATTTGGAGCGGGACGTT
>CBKWLJ010000020.1:0-40450 GCA_966675205.1 uncultured bacterium
ACCCTGAAACCCTGAACAATAACGAGAGGATGACTCGTCTAGTAGATATACCTCTCATGCATGGGGGACTTATGCAAAAATTGAACTTCTCGCTCTCAGTTGCCATAAAACCTTCAAGAAACACTGAGCGTAAAGCTTATGGAACAAGACTTTGAAATTTGTTTAAGTCCTGCTATCGCCCTCCGATGGCAACACTCTCTGAACGATTACATTTTGATGGGTTGGAATCCATAGATTAGCAGTGAGGTAAAGGAGCAGCGTGAAGTTGCCCCTCAAGAATACCGCGCCTTTCTCTCATACCGAAGGTCTCGCTGATACAGATGCATCGGCAAATCCCCTGTTTAGACTTTACGTAACTGTCCAATATCTTTAATGGGTGACATACCGAACATACGAGAATATTCACGGCTGAATTGTGAAGCACTCTCATACCCAACTTGATAAGCAGCATTGGTTACATCGGCGTTTTCGATCAGCATTAGACGACGGGCTTCCATCAGCCTCAGCTGTTTTTGATATTGCATCGGACTCATTGAAGTGACTGCCTTGAAGTGACGATGGAATGATGCGGGAGACATATTCGCTTGCTTGGCTAGATCATCAACCCGCAATGATTTTGTAAAATCAGCTTTGATCAGTTTGATCACTTCCGCAATGCGCTGCATATGACTCCCAAATATCGCAATCTGGCGAATCGCTTGGCCTTGTTCACCGATTAAAAGGCGGTAATAGATTTCGCGAACAATCATGGGTGCCAAGAATGGAATATCCTCGGGCGTATCCAAAAGCCGTGTCAGCCTGATGGCACAATCAATCAACGATTCATCAGCATCACTAACGAAAAAGCCTCTTACCGAGTTTTCTTTTTTGTCTGTACTGTGCTGAATTTGGTCAATAATGTCCCAAAGTAGAGTCGCATCCAAACTCAGCTTGACTCCTAAATACGGCTCGTCTGGTGTTGCTTCTACAATCAATCCGCTGAGCGGCAAATCCACCGTGACAACGATGTATTGAGCCGCACCGTAATGATAGGTTTCCTTGCCCAGTAAGGTTTCTTTTTTGCCCTGAAGAATAATGCAAAGTGTCGGTTCATACACAGCGCAGAGTGCTGTAGGAGCAGTAGATTCCCGCATGAATTCAAACTGCTCAATGGCGGTTGAATGGATACCGTTTCCCTTTCCATTGGTGTGCCGAATCACTAATGTTGCCAATTCTTGACATAAATTGCTTGCTGTACCCCGCTTCATTATTTCAATCGCCATACTGGATTGTTGAGGAATTCAGCCATTTTCAGAGGCTCATTATAGAGGATATTCACTCGGGTCAATCTTTTACCTGAGAGTATTAGGCAATTATGTGCAAGTTTTATGTATTTAGTGGCAATTCTTTCAATTCTATGATGAACTCATTCCCAGAAGAAATGAAAGGATAAGGCAATGAGCAAGACACAACAAAACTTGCTTTGATAACTGGATCAATTCGAGGATTGGACAAAAATACTGCTACTCATTCAATGAAATGTAGCCAGGATAGGCAGCAAGTGCAGACCCCTCACAATTCTTTAACCATCCCTAACTAATCCTAAGGAGATAAATGATGACTCAGAAAACATGGCTCATTACAGGTGCTTCACGGGGCTTTGGAGCCGAAATTGCTAAAGCCGTTTTGGCAGCGGGTGACAGATTAATTGCAACCGCACGCAATCAGGCTGATTTGCAACAATTTGGGACAAGTAAAGACGTATTGACACTCAGCATGGATGTAACCGACGAGGCTCAGGTGAAAGCGGCGATCGCAACAAGTCTGGAAAAATTTGGACAGATCGACGTGCTGGTCAACAATGCCGGATTCGGCTTGCTGGGAGCGATCGAAGAGTGCAGTGCCGAAGAGGTTGAGAGCGTTTATCGCACCAATGTCTTCGGGCTGCTGAATGTCACCCGTGCTGTGCTACCCAGTATGCGTCAGCATCGTTCTGGACACATCATTAATATCTCGTCGATCGGTGGCTATCGCTCCTCCCCAGGATGGGGCATCTATGGCTCGACCAAGTTTGCAGTCGAAGGCATTACTGAAGCGCTGCATGGCGAGTTAGCCCCGTTGGGGATTCACGCGACGGTGGTTGAGCCAGGATACTTCCGCACCAATTTTCTCGATCGCAGTTCGCTACGTCCGAGTGCCGTGCAAATCCCTGATTATGCCCAGACGGTCGGGAAAATCCGTGACGTGGCGGCTGGACTTAACTACCAACAGCCAGGAGATCCCACTAAGCTCGCCCCAGCCATCTTGGAGATTGTCAACACAGACGAACCACCCCTGCGACTACCTCTAGGCACAGATACACTTCAGACAATAGCCGAGAAGAACGCTTACGTCGAGCAAGAGACGGCAAAATGGCGGACGTTATCTGAGTCTACCGATTACAGATAAGTTGGAACGTGGAGCCATTACCTACTATTTCAAACAACGAAAACTTTAATCGAAAACTAGGCGGTCATATCATGAATGATTTGCTTTGGCTGACCCTTAACCCTACAAAGTTCGATCCTACTCCAGATCCCGAACCCGATGATGATCCCGAACCCGAGCCCGACTCCGAACCGGATGAAAGCGTTAGGTAACTACCGAAAGCCCTCTCAGAATTGCCTGAGGGGGTTTGTACGTTTTGGTGGTCGTTTGGGCTCTGGATAAGAGATAGCTCCACTTCAACGACTCTAAAATTAAGTTAGCTTTTCTGAGCAGTGCTAACGGAATTATGGGCAAATGGAAGAACAATTTAAAGACTTCCTTCGTCGCTTGACAAAGAATTCGTAGCAATTTCACCTTTCTACTGCAAGCTGGAGCCTAGCATCACATTGGAGACACGCTCATGCGAACACGTATAAATAGTACCGCGTACCGATCCGCCATCGGCGTTGCACTCGCGGCAGCATTCATCCTTGTCTGGCTGAGTTTGGGCGTTGGCATCATCGGGAAGGACGGCGATCCCGCCAACCTGATGTATTTCGGGGTACTCGCTGTCGGAATCATCGGTGCCATCATCGCACGTCTCAAGCCCTATGGGATGGCACGCGCGATGATCGCGACGGCGCTTGCTCAGGCCTTGGTCGCCGCGATCGCGCTGATCGCAGGTTTGGGTCTCCCGTGGAGCGGGCCGGCAGAAATACTAGGGCTAAATGGGTTCTTTATCGCGTTGTTTGCCGGATCGGCCTGGCTGTTTCGGCGTGCTGGGCGTGGGCGACCCCTCTTTCAAGGTCGATATTAAAATTTTTGAGGGCGAGTGAACTCGATAGTTTTCGGTCTACCTAGAAACTGTTGTCAGCAAATGGGCGATCGCTGTTACCAATTCCTCAGGTTGGACAGGCTTGGAGATATGCATCCCAAATCCGGCAGCTAAGGCTTGCTGCTGATTAATCTCTCCGGCAAAAGCGCTAAGTGCGATCGCAGGAATTTGTCCTCCCTGCTCTGGGGATAGTTGTCTGATTTGGCGAATCAGCGTGTAGCCATCAATATGTGGCATCCCGATATCAGCAATCAAAACATCTGGCTTAGATTCATTCAGTTGTTGTAGCGCAGCCGTTCCTGAAGATACGCAGATTGCGGTGGCTCCCGCTTGCTCCAAGATAAATTGAATCAACTCTAAATTGTCTACTTCGTCATCGACTGCCAGGATACAGAATCCAGCCAAGGGTGAAGTGTAAGCATTGAGGAGTTGATTGTCCTTCTGGTGAGTATTCGCATCCTTGCTCCTAGCTAACAAGGGCAGCCTGACAGTAAATATTGCTCCGCATCCTTCTCCAGAACTTTCGGCTTTGACTGTTCCACCATGTAGCTCAACGAGATGACGCACGATCGCTAATCCTAGCCCTAACCCGCCAAATGTTCTTGTAATACTGCTATCGGCTTGTCGAAACGTATCAAAGACATAGGGAATAAATTCTGGCTTAATCCCTTTTCCTGTATCCCTGACTTGGATTTGAGCTAGTTTGTCGTTTATCGCTTGTCCTTTGTCATTAGTTCCGGGTTCCTCATCTGCCAATGATAGCTTCACTTCCACTCGACCTCCGGCTGGCGTAAACTTAATAGCATTGGTGAGCAGATTCCAGACAACCTGCTGCAATCGGGTAGCATCTCCTAACACATCACCCACAGTGGGTTCTAGCTGAGTTTGAATTTGAATGTTCTTCGCTTCGGCGGCTAGACGGATTGTTTCGATCGCGGCTGTAACAGTTGTTGGCAAATGAATTGGAGTAGGGTTCAAACTCAGCTTGCCTTGCAGAATACGAGAAATATCAAGTAAGTCCTCAATCAGTTGCACTTGTAGCTGGACGTTGCGTTCAATCGTTGCCAGAGCTGCTGCCGTCTTGCCAGAATCTAGGTTTCCCCTTTGCAGCAGTCGAGTCCAACCTAAAATCGGATTCAACGGAGTTCGCAATTCGTGCGACAAAACCGCTAAAAACTCATCTTTAATGCGGTTAGCTGCTTCTGCATGTGCTCGTGCTTGCTGTTCTGACTCGTAAAGTCGTGCTCGGTCGATCGACTGCGCCGATTGCTGTGCCAGTGCCAAAACGAAAGCGCGATCACTCTCACCCAGCTGGGGAATTGTCGAAAAACCGAGCGACAGTCCACCAACCGCTTGTCCTTCAATCAACAATGGCACTGAAATCCAGGCTTGAGAACCAACCTTGGCATACGCTTGGGCTAAATGAGGATAACGGGCAATTCGGTTTTCGAGCGTTTCTAGCCAAACAGGTTGCCCAGTTCGCACGGCTTCCGCCAGAGGAAAGGGTGCATGAATCGAAAAACTGCGCCGAATGTCTCCTAAATGCTCATACCCGATCGCTTGAATAATCTCCAGTTCACTTGCATCTTGGTTTAATACAGCAACCAAACCACAACTTGCTCCCAGTGCGGACATTCCCTGATCAATAATCACCTGAGCCATTTGAGCGGAGGTTAGCGATTCAGATAGAGCCGTCATCACCATGAGCAATCGAGCCGTCCGGTTAGCTGCCAGCTCGGCGGCTAATTGCGCTTGTTGTGTTTCATTATAGAGACGAGCGTTATCAATAGCGATCGCTGCCCGCCGAGCCAAATCTTCAGCTAGGGCAATGTCTTTTAGGCGATAGTGGCGATCGGATTCTGTATATACAAATGTAATGCTGCCCAACACGCGCCCGCGTGCCTGTAGCGGTGCAATGATGCAGGACTTTAACCCAACTCCCCGTATGATTTCCAGGTATTCGGTATTCGACACGGCGGAAACTAACTGTTCGTCTGTAATCTCAATCGCAATTTCAACCTGCCCTGTTTGCATGACTTTAGCAATGCCATACCCATCATTGAGATGTCTGGGAAAGTGTTGAGCCAACTCCCAGCCAAACTTCACTTTTTGGGGATCACAATGAGCTACTGCAACACGAGTGATCGTGCGATCGTCATTCAGGAGATCGACACTACACCAATCGGCAAAATAAGGAACTGCCAGCTTGGCAACGCTTTGGAGAATTTGTTCATACTCCAGCGATGAGGAAAGGACAGCACTCACTTCCGCTAAAAAAGCTGATTGTTGCTGAGAATTCTCGGCTGTGGCACAGGCTGCCTGTTCTTGCACCAGATGTACTCGTTCTTCTTCGATTTGCTTGCGCTCTGTAATGTCGTGCATGACGACAACTGCACCCTGTTTTTCGCCGTTTGGGGCAATAATCGCCTGTCCAGTTGCTAACAGCGTTCGGGCAGTTCCCTGCTGCGGAACAATCATCATTTCCACATCACGAACGTTCTGTCCTTGCAATGCCCGGAACAGGGGAATATCCTCTGTATTCATGCGTGTTTTGCCATCGGGCAAATACAAGTCATAATATTGGGCCCAGCGCTCAGATGGGACTGGCTGGTGAGGTAATCCATGAAAATCTTTAGCGGCTTGGTTAAATACAGTCAATATGCCATCTGCATCGCAAGCCACAATGCCAGCTTGAACGCTGTTTAGGATTGCTTTCAAAAAGTCCTGTTCTTTCTGAAGAGTGGCTTCAACCTGTTGGCACTTGGCGATTTCGGCTTTCAATTGTTGATCGGCTTGAGATATTTCAGTTGTATCTTGGAAGTAAAGGAGTAAACCATTTTCACTCTTGATGAGGCGAATTCTTAACCACTTGTTGAGTGAGGGGTAGTGTTGCTCAAACTCGATCGCAGTTGCAAGTGCGATCGCTCGATGACAATGCTGATATAGCTCAGAGGTAGGCTCGACCGAAAATACTGTCTCTATCGTTTTGCCGATTAAGTCTTGTCGCTTCCTATTTAAAAGCTCTTCGGCTTTTCGGTTGACATAGGTACAGTACCACTCTGAATTAATAGAAATGAATGCCTCAGCCATGTGGTTTACGATCACCGCAAATCGGGCTTCAATCGCCTGGCAGTCCGTACACAACTCCTGAGGAAAATTTATAGTAACGTCTTCTCGATGATTCAAGGAGTTTGTGCGATCGACATCCATTGCGGTTCGTCCTGCCTATTTATACCAAGTTGCATTCATACGTAGAACATTCATTTTCTGAGCGTCTGGAGAGTCTGTTTCGACTACTATGTTTGAACGCAACTTCGTATTACCTATTCTGTCAGGTATTCTGAGGGAATCGGGATAGAATGACCCTAAAACTCAATTCCAAATCTCAGCAAATGAGCGATCGCTTTTGCCAATTCCTCAGGTTCGACAGGCTTGGAGATATGCATCCCCAATCCGGCAGCTAAGGCTTGCTGTTGGTTGATTTCTCCGGCATAGCTGTGGCATCGCGCTTCATCAACCGCTATCCGTATGCATACACGGTCTTCTCCATTGAAGCTGAGTTGATTCCTGAGAAGAATCCACCTTAAGACAGATGATTTGGGGAGAGAGAGCGCCATTCAGGACGTTCAAGTAAGATGGATATCGCTCATCAACCCCTCTAGCTCAATGCGGGTGGCGATGTGTCTTAACCTCCGGCTATCTAGCTTTTGTTGCAACACAAGAAGGCGATCGCAACGACAAAAGCAACGCCTCTGGCGGCGTATCCTCACCTCTTCTGCAAGATAGATAAGTATATCCCCCTATTGGCAGACAATCAGATATAGCAAAAACTCCCTGAATTTGTCCAATTCGTCGTCGAACTCTCGTGCTTCAAAAGGCGATCGTGCTTAAGCAATCAGAAGTTAGCTATCTCATTGGTGAACTCCGGCAGTTAACGACCCTGACTCAGGAGCAGTTTGCAGCAACATTGGGAGTCACTTACTGCATCGTGAATCGCTGGGAAAACGGTTACATCCAGCCCTCGGCATTGGCGAAGAAAGCAAATTAGAAACCTGCTCAAGGATTGAAGGATTCACCTGAGGTTACCCTTCAGGATTGGAGTCACAAGTTATTAAATCAGTACTTTCCACCAGAGGAGTCGAGTGTTCGATGAGTGAGGCGAATTCAGAAATTTCCAAGGGTAAGCGAGGAAGGTGGGCGGTTTTGCCGACCCAACTGTTACACTATGCCGTCGCGTTGCTATCCGTTGCCTTAGCAGTAGGGACAAACCTTCTGTTCAATCCCTACCTCGCTCCCACACTGACTCCACCCTTTTTCGCCGCCGTGATGGTGAGTGCCTGGTATGGGGGCTTAGGGCCAGGGCTGCTGGCAACGGCTTTGTCTACGCTGGCCATTAACTACTTCTTGGTTGAGCCGCTTTACTCGCTTGATATTCCCAATCTGGGAACTCTAGCGCGACTGAGCGTTTTTGTGATGGCAGCTATCCTGATCAATTCACTGAACGCAGCACAAAGAGTCGCGCAGCGAAGAGCCGAAGCAAACCTCCAAGCCCTACGGGAAAGCGAAGCACGGTTTAGTCGTTTGGCAGCGTCTAACATCATTGGGATAATTGTGGCGGATTTGAATGGCCTCATCCTTGAAGCCAATGATATTTTTCTCCAAATGGTTGGCTACACCCAGCAGGAGTTACACGCTGGTCGAGTACATTGGCGCGAAATGACTCCACCAGAATCCCTTGAGGTGAGTGAGCAAGCAGTACAAGAACTCACAACTACGGGAGCCTGTACCCCTTTTGAGAAAGAATACATCCGTAAAGATGGTTCTCGTGTTCCCGTCCTGCATGGCGCTGCTATGGCGGGAGAAACGACCCTTATTGGGTTCGTGCTGGACTTAAGCGAACGTAAACGCGGCGAAGCCGAACGCAAACAAGCAGAAGCAGCACAGCAAGAAGCAGCCCGTCGGGAGCGAGCGTTATATATTAAAGTGCAATCGGCAAAAGAACAGCTCGAAACCGTCTTAGCGAGTATCAACGACCAGTTTTTTGTCCTAGATCGCGAGTGGTGCTACACCTACGTCAGCGACCGAGTTGTGGAAGTCGTAGGAATATCCAGAGAAAACCTACTAGGCAACTGTATCTGGGAGGTCTTTCCGGAGACGGTTGGGACTCAGTTTTACGCTGAAGTGCATCGTGCGGCGGCAGAGCAAAGAATTGTTCATTTCGAGTACTTTTACTCACCCTGGCAGCGTTGGTTTGAGAACCACATCTATCCCTCGGCAACGGGCGTATCTATTCTTGTGACCGAGATTACTGATCGCAAACGGACCCAGGAGACACTTGAGCGAACCAACAAGATGCTACAAACCCTGATTGATGTCTGTCCAGTCGCCATTGCTTTCTTTAATTCACAAGGAATTGTAAGGTTGTGGAATCGCGCAGCAGAGCAGATCTTTGGTTGGAGTGCAGAGGAAGCGATTGGACAGTTTATGCCAACCGTTCCCCATCGACCTCAAGAATTTCTTGCCAGCATTCAAACGGTGTTGAGTGGGCGATCGCTCGATGGATTGGAAGCCCGACATCAGTGTAAAAATGGTCGAATGGTGGATTTGGAGATTTGGGCTAATTTAACCCACGATGCTCAGGGAAATCCGGGTTGCCTCGGTATTGCCTGGGACATCACCCAACGCAAGCAGGCAGAAGCCGCGTTGGTAGCTCAAGAACAGCGTTACCGCTACATTTTTGAGGCGGTGAGCGTTGCCATTTGGGAAGAAGATTTCACTCAAGTCAAAGCCGCGATCGACCAACTCAAAGTAGCAGGCGTTCGCGATTTTCACCAGTACTTTGCCGAGCATCCCGAATTTGTGCAACAAGCGGCGGATAAGGTGCGGCTTCGGGATGTGAATCAGGCAGCATTGCGAATGTTTGGCACACAAGACAAGGCTCAATTGTTGACTTGTTTGCGCCAAATCTTTGTCCCTGAAACCCAGGAAGCGTTTATTGGAGAACTACTAGCAATTGCTGCTGAAGAACCCTTTTTTGCAGCAGAAACTGAGCTGCGAACCTTACAAGGCGATCGCTTCCATGTCTGGTTGACGATCGCTTTCCCATCCACTTCAGAATCCTATGACCGTGTGCTGGTATCCCTTCTGGATATCAGCGAGCGCAAACAAGCGGAACTTGAAATCCGAAAATTTGTTTCCCTGACCGATAACAGCTCGGAATTTATCGGAATGTACGATATGAATTTCGTGCCGTTTTATGTTAATGCAGCAGGCAGGCAAATGGTTGGGATAGATGACGTGCAGCAATACAGCGAAACTCCAGTCAGGGAATTTTTCTTTCCAGAAGACCAGGATTTTATCGTCAATGAATTTTTCCCAAGCGTTTTACGCGAGGGACGGGCGGAAGTGGAAATTCGTTTCCGTCATTTCAAGACTGGCGAAGCGTTGTGGATGATTTACAATGTTTTTTACATCAGAGACGAGAACGACCAGGCGATTGGTTTGGCAACCGTCAGCCGCAATATCACCGATCGCAAACAGGCAGAAGCCGAACGGGAACGACTACTGGTACGCGAACAAGCCGCCCGTGAGCAAGCAGAAGCAGCAAACCGCATCAAAGATGAGTTTTTAGCCGTGTTGTCCCATGAGTTGCGATCGCCCCTTAATCCGATTCTGGGTTGGGCAAAACTGCTCCGCACCCGCAAGCTGGATGAACAAAAGACGGCTCAAGCACTTGAAACGATCGAGCGCAATGCTAACTTGCAAACGCAACTGATTGGAGATTTGCTCGATGTCTCCCGCATTCTGCAAGGCAAACTCAATCTCAACATTGCTCCGGTTGATTTAGCCACTACGATCGCGGCAGCAATGGAAACAGTGCGCCTAGCCGCACAAGCCAAGTCGATTCAAATTCAAACACCACTTAACGAAGCAATAGGTAAGGTTTCAGGGGATTCAGGTCGTCTCCAGCAAATTATCTGGAATCTGTTAACGAATGCAGTGAAGTTCACGCCTGAAGGAGGACAGGTAGAGGTTCGCTTGGAGCGTGTTGGAACTCATGCCCAAATCACCGTCAGCGATACAGGCAAGGGCATCAGTCCCGACTTTTTACCGTATGTATTTGACTATTTCCGTCAGGCAGATAGTGCCACAACCCGAAAATTTGGCGGATTAGGGCTAGGATTGGCAATTGTCCGCCATCTGACAGAATTACACGGCGGCACGGTGAGGGCCCAAAGTCTGGGAGAAGGGCAGGGAGCAACTTTTATAGTTAGGCTACCACTGCTCAAGCAAGCTGCCGGATTAGAGAACGAACCGAGTCCCAATTCTTCAACCGATGTGCTTGCCGCTTCACCGCTTGCAGGCTTTTCTATCCTGGTTGTAGATGATGATGCAGATACTCGTGAGTATCTCAGTTTTGTGTTAGAGCAAGCTGGGGCAACGGTAATTTGCGCCGCATCCGCAGATGAAGCCCTGCAAGTATTGGTGCAATCAACCCCAGATATCTTACTCAGTGACATCGGGATGCCAGAGATGGATGGCTACATGCTGATGCGGCAGGTGCGAGCGATGCCATGCGATCGAGGTAGACAAATTCGAGCGATCGCCCTCACTGCCTATGCCGGGGAAATCAACCAACAACAGGCACTTGCCGCAGGTTTTCAACGGCACATCGCCAAACCTGTAGCCCCAGAAACATTGGTTCAAGAGATCGAGAACATGGTTAGCTGTATTTACAGCAACAGGTAGAGGGCAGAGGGCAGAAGGCAGAAGGGTAGGGCAAGACCTTACAGTATGGATATCTCAGTCCCCAGAACGATTAATCAACTATGCATTTTAGATACACATCAGCTTATCTGAGCAAACGGGCGATCGCTTTTACCAATTCCTCAGGTTCGACAGGCTTCGAGATATGCATTTGAAATCCGGCAGCTAAGGCTTGCTGCTGATTGATTTCTCCGGCATAGGCAGTTAGTGCGATCGCAGGAATTGTGCCTCCCTGTTCAGGTGACCACTTTCTAATTTGCCGAATCAGGGAATAACCATCCATCTCTGGCATCCCAATGTCGCATAACAATAGATCGGGAACCGATTGATTCAGAAGAGTCAACGCCTGTGCAGCCGAAGCGGCTGTTGTAACTTGTGCGCCAGATTGCGTTAAGGTGAATGCAGCCAACTCCCGCATATCTGCATCGTCGTCCACAACCAAGACATGAACACCCGCTAAGTCTGTCGCACTTTCTGGATGCCTGTGATCAGGAGAGGGTTCTGGCTCTACGATATTTAACGGTAGCTGGATGGTAAATGTAGCCCCTAAATTCTGTCCTGGGCTGTCTGCTTGAACAATTCCTCCATGCAGTTCGGTAAAATGGCGGACGATCGCTAGTCCTAATCCTAATCCGCCAAATTTTCGGGTCGTTGTGCCATCTTCTTGACGGAAGTAGTCAAACACATAAGGTAAGAAGTCTGGACTGATACCTTTTCCAGTATCTTTGACTTGAATCTGAGCATAGGTGCCAACTTGCTCTAGTTGCACCTCGATTCGTCCTCCGTTTGGGGTGAACTTCACAGCATTAGAGAGGAGGTTCCAGACTACCTGTTGTAGGCGATTCGCATCACCTGCAACTGTTCCTGAAATTGGATTCAATGTAGTTTGGATGTGAATGTGTTTAGCTTCGGCTGCCAGTCGTACCGTTTCCAGTGCCCCCTCAATCGTTGACGCTAGATTCACGGTAGCAACGTTTAACGTCATTTTTCCTTGCAGAATGCGGGAAACATCCAACAAGTCCTCAATTAATTGCGCTTGTAGCTTGGCGTTGCGTTCGATGGTTTCCAATGCTTGCTGGGTTTTTGTGGCATTGAGTCGCCCAGTTCGGAGCATTTTTGTCCAGCCCAGAATCGGATTGAGGGGCGATCGCAACTCGTGGGACAATACGGCTAAAAATTCGTCTTTAATCCGATTAGCGGCTTCTGCTTGTGTGCGATCGCGTTGAGCCGCCCGGTACAATTGAGCATTGTCGATCGCTAAAGAAGCCCGACGCGCCAATTCCTCTGCCAGTTGCAAATCTGTCTGGGTGTACTGTCGTTCAGATTCGGCTGAGATGAAGGAGATAACCCCTAGAATTTGGGCTTGAGTTCGTAGTGGCACCGTCATGACAGAGCTAAATCCAACCTGCCGCAGGATTTCTAAATGCTCTGAGTCACGCGCTACCTGTACCAACAGTTCATCGGGAATCTCTGGCACAAAATCAGATTCTCCCGTTCGCAATGTGTATGCTGCACCGCGAGGGTCATCTGGATTCAATGGATACTTGTCTCTAATCTGATAGGCCCATTCCAATTTGGCAGGGTCGATGTGAGCAACCGCAATCTGCTCGATCGCACCCCTCTCTTCTATCATGTGAACCGTACACCAGTCCGCTAATTTCGGCACTGTAAGCTGCGCGACTCGCTCTAGAGTCGTTTGATAATCGAGGGAGGATGCAAGGACGGCGCTTGCCTCAGACAGAAAGCGTTGGGCAAGCTCTAACCTGACACGCTCAGTCACATCTACCACATAGACTAGAACGCCTTCTACCTGACCATTTGAGTTAACGGTTGGGAGATAGTAAACGTTGTAATAACCGGGACGGCGATCATTGCGCCCAGGAACATTCACTGCAAAGTTCGGTGAAATGAAGGGATTCCCTGTGGTGTAGATCTGATCAAAGACTTCAACTAATTGGGGATCGGATTGACCAAAAAGTTCTGGAATGGAATATCCTAAGTGTTGTTCGCGGATTAATCCATTAATTTCTGCTAATGCTTCGTTGATGGCAATAAATCGCTGCTGGTCATCCAACAAGGCAAGTCCAACCGGAGACGTGTCAAAAATAGTTGCCAGTTGGTGCTGTGCGGCTTCTGCCTCTGAACGGGCAATGCGTTCGCGCTCTAGTAGTTGTTCTCGCTCCTGTTCCGCTTGCTTGCGCTCTGTGATATCAATGACAACTCCGATCGAGTGCTTAGGGTTTCCCTGAGCATCATAAATAAACTGTCCTCTCGCTTCGACCCAGTGAAGGGAGTTATCTGACCACCGCAGGCGATATTCATGATGATACTCCTTCTTGTCAGCGATGGCTTGCTGAAATTTCGCTTCCGCTTCGGCTAAGTCATCGGGATGAACCCGACTTGCCCAAACTTCATAGCCAGGTTCGCATTCATTCGGTTGTAGACCCAGGACGGTGAAGTGTCCTTCTGACCAAAGCAATGCATCAGTCTGCATGTCCCAGTCCCAGGTTCCCATGCGTCCGACCTTCAGCGCTAGTTGCAGGTGAGCTTCACTTTCTCGCAATTCCTCTTCTGAGCGCGATCGCTCTACAGCTAGCCAGGTTTTTTGAGCAATTCGCTCCATCAGCACCACCTCTTCCTCCGTCCAGTGGCGACTAGAGATATGATGCAACACAAACAAGGCAACAAATCGCCTCGCTTTCACCAAGGGAACACAGATGAGAGATTTGGTTTGAATTGCGTTAAAGGCAGACGCCCCCACTCCGGCAGTCCGAGGATCGACATCAACATCATCTACGACAATCGTTTTGCCCTGCTTTAATTGAGCAATGAGTTCAGGACCAAACGAATCCATGTGATGTTTACCCACCACGCTAGTTACACCATTGCAATAGTCGCGATCGACGATGACGTATTCCTCAGTAGAATCAATTTCACCATAGGTACAGCGAGTGACTTGGAAGTGTTTCCCTGTGGCACAAACCACTTGCCACATAATTTCCGTCGGCTCTTGAATAGCACGAATTGCGTCATTCAATTCAATCAGAAATTGCTGCTGTCTCTCCTTGTGCTGAAGTTCTGCTAGCAGCGAGTCAATCTGTTGCCGAGCTTGTACCTGGGCTGTCACCTCAATACCATAAAGCAATACCCCTTGAATTGTTCCCTCCGCATCTCGCCAAGCCGGAAAGATGAAGTTGAAAAATGCTTCTTCCAACACACCATCGCCGTTCCGATCCCAGTCAGCAGGTGACTCATGCCGAACGAACGGTTCTCCTGTCTGGTAAACGCGCTTGACTGCGTCAAAGTAAATTTGCCCTTCTAGTTCTGGGAAAACCTCCCGCATTGATTTCCCGATCATGTCTGGAGTGCGCCCAGCCACTTGCAGAAGCGTTGGATTGGCAAATTCATACACAAGATCGGGGCCTTTGACAATGCCAATCATGGCAGGCAATTGCATCAGGATGTCATGCAACCGTTTCCGTTCGGTTTCTGCTTCGAGTCGGGCAGCCTGTTCTCGTTGTAAAAGGCGATCGCGCTCTGCTTCGATCTGTTTGCGTTGGGTGATGTCAACCGAAACGCCCATCATCCGAACTCCTCGCCCCGTCTCATCCAGATAGACTCGTCCCTGACTGTTGAGCCAGTGCAAAACGCCATCTGGACTAATGACCCGATATTCCTGTGCGTAGGAGTGTTCTTCTCCAGTGACTGCCCGTTGGGCTGCTTGAATCATCCCTTGCCGATCTGCGGGATGAATGAGTGCAAAAAAGTCTTCTCCCGTCCCTTCTTGAAGCCCCCAAACCTCTAGCGCATTTGCAGAACACACCACTCGATTGGTGGTTAAATCCATATCCCAGACTACCGTCTGGCCTGCCTTGAGCGCCAATCGCAGGCGTTCTTCGCTCTCTCGTAATGCCTGTTCAACTTGTTTGTAATCGGTAACATCACGAGCAATATTCAGTACCGTTTCCACAGATCCATCACTGGCAAATTCAGGTACGAGACGCGACTGATACCATCGACTACCCTTGAGAGTCGGAAACTTAAATTCCATCGTTCGTTCGGAGCCCGTGGTAAACACTTGCTGTAAACTGTCATACCAGATGCTGTAGATCTCTTCCGGCATTCCTAGCTCAGCATTAGTTTTGCCCACAAATTGCTCGGATGGAATCCCTGTTGCCAGTTCTATAGAAGGGCTGACATAAAGGTGGCGAAACTCTGCATCAATTCGGCTAATAATATCCGGGGCATTTTCAGCCACCATTTTGAACTGTTGCTCTTGCTGGCGCAGTTCTGATTCCAGGCGTTTGCGCTCTGTTAAGTCAATGACAAATCCTACTCCCAAATCATCGGGTTCTCCCAGATAGGCGGTTTCTACCAAGACGGGAACACGAGTCCCATCTTTCCGAATGTATTCTTTCTCAAACGGCGCATGGTGACCCACTTGTTTCATCTGTGCGATTGCTTGCTGATCTAAATGCCGCAACTCCGGTGGAGTAATCTCAAGGAAGTTGACATTCCCCGATAAAACTTCCTCCCGTGTGTAGCCTAAAGTTGCTAGCCAAGCGTCGTTGACTTCTAAAATATTGCCTTGAAAATCACCGATGATAATGCCAATGAGATTTGCATCAAATAAACCTCGTAGCTGTAATTCACTCTGCCGTAAGGCTTGTTCTACACGTTTACGTTCGCTCACGTCTTGGAAGATAGCAACGGCTGCAACAATCTGCCCCTGCTGATCTAAAATCGGTGCTGAGTTGACGGTAATGAAAATGCGGCTACCATCATCTCGATGAATTTCCATCTGTTCGTCAGTAACGACCTCACCTGTTCTTAGCGATCGCACCAGTGGATACTGATTAGGAGCATAGATCTGACCCTCTAAGCAAAAGGCTTCAAATGGAATAATGGATGCATATTCCTCAAGCTCAAGCGATTGTTCATAGCCATACCCAACAATTTGCTTGCTTTGTTCGTTCGCCAGAACTAACTTACCGGATGCCGCATCGGCAATCATGACTCCCGCAGGCATCTGTCGTAAAACGGCTTCAAATTGGGCGCGTTCAATTTCAAGCTCGTGCAACAATTGTTCTCGTTCTGCTTCCGCTTGCTTGCGCTCAGTTATATCCCGAAAATAAACAGCTACCCCTGCTGTAGAGGGAACGGATTGCACAGTTCGATCAGCATTCAATTCTGGAACCAATCGAGCCTGATAAAAGCGCACCCCCAACGATGTTTCAAACTCAAATTCAATCTCTTGTTCCTGGGCAGTCTCAAAGACTTGGCGTAAATGCTCTTCCCAAAATAAATAGATTGGGTTTGGGATGACTTCACACATTGTCTTCCCCAGCAGGATATCTCTTGATAACCCCAGGGCTTGTTCGACAACCCGATTGACATACAGATAACGAATTTGCGAATCGAATCGTGCGATCGCATCCGGAGCATTTTCTAAGAGCGCTTCTAATTCCTGTTTTTGATGCTGCAAGGCTATGAGCGCTTGCTGCTGCTCAAGAATCTGCTGTTGTAGCCAATTAATTTGAGCATCCGCCTCTTTTTTTTGAGCATCAAGAAACTGTTCGCCTTCCAGAGTGCGGGCAAAGCGTTCAATGACTTCAGAACGAGAAATTCCTCGCCTGTGAGCCTCTTGATTGAGCGATCGCCATGCTGTACTCGTCAGAGATACGCTAACTCGTTGTTTTGTCTCTGAGTTCCAACTGCTAACAAACTTACCTGTAGCGTCGCGCTTCATCAAAAGCCATCCGTATGCATACACGGTCTTTTCTATTCAACCTAAGTTATTCTCTCAGAAGAATCCGCCCTAAGGCTGATGCTTTGATCAAGACTGTCGCCATAAAGGTCTAAACTTTTTTATCAAAGCGCATATTACCCGTGGCAATCAAACGACTTCAGGCTGTGAGCGTTTCCCAATCTGTTGCTGCAAGATATCGCGGTTTTCTTTGGCTTCAGCATTATTGGGGTTGATTCGCAGCACTTCATTAAAAGATGCGATCGCATCCTCATACCGTTCCATATTCACCAGTGCAATTCCCCGGTTGTACCAAGCCAATTCGTTGTTTTTCTTGATCGCAAGCGCTTTGTCATAAGATGCGATCGCTTCCTCATACTGCTTCAGGCGAAACCAGCAATTCCCTCGGTTTAACCAAGCGTTACCATTGTCAGGATTAATGCGAAGCGCCTGCTCATAAGATGCGATCGCTTCTTCGTAGCGTCCCAAATCAGACAAATCAATTCCGCGATTGTACCAAGCATTTTCAGCGTCTGGGACAATCGCAACGGCCTGATCATAGGCAGCAACCGCTTCCTCATAGCGTTTCAGCCGCCCCAACGTTACCCCCCGATTGTACCAAGCATTTGCACTGTTAGAGTCTAGGCGCAGCGCTTGGTCGTAAGCCTCTAAAGCTGCTTCTGGCTTCCCGCTATCATCCAGAGCATTCCCCAGTTCGACCCAAACATTAACGGCTTTGGGATCGAGTGCCAGTGCCTTACGATAAGCAGCAATTGCTTCTGAATACCGCTCCAACCCATAAAACGCCAGTCCTTGACCCTTCCAAGCTTCAGCACTATTAGAATTGATGCGAACTGCCTGTTCAAAAACTTTCAGCGCTTCTGAATAATTCTCCTCATTCAACAAAGAAGTCCCCTGCTCAATCCGCTGATTAAGCTCATCTGGCTGACTTTGTGCTAGTTGATTCCCTGATAGTGTCAGCAGTTCCGGGTGAGTCTGGCGAACTTCAGGGCTATACTCTTTAAGGGTTAGAGCTGAAACTGGAGTCGAGACACCAGCCAAGAGTGTAACTAACGCCGTTAGTCCAACATACTTAATCTGCATAGAAAAAGCCCTCGTTTAACCTTGTTACTTCTCTGTATCTCTAAGAGCCGAGGACTTATGCAGAAATTTGCCGACTTAATTTTTTCTTGCTTGCCGCCGTTGCGGGGGGATTGATCTTATGTCCGGTTGAATACTTTCACTTTGGTGGAAACAAGGCTCCAAGGCTCGACTGTGCCCTTCTCCCTTTACCCTTTAACCTTTACCCTTTACCCCCGCAGTCAGTAAAGATGCCGTGAAAAGTAAGCTTCTCCCCATCGTCAGCTTAACGACTGATACGAAGTTGCAGTCAAAAGCCCACCACCTTTGAGGTGAGTGGTGGGATTTATGTCAGCTAAGGGTTTTTAGCTATTTATCGATTGAGGGCTTAAAGCTTGCAAACTCTTACTTAGAAGATGCCATTTGGTCTTGCAGTTTGCTCTTAGCAGATTTGAACTCAGTTGCCATTTGCTGCTGTTGTTCGCTGCTGAAGTTAGAGTCGAGTCGGGCTAACATTTCATTCTCTTCTTGGTTAATGTGATGGTTGGTAGCATCCATTAACTGCTTAATCCGCTCTTTGAACTGAGGGGAAGAGGGGGACATAGCCTTGAGTTCGTCAAGCATCCGTGCTTGTTCAGCTTGCTCGTTGTACAAGTCTTGCGTGTTTTGATAGTAGGAGCGCACTGCGGGATAAACCACTTGTTCTTCGGCTTTGGCGTGTGCCATTAAATCTTTGTAAAGTTGACCGAAGTACTCTTGGATTTTTTGAGGATCGTTGGAATTTTGAATTTCCATGAATAGGGTTCTAGCCTTGCTATGATCCATGCGGAGGATTTGACCGATGGTCATATCCGACATCCCAGAGGCTTGGGTAACAGCACTACCTACGACACCAGACAAAGCAGCAACAGCGTCTTGCACCCGTCCCCACAAACCTTGATCTGGCTCTTGTCCAGTCAGTTCGCGAGTCCCTAGAATTTCTAAAATTCCTTTGAGTTGCTCTTGATGAGCGCGGTTTTCAAAGTTAACAGCATTTAAGGGACCAATCGCAGCTTCTACGTCAGCACCAACAACTTGGGCACACTTGTGAATGATGAGTCCTCTTCCAACTTGTGCATGCTTGAGCAGTTCATGCTGAGCAGTCTTCTCATAGACAGAGAGTGAAGAGTCATTCATCATGTTCTGACCCTGCTCAATAATCTTCTGAGTTGTGGAATGAGGTTCTGCCTTGACACCGTATTGAACCATAACGGTTTCAATAACACCTCTATTCTTCTGATCATCGTCCAGCATTTCCTGTAGACGGCGACGAATATCTTGATCGGTACAAGCTTGGATCAGTTGTTGATCGAAGGAGATGATCAGATCTTGCATCGCCTTCATATCTGCTAATTCTTGAGCGATCGCAGTGCGTTTAGCATCATTCAGTGTTACCGGCATTTCTTGTTCTCTCTATTTAAGGATGTTTAAAATTTCAACTCTTTCAGTTTGTCGCAGCGCTCAATTTGATTCCTCTTTCTATTGACGGATTAGTAACTAAATTAACTGAAATAAGCCGCAATATTTGTATTGACAGCTTTTTGTCTGTTTAACGCTGTACTTGCCACTGCTAAAGATTAAAACTTTAGATAGATTGACTTTTTTATTTTCTTGCTTAAGCTAGTATCGATAATTCGTTGTACTAATTTTAAAAAATCCTTAGTTATATTTAGCGTTGTCGGTAGTGGGTTAATGCTATAAGATATAAAACTTATCTTTATATCTAGATAGCTAGCTCCTGAGCATCAACCCACTAATAACAACTAATAATCAGTAGCAACTTTATTGGAACAGACCTTAATAAACCCTAACATTAAAGAAGTTGACTGCTATAAGGCACTTAATTCGCCAAGAGCAACTAGAAACCGCATTGCAGGATACCGTTTTTGTGACCCAAGAAGAAAATTTAGGAATTGGAGAACAGGTACTCAATAGGGCAGCCGAAATAGGACTGTCTAGTCAACTCGATGATGCTGAAAACATAGATATCGACATCCAGGGCGATTTGTTGAAGTTGGTTCAAGGAGAAGCTGAATCTATCACCTTGAAAGGGGAAGGTCTGGTCACTTCACAAGACCTCCGTCTAGAAGAATTGGAACTGCAAACAGGTAGCATTGCTATTAATCTGATCAGTGCAGTTCTGGGCAAAGTGGAACTGACCCATCCCACCAACATTTCAGTTCGTGTTGTTCTTACAACAGCCGATCTCAATCGAGCATTGAACTCCAATATTCTCAGCCAGCAACTGCGACAGCTAGAAATTCCTGTGAACAATCAAGTGATGAGTATAGACTTGCAGCAGGCGGAGTGTTGTTTACCCGGCAATGGAAAACTGGTACTCCAAGGAGAGATGCTGGTACATCTGGCTGGCAACACTCAATTAGCTGCTTTTAGCGTGGGTTTGAAGAGTAGAGCAGACGGGCAATACATAGCTCTAGAAGAGGGAAATTACCAACAAGGGAAGGACTTGCCCTTAGAACTAACCACTGCCTTGTTAGTGAAGAGTAATGAACTCTTACATCAGCGCTACTTTGAATCTGAAAATGCTTCGATTTCCTTGGAGAAAGTGAGGGTAGAAAAAGACAAAGTAACCCTATGGCTTAATGCTTACGCCTATCGGATTCCTTCTTAGTACATAGTGGGTTTGTGATAATCCTTATGTCATCTGGCAGATTCACTGACCGAGAGCGATCGCATAGATTGAGGCATCAGGAAAACATAAGGAGATCGGATTGTGGCACTAGGTAAGCCAGACCTTGGGGAACAGGCATTAAGCAAAGCAGCAGAGATTGGACTATCAACACAACTTGATGAAGTAGAAAAGCTGGAAGTTGATATCCGCACCGATCCAGGTAAACTTATGCAAGGACAATTAGAATCAGTCGAGATTGAAGGCGAAGGTCTGGTGATGCAGAAAGACCTCCGCACGGAGGAACTAGACGTTCAAATCGGTAACATTGGAATCAATCCCTTAAGCGCAGCTTTTGGGAAAATTGAACTGACTCGTCCAACAGATGCGAACGCTCATGTTGTTCTCACTGAACAAGATGTAGAACGTGCCTTTAACTCTGCATATATTCATGACAAACTGCAAAATTTAGACATTAATATCGATGGTCAACCAATGACTATTGACACGCATCGAGTGCAGTTTGGTTTACCCGGTGAAGGAAAGATTGCCCTCACTGCTGAAATTCAGCTAAAACAAACAGGAGAAACTCAACAAGTCTCCTTCACAACTGTTCCTCGCATGAGCCCTAGTGGAGAACGAATAGTCTTAGAAAATGTTCAGTATAGCGAGGGTCAAGAGTTATCGCCAGAACTCACGGCTGCACTATTAGATCGAGCTGGTGAACTATTAGACTTACGCAACTTTGAACTCGAAGGAATGTCACTACGCCTCAAAGGTTTAGATGTGAAACAAGGCAGATTAACGCTTGAATCTACAGCTCACGTCGAGAAATTCCCTGAGTCCTAACTGGGGGGAAGAGGAAACTTCTACAACTTCCTCTTCCCTTACTCCTGTGCTTTCTGCTGCCAGAGGACAGAGCGCTGTTACTTTACTGACCATTTCTTTAGAAACTTACCATAAAACACGTATTAGGAAGGAGTCTCAGCCGTGATCACCGGGATAACAGGAATCGATAATTTAGGAGAACAGGCGCTAGCCAAAATGGCGCAGATGGCTCTGTCCAACCAATTAAATGAAGCAGAACAATTAAAAATTTTCGTTAAAACTGATGCAGGTAAGTTAGCTCAGGGTGAGCTAGAATGGCTGGCGATTGACGGCAAAGGACTTGTTATGCGAGAAAGCCTGCGGATGCAGGAAATGGAACTCAAAATTAATGATATTGCTGTCTGTCCCATGAAAGCATTGATGGGGAATATTGAACTGACTAAGCCGATTGAAGGCACAGCTCGTATCGTTGTAACTCAAGAAGATATTAACTACGCTTTCAGTTCCTCACTGCTCGCAAACCAAATGCGTGATCTGAATATTCAAGCCAATGGCAGGGTGATGAAAATGGGGATTGAACGAGTTAATTGCCAACTTCTCGCGAATGGCACAGTGGAAATAGATGCCGATATTCTATTGCAACAAACGGGTGAGAGCCAGCAGGTTTCCTTTATGACAATACCTTGTATCAGTGATGATGGACGAACTGTCATTCTGAAAGATGTTCAGTATTTAGAAGGAAAAGAACTTTCACCAGAGCTTACAAGTATTTTGTTGGAAAAAGCCAAGACTATTTTAAATTTACGCAACTTTGAGATGCAAGGGATATCACTGTGTATTCATCAGCTTGAAGTATCAGAGGGATTATTAACACTGCAAGCTGCTGCTAATGTTGCAAAATTCCCTTCTCTCTAACAAGGCAGGATTTAACTGAGTGATTTCTGAAATTACCAATTGCTAAATCTCTCTTTGGGTGGACGTTGCACCAATTTATTAATTGCAGAATTCCTGTAGGAGATTATCCGGTTGAGTAGGTGGAAATTTTTAAGCGCAGGGTGGGAATTACCTACCTTCAATCCTGTAGCCCTCTTGTTGAAAAGAGAATCATGGGCAAAGCCCACCCTACAAGTTGCTTAGGTTTATTTATCTCCATCTACTTAGTTTGAACTATAGAAATCCTAACAATTAAGCGAGACGAATATGACGCAAACTCCCAATATGCCACCGCTAATTGAAAGTGAAGAGGCGGACTATCGAGATACGGGTGTACCCAGTACAGTAGCGATCGCAGGACATCCTATCCATCCGGTTATCGTTACATTACCCATTGCTTTTCTGGTAGCAGCACCAGCAACGGATATCGGCTATTGGCTAACTGGCGATTTGTTTTGGGCACGCGCTTCCGTATGGCTAATTATAGCGGGATTAGTCACAGGTATCCTAGCTGCCCTCACGGGTTTTCTGGATTTCCTCAGAATTGGTAGAGTCCGGAAGCATACGGCAGGTTGGGCACATATGTATGCAAATGTCACAGCACTCGTACTCACTGCAATCAACTTAGGGCTAAGACTGGGCGATCCGGTTGACAATATCTTGTTCACGGGACTCATCATCTCAGTGATCGTTGCTACAGTTCTCGGTATTTCCGGTTGGTATGGAGGTGAACTAGTCTATCGACACAAAATTGCTGTAATTGGCTATGGCGATCCTGAGCAACGTTAGGAGATAACCCAAAATTTATCAACCAATTATGAGCTCCACGCCGGAAGGCGTGGCTTGAATTTTTTAAAGGCATATTAAGGAAGAAGTATCAAGGAGCAAAACTGACCCTACCTCTAGAGTTACTAAAGCGCTACTCTAAATGGGGTACATTTGCAAAAATGGATGTGTCCATTATTTTCTGAATCATCCGGCAAAATGCGATCGCGCTGTGCATAGCGTTCAGGCTGATTGGATCTCAGGAAATAACTGGATTCATCTCCAGTTGCCATTGCGCCTGAGATTGCCCTAACATAAACGCGATACTGACGTAGACGATTAGCCAAATGGCGTAGCTGAGTCTCGATTTCTTCAGTCTCTAGCTTTAAGCCAGCTTCAGCTTTCACCCGTTGAGCAATTTCATGCAATTGAGTCGCGGTAGGTTGCGAACAAGGTTGCCCTTTGGCTAGCTGGTTTCGACGTTGAGCGAGTCGATCGCGGCGATAAACAGCATGGTAGCTTTCCAACAATATACAAGCTCGCTTAATTTCTTCCTCATCAAGGGGATGAAACACGGACAAAATTCGCGTTAGCTGTTTTGGCTTGGCGTCATTCAGAATCGCCCAATCACTAATCAAATCACTAATAAATTTCACACTACACTCCCCCAAGAACTGACTGAGTTCAGGATGTCTTGCACTCTGATTTGACAAACAAGAGTCGGTAAAATCTCAAATCCTCTAGAGGAAAGGATTTTGTCTCCCCCTTCAGGGAGAGACAAAAGTTTAGGAGCAATTAAAACAGAGGATTAGGTTTCCCACACTCATACAATGCCCGATTAAAAAAATTCATGCACGATCATCTAAGATCAAAAGCAAGCCGATCTTTACTGAGCTTGACAAACTTAATCCAATGTGCATACCAACTTTTAGAGCTTCTCTTGCGGGACAAGCGAGAATTCAGCAAGCTAGGGAAAAAAAGGGATGGATGATCAAAGCAGAGGACAATACCCCTCTCAAGGAAGCTAGCCTATTCCTAATTAAGCAATATGCGGCGGAAAATGAATGGGATGTCAATGACACAAGATGGCTGAAAAATTTCCACCAGCTCTTCCGGGTTGATAAATCCACAACCATTAATGACATTAGGGCAAAAATTGCCAAGTCGAGACAAGGTTCTTTGGTGGAGAAGATTGAACAATTCATCGAGTCAGGAGAAGTCTTTGTTCAGCATATCTCACATGGCACTTGGAGTCGATTTGCAGCACAAGGAAAATTACATAAAGTTAATAGACGTGCTTTTAAAGCCTACTGCCAAGTTTTGGGACTCAATTGGCAAGAGATTGTTGAACCCAGTGAAGTTGAGAACTTTGAGAGGAATGGGACGCATACTTCCAATGTCCTTCAATCGGGTTCGGTTGACTACTCCCCTAACACCTCGATAACTTCCCTTGCTCCAACAGGAGAGTCGAACTCTTCTTTACTCCGACAAGGAAATGGCAGGGTTAAGTCTGCGTTATCCGAATCCTATGACAACCAACCCTCACTAACTTCGATCAACTCTCGTCCTTACCACAACTTACCAACTCGGTATCATACTGCCTTGATTGGTCGAGAACAAGAGATGGCAAAGCTGCTGGAGCTACTTTCTCAGGATGCTAGAGCCTCTCGAATTAGTGTTGAAGGGATCGGTGGTGCGGGAAAAACAGCTTTAGTGTTGGAAGCTGCTTACCACTGCTTGCAAGGGAATCAAGGGATTTTTACCACTCCTGTCGCTCCCACCTTCGATGCCATCATCTTTACCTCAGCCAAACAACAGCAGCTAATCGGGCATCAAATTGTGCCACGACAATGGCGCGATCGCAAGTTGAATGATATTTTTAGAATCATTTTCCGCACCTTAAAATATCCAGACGCTATTCCCGCAGATGTTGAAGAGCAGCTAGAACTTATCAAAAGCCTATTGGCTCACCTGCATACCCTGCTCATTATTGATAATTTGGAAACACTTGATGATGGCAGTAGTGTCCTTTCCTGCCTCTACGAACTTCCGCCAACTGTAAAAGTAGTCATCACCAGCCGTGTGCGAGATGGTGTGGGGAATTCGATCTATTTAGAGTGTTTGCCCCAAGCTCAGGCGGAGCGACTGATTGCACACCAAGCCGAACAACAACAAATACAGCTCAAACCCGAACAGTCTCAAGCTATCTATGAGAGAACGAGTGGATTACCGTTGGGAATTGTATATGCGATCGGGCAATTGTCAGTCTATGGCTTTTCGAGCAATGTGTTGAAAACTCGATTAGACAAGGCAACCAGCGACCTTGCCCAATATTGTTTTGAAGATTCTGTGCAACACTTAAGAGGGCAGATCGTTCATCGTGTGCTGATGGCACTGGCGCTGTTTGTTAAATCAGCATCACAAAATGCGATCGCGCAAATTGCTTTTTCAGAAGCTAAGCTCAATCCCAGAATCGATCCAATTTCCCAATCCCTCGACGCTTTAGATCAGTTATACAGGCTCCGCTTAATCGTACAACATGGAGAACGGTACGATATGCACCCTTTAAGTCGAGAATATGCTTTAGCTGAACTTCACACTTACTCAGAGTTTGAGCAAGAGGTACGAGAACGCTGGGTGAACTGGTATTTTCAATTTTCTCAACCTTACAAACAGCAGGATTGGAGGCAGTGGCACGACTACCAAGACTTAGATCAAGAGTGGGAAAATCTGCAAGCGGTTATTGATTGGTGCATTCACCAAAACCGATATGAACAGGTGAAAGCATTTTGGCAGCACGTCAAAGGGTATACCTATATCCGTGGGTATTGGTACGAGCGTTTGCTTTGGATCGATTGGTTGCTCCAACAAGCAAGAGAACGTCAAGATAAGAGCCTGATGGTAGAGGTGCTTGGTGATAAGGGCTGGACATTAACCTTAATGGTAATGGGTAAACCGGAGCAGTTAGCAGAAGTGGACGCTCTGTTTGAAGAACAACTGTCAAATCTGCATGAAAGTGAAGACCTGAGCTTACAATTAGAGTTGATCTACGAACGCGTGGTTCTATCTATTCATCAGCGAAACTTTCAGCGTGTTCACCAATTGTTAATGCAGTGGAAAGATGTACTACAACACGCTGAAATAGAAGAACCAAAACGCCTTTGCCAAAAGATTCGGATTGATTACTTTGAAGCGGAAGTTTGGTTTAGAACAGGAAATTATCAACAAGCTAAAACTGGCTATTCATCGGCTCTCAAACAAGCGAGAGTTGCCCAGTGGCAACAAGTGGAAGTTTACTGCCTCAATTGGTTAGCAGATATTGCCTTGGAGGGAGAACGCAACTATGAAGCAGCCGAACAACTGTTAGCGCAGAGTTGGCCGATCGCACAGCAAAGACAAGATAAACGTTCAATTGCATTTCACCAGCGCTCTTGGGCACATTTAGAAAAGATGAGAGGAAATTTTTCTGAATTCCAACGTTGGGCGACAGCAGCAAAAGTCGGTTTTGAGAATTTGGGGATGTTAGCGGAAGCGCGAGAAATGCACTCTTGGCTAGAGGGGAAAAATGATGAGTTAGAAATTATGAATGATGAAAGGAGTTGAGAAACTCATATCGATTCCGTTTGAATATTCATCATCAGAAGAAACATTCCTAGCGAAGAAAGAGTTTTTATGATGATTACCTAAACGGATTTAAGAGTACAATTACCTCTTGTAGAAAGCATTGAGGTTCAAACCAACTTATTTTCATCATTCATCACGTTGAGAATTCATAATTCCTTAGTGCTCGCTGTCGCTTGAATTCGCTTCTGAGACCATGTGCAAAGACTGCTCAAACGCCAAGCGCTGTTCTGCATTATGTAGGAAATAACCACTCACCATTGCAGAAGCCAGTAGCCGACCAAGATTTTCGCGATTGGTAGTAATTGTCACATCAAAATGTTCGTTCGGTAAGCCTCCTAGCATTCCCACAATATTGCGTTCCATCACCTGAACGGCTGATTGGGAAGGTTTAGAGAGTTGGGCAACTGTTTCTGGGTTTAGAGATTGGACATATTGCCAGAGCATATTACCACCTTCGCTGCCAAAAAAATCTGGAACTCGGTTAGATAAATCGTTCATGGTTTTAAACAGTGTGTGTAAGGTTGTTCGTGTTTCTATAAATTAATTTACTCAATTCTTTCTGGCAGCCAAGTGGGTGCAACCGAACTTCTTAACGACGGATTCTTCGACAAGGGAGGGTGACGAAACTGCGTTTCTTTAGGGAAAAGGGGAAAGGGGAAGGGAGAAAGGGAAAATCAAAGCCTGATTAACCGAGTTCAGAGCCACTTGAATGGAGTTCAAAAGTAAAGCTGTATCCTTCAAAATCAAGTTATCGTATACGCAATTCTTGTCGTCAGCTCTTGCAATGTTCTAGAGTGCCGGTACAGTAACAGCGAAAGGACGATTTTTCGTAGGGGTACTGCCCCATGCCTGCCCACCCTGGCAGGGTACTCATGGGGGAGTAAATTGGACACAAATGAGAGGTGCAATCAATGGAACACCAGGAAGGAAAGCCGAAACGAACATCTCGGCGCAATTTTTTGGGACAGGCGCTAACCGCAGCAGGGACAGCAATAGCTGCTCCCACATTGCTCAATCAAGCAACCGCAGCAAAGGAAGAACGCTCTATGCAAGCTTCTGAAGGCGAAATGGCCATCACGCTCATGGTTAATGGTGAGGCGCGATCGCTTACTATTGAACCACGGGTAACGCTCCTTGATGCTCTACGGGAACGTCTAGAACTCACAGGCAGTAAAAAAGGCTGCGATCATGGTCAGTGTGGAGCTTGTACTGTTCTCATTGATGGACAACGGGTATACTCCTGTCTTTCCCTGGCTGTGATGCAGGAAGGTAAGCAAATCGTCACCGTTGAAGGACTCGCGAAAGGTGATGTTCTCCATCCCGTACAAGCAGCATTTATTGACAACGATGGCTTTCAGTGCGGCTATTGCACACCGGGACAGATTTGCGCCTCAGTTGCTCTCATCGATGAAGTTAAACGAGGTTGTGCCAGCGCGGTTACCTCAGATCTAAATAGTCCTCCTCAACTGGCTGAACTGTCTGAGGCTGAAATCAAAGAGCGGTTGAGTGGAAATCTCTGTCGATGCAGTGCTTACAACGGTATTGTTGCCGCCGTACAGCAAGCTGCTGGACAAACGCCTCCCTCTGCTGCTGCAACCATGATGGTAACTGAACCACAGGAGAGGTCAGCATGAATAAATTTTCCTACATCCGTGCTACTTCGGTCAAAGATGCGGTGCAACGGGCGTCTAGTGACAAGGATGCCATGTTTATCGCGGGTGGCACGAACTTAGTCGATCGCATGAAAGTCTTTCTAGATGAGCCATCGCAACTCATCGACATTTCCCGGCTCCAGATGCAGCGCATTGAGCCAATAGCTGGAGGAGGTTTACGCATTGGTGCATTGGTAAGCAATACAGCAGTTGCGGACTATCCCGATGTCCGACGCAACTATCCGATGCTATCCCGTGCAATTCTCTCCGGTGCGTCTCAGCAAATTCGCAATGTCGCTAGCGTTGGCGGTAATCTCTTGCAACGCACACGTTGTCCCTACTATTACGATACAGCTTTCCCCTGCAACAAGCGGGAACTGGGAAGTGGCTGTCCTGCGGCAACGGGGATTAACCGAATGCACGCGATATTTGGAGCTAGCGACCAATGTTTAGCCGTTCATCCCTCGGATATGTGCGTTCCTCTGGCGGCTTTGGATGCCATCGTTGAAGTAGAAGGGCCAAAGGGTAAGCGGCAAATCCCGTTTACAGAATTCCACCGTCTACCGGGTAACACACCTCAACTAGACGCCAACTTGGAACCAGGGGAACTAATTACGGCTGTTGTGGTGCCACCTGTGCCGTTTGCCAAGTCGGGTGTGTATCTCAAGTTGCGGGATAGGGCTTCCTATGCTTTTGCGTTGATTTCAGTTGCGGCTGCGATTGATGTGGTTGGTGAGCAGATTAAAGATGCACGCATTGCAATGGGGGGCGTTGCACACAAGCCTTGGCGTCCTACTGAAGCAGAGAAGTTTCTCATTGGCAAACCTGCCAACGCCGAAACATTCCAGCAGGCGGCAGAAATTGCTCTACAGGGAGCTAAACCCCTGACTCACAATAGCTTCAAAGTCGAATTAGCTAAACGGGCCATTAAGCGATCGCTCACAGTATCAGCCAAAGGAGGCGGTGTAATATGAACAAGGTGATTGGTACTGCCGTTAACCGCAAAGATGGACGAGCTAAGGTCACAGGTACGGCAACCTATGCGGCAGAACACCAAATTCCGGGACTGGTTCACGGGTATCTAGTTACGGCGACGATTGCTAACGGACGCATTAAATCTATTGACACCAGCGCAGCAGAAAAGGCACCGGGGGTAATTGCCGTTTTCACCCATAAGAATGCCCCCAAGGTGTTCACCCCCGCCAATAATTTCATGACCTCCAAAATCTACGAGGCTCGTCTGCCATTGTCAGATGATAAAGTTCATTATGGTGGGCAAATTATCGGTTTAGTAGTGGCAGATACGTTGGAGCGATCGCGCCATGCCGCACATCTGGTTAAAGTAGAATACGAGACGCAAAAGCCAGTAGTCGAAGCGAAGAACGCAACGTTCAAAGAAGCTCCGCCCCAGATGGGTGAAGAGTTTAAGTTCGAGAAGGGGCAATTTGCGGCAGGGATGGCAAACGCAGCCACGAAGATTGAGGCGACTTACACGACTTCCACCGAACTACACGCGGCGATGGAACCTCATGCCACTATTGCCCAATGGCAAGGGCAGGACTCCCTTACCGTTTACGAACCTTCACAGTGGGTAATGGGCTGTCAGCGTACCTACGCTGAACTATTCGGTCTTCCTACGGAAAAGGTACGCATTGTTACGCCATTCCTCGGTGGTGGTTTCGGTTCTAAAGCCTTCCCCTGGCCTCACGGCATTCTTTGTGCAGCGGCGGCACGTCAACTCCAGCGTCCTCTCAAAGTCGTCCTCCACCGACGACAGATGACTGCCAACGCCGGACATCGCTCTGAAACCGAGCAAACGATTCGTTTGGCGGCCAATGCAGATGGTATGCTGAATGCGATCGCTCACGATGCGAAATCCTGCACATCACCCGTAGAAGCGTTCACCGAACCTTGTACAGGCATCACACCAGCGATGTACGTTGCCCCCAACCTGCGGCTAAACCAGGAACTCGCCGTGATGAACGTCGGCACCCCAACCTTCATGCGAGCACCAGGGGAAAATCCGGGGATGTGGGCGCTAGAATCTGCAATGGATGAACTCGCTTGGGCGTTGAAATTAGACCCGGTAGAACTGCGCCTGAAAAACGAGACTAAGGAGCACCAGAAGAAGGGGTTACCATTCTCCGCCAAGCATTTTGCCGATTGCCTGAAGGTGGGTGCAGAAAAGTTCGGCTGGAAAGACCGGAAAATGGAAACTCGTGCGCTAACCCGCGACGGTAAACTCATTGGTTGGGGCATGGCGGCGGCAACATTCCCTGGTTTGCGAAGTGCCGCGTCCGCCAAGGTGCGGCTATTGCCAGATGGGAAAGTCCATGTCCTCACCGCTGGAAATGACATGGGAACGGGTGCCTATACAGTGGTTGCAGTTACGGCAGCAGAGGCACTAGGAGTCCCTGTAGAAAATGTGCGGGTAGAGATGGGCGACTCGCTACTCCCGGATGGTGGACTAGCTGGGGGTTCCATGATGACTGCCTCCCTGACTCCAGCCGTAATGAAAGCCTGTCAGGATGTACTCAAAGCCGCCAACTGTACCACTGCATCAGATGCCTGTGCCGCCTTGCGTCAATCTGGACGTGCCGCATTTGAGGCGACAGCTTCCTCTGCCCCTGGTGATGAAGGGAAGAAATGGGCTTTTCAGTCCTGGGGTGCTCACTTCTGCGAGGTTGCGGTAGATGAAGAAATCGGACGCCTACGGGTAACGCGCTGGGTATCAGTGATGGACGTTGGGCGAGTGATGAACGCTAAAACTGCCGCAAGTCAGGTGCGTGGCGGGGTAATTATGGGGATTGGGCAAGCGCTGATGGAGGAGTGTCACTTTGACCCCAATTTTGGCAATCCTGTGGTTTATGACCTTGCAACTTATCATTTTCCAGCTCATGCAGATATTCCGCGCATTGAGGTGGCGTTTGTGGGTGAGCCTGATTTGAACTTTAACCCTGTGGGCGCAAGGGGAGTGGGTGAGATTGGGATTACAGGAGTTTCGGCTGCTGTTGCCAATGCGGTTTACCACGCGACTGGTAAGCGGTTGCGGAGTTTGCCGCTGACACCAGATAAGTTGATTGGTTAAAACAGTCTGCGGTTTAGCATGAGAAATGAAGTGTTAGACCGCAGCTACGGTGCAACTATTAACTATATATACCGCTTACTCTAGGGTAAGAAGTTACTTAGCAGCAACGGCTTTAGCGACTCTCCAAGATTCGTTCGATTCTCAATAAGATATGTTTGGCTGTCTCCTTAGCAGAATTGGGTGAATTGCAATTCTCAGCACACACGCGGATGATTCTCACCCCTTCGTCCTCCAAGTGACGTAGGCGCTCTTGCGCTGCGGCTGGTGATTCCTGATGCCAGCGATCACCGTCTACCTCTACAACGAACGTTACGCCTCGCCGAATGACAACAAAATCGGGTTCGATTCGCTTAAAGCGTAGACCTTTGGATACCACGACGGGCAGTGGCATGACTGGCAGTCCTGTGTCACGAAGAGCAACGAATAGCAGCACTTCTGGCTGAGATCTGAACAGTAATCCTTCATACTCAATAGCCGCTGGATTAGCGGAATGCGCTCGACCTTGGTTCGTCAAGCCCTTAGACGGTGAGGCTGCGATCGCTGCAAACCGAACTGTGAAACAATGAGCATCACTTACCACAATAGCGTTGGCGAGTTCAGCAAGCTCTTTCTCAACTGCGGTTCGTTCTTCCTTACTATTAAACGTAGCCCATTCACGCGGCAACAGGGACACTGTAATCAACCACGTCCATATCCCACCATCCCAGTTATCGTACTCTTCGAGAGTAACGTTAACACCACGAGTGTACAATGCCCGCGCAACTACATCAAATCCCCGTGTATCTGCAAGCTCTGCGAGAGTGTTGGCAAGAGTTTCGAGGGAAACAGGCACTGGGCACTCATCATATGGTTGAAATCCATTCCGCCCATACACTGATCGGGAATCATCCATAAAATCCACAACTCTGCTCCCATTCCATTGATCCCACTCTTTACACTTCCGGTACAATCATATCGGATTAGAATTAGTACTATTGAACTATAATTAAAATTAGGTATATGCTCCATAGCTTTTAGCTTAATGACTCTGTAAGTTGATGTATGCGAACATCTGGATATTAACTGCGGCATAGCAGATTGAAGGGGGTGATTATAGTGCTGTCATGCTTTAACATTGCGGATTACTTTATCTGGTTAGCCAACGAAACAGGCTCTTTCATCAGTAACCTGAAACTTCAAAAGCTTGTTTATTACGCTCAGGCTTGGCATCTTGCACTGCATGGCACTCCCCTCTTTCAAGAAGATTTTCAAGCATGGGTACATGGCCCGGTAATTCCTGAGTTATATCAGAAGTACAAGGCATTTGGCTGGCAACCTATTTTAAAGGAAGCTAACCCAGAACTCCCTCAAGAGGTTCAGGAGTTTTTGGATGAGGTTGCACAAAAGTATTTTGCCTGTGATGCCTACGAACTGGAGCGGATGACTCATGTAGAAGCCCCTTGGAATCAGGCTAGAGGAACACTACCACCCGATGCACCTTCCGACGCAGTGATTAAAAAGGAGTGGATGAAGGAGTACTACAGCTCTCGTGTCGAAGAAGAAGATCAAAAAGACTGACGTTGCCAAAGGCAGCACATCACGTATTCAATCAACGAAGCTGAAGCCACCTCAAGGCATCAGCTTTTCGTTTAAATACTATCAGGACAGCCACAGTAAGTTTTCTTGTAATGGAAAAGATGCAATATCAGTTTTCCCTCTCCTCCAATGAACATGGTAGGGTACATGGTTTTTTCATTGATGAGGTTTTCTACATTGTTTGGTTAGATCCAGATCATTTACTTTATCCGGCGAAGTAGAGGGAACTGCACCTGAATATGACCTATACTTAGCCATAGATGACATTAGCCTCAACAAAACTTTGTTTAAGATGCTCTCATAGAGATTGGTAGTCTACCTATATTGCCCTCTAGACAGCCACTCATGAAAGAGTTACAAAACATCCTCAAAACATTCGAGCAAACTCAGAACTCTAATCAAAGCATAGCCCTCGCCACCCTCGTCAAAGCCCAAGGTTCTACCTACCGACGCCCTGGTGCTCGAATGTTGATGACATCCGAAGGGCAGATGGTTGGTTCCCTCAGTGGTGGTTGTCTGGAAGGTGATGTGTTTGAACAGGCTCAATCGGTTATGACTTCAGGCAAACCCATCGTTGTGCAGTACGATACCATGTCCGATGATGACATTATCTGGGGACTCGGACTGGGTTGCAATGGCATCGTTCAGATACTTATTGAGCGAGTAGAAGAAGAGAATTTCTTTAATCCTTTAGCATTTGTTTCTGATTGCTTCCACCAACGACAATCAGGAGTGCTGGCAACAGTGTTTCATGTTGAGGGTGAGATAAAGTCAGAAATTGGAACTCGTTTAATAGTGTATCCCGATCGCACAATCAAGAGTAATATCGAAGATACCGATTTAGTTGCCCAAATCCGCGATGATGCCTGGAAAGCACTTAATGACAATCGCTCAACGGTAAAAGCGTATCCATTACTAGCAGGTAAAGCCGAGGTTTTTATCGAAGTCATCCAACCGCCAGTGCCGTTGATGATTTTTGGGGCTGGTCATGATGCAATCCCACTGGTACGCTTGGCTCAAGAATTGGGATGGTATGTGACAATCATTGATAACCGACAAACAGATGGCACACAAGAGCGGTTTTCAAGTGCGGATGAAGTCATTCTTTGCCGTCCAGAAGGTGTAAGCGAATCCGTTTCGCTAAACAACCGCACAATGGCTGTAGTCATGACTCATAATTACCTTCACGACCTTGAAATCTTAAAAACCCTCTTACCTTCTCCTGTGCAATATTTAGGAATTCTCGGCCCCAAAAGCCGAACAGAAAAGCTATTTCAAGACCTAAAAGAACAGGGAATTACACCAACGGAAAAACAAATGCAACGCTTGTACAGTCCCGTTGGGCTTGACATTGGTGCGGATACACCGGAAGAAATTGCTCTATCCATTGTGGCTGAAATTCAATCCGTTCTTGCTAATCACTCAGGAGGGTCGCTGAGAAACAAATTAGGCTCCATTCATGACTGAGGCATAACATGAATTCTTCCAGAATTGGTCTGATCATTCTAGCAGCAGGAGCATCTACTCGGATGGGTAATCCAAAACAATTGTTGCTCTATCAAGGATGCAGCTTTATTCGCCACATTACAGAAGTTGCGATCGCCTCCGTCTGCCAACCCATTATCGTAGTTCTTGGCGCAAATGCTGAACGAGTTAAACCTGAAGTTAGCCAGTTACCCGTACAAATTGTAGAAAATCAACAATGGCAGGAGGGAATGAGTTCTTCGATACGGGCGGGACTCGAAGCGCTACTTGCTGTTAATCCAGACTTAGATGCTGTTGCGATCGCACTTTGCGATCAGCCCTTCGTTTCGTCCCAAACGTTTAATCAACTTGTTGAAACTTACTACATCACAAGCAAACCGATTATTGCTTCCGAGTATGCAGGGACATTAGGTGTACCTGCGTTATTCAGCCACACATTGTTCTCAGAACTTATGACTCTAAAAAGTACGGAAGGAGCAAAGAAACTGATTAAAAAACACAGTCACGAAGTTTTTAGCGTTCCTTTTCCTAAAGGTGCAATTGATATTGACACACCAAGTGATTATGAAAAATTACGGAATTATGAATTATGAATTATGAATTATATAATCTATCATTTTGAATTTTTATGACTACTTCAATCAATCAGCGCAGTCTTTACCAACAAGTCATTCTCGATCGCTCAAAGAAACCTCGGCATCGAGGCAAAACCAATCCAGTACATGGGTATCATCGAGGTCATAACCCGATGTGTGGTGATACGATTGAACTGACCGTACAGCTCAATCCCACAGGTGATAGGATTGCTGATGTCAAGTTTGAAGGACAAGGTTGTGCGATCGCGATCGCTTCAGCAGATTTGATGGCGGATGCGGTGCGGGGCAAAAGCATAGAAGAAGCCCTGTCAATGGTGCAACGCTTTCGAGGCATGGTGATGGGACAAGAGCAGTTCCCCCAAGATTTGCAGAAACTGAATATTTTGCAGGGTATTTCACAGTTTCCTGTACGGATTAAATGTGCAACTCTGTGCTGGCACACTCTTCAAGCAGTACTGGAATCATCGCAGGTTGCTGCTCCTACAAAGGAGAAACAGGAATAAAATCGTAGGGGGTTTGGTATCGTGCCTCTGCAACAATACAGCGAAACAGTATTCTATTGAGTCAGTTTTCATGAACACACAAAGGGTAAGGGCACAGCAATGCTGTGCCCCTACAGATATACAGAGATGATGTGTAATCAGGCAGATTTGCTCATACTACTGAGCGGCAGGTTCATCCTGAAGATTATTTAGGTTGAAGAGGAAGGGGAAATTACCCTTCGAGCCACCCCCCATAACAAGGACTTTGGGCATCTGAGCTCCTCCCTCTTTCCACGCTTGTATCGCTTCTTTTTGAAGCACTAACTGGCCTCCTTGTGCCCTTAGGGTTTCAGCTAAGAGTCTTTGAGCTTCTGCCTTACCCTTAGCACGATTAATTTCCGCTTGCGCTTCTTGTGAGGCTTCCTGGGCGATGTAAACAGCTCTTTGTGCCCGTTGTTCAGCAATTTGTTTTTCCTCAACTGCCTTAGAGAACTCTGGAGAGAACGCCAGATCAACGACGCTAGTATCTAGCACGACGATGCCGTACTTTTCTAAGCGTTCGTTTAAAGCCGTGTCAAAGTCTTCTTTGAGTTCAGAGCGTTTGGTAATCGCTTCTTCAACTGTTCGCCTAGCCGCAGCGATTTTAAAGGACTCCTGCGTCTGGGGTGCAATAATTTTCGATACGACATTTTGTAACGTTCCTTGTTTCCGCCTAATTTGAACAACCTCAGTGGGATCGAGGCGGAAGTTAATGGCAAAGCTAGCGGATAAATCTTGCAAATCTCTCGTGGAACTCTGCGCTGGAACTTCAAACTTTTGCACGGTCACATCATACACATCCACTGTTGAGATCAGTGGCGGTTTGAAGTGGACACCCTCCAGTAAAGCACCATCTCTCGCTTTTCCCAGGATGCTCAAAACCCCTGCCTGGCCTGGGTTGATGATAACAAACGAACTAAAGCTGAGGAGAATGAGGGCTGCTGCTATAATCCCTCCGACTACAGCTTGCCAATTTTGTGAATTCTGATACTTCAAATCTGACTCTCCTTGTATAAAGCCACTGGAGACTCTTCCCAGCCTACCAATCTCTGAGTGGACTTGGCATATCTCCAAGCCGAGCATCGCTTTAGTAAGAGAAAAACTGGGTCGAGAGAGGGACTGGACAGTGCAACCCATTTCCTACTCCCTGCTGCCAACTTGATAAATCGCGACAGCTAAAGCAGTAATAAGCAAACTCAAAAATGGATTTCAATAGTTTAAAGGAAAATTGAAGCTCTTTAAAAATGAGCAAAAATTCAATAAAGAAATGGAAGAAAATCTTGATTTTCAAACATTTTCATAAAAATCAGTGCTAGTAATGCATGAGATACCTTTAAAAGGCAAAATACTGGCAACTATATATTCATTCAATATCAAGATATCAATATCATCAATATTGAACTTTGCTAATCATTAATCATTCGGGGAAATAATCTAATGAAAGTTTTTAGGTTTTTGTTTTTGTCTTTCGCTGTCGCTTTGTTGACTTTAGGAGTAGCCTCCTATGCTCATTCAAACCCTACTACTACTTCTACTCAATCCGTTCATTGGTCTTACAACGGTGAAGTTGACCCTAGCCACTGGGGAGATTTAAATGCTGAATTTGCAGTATGCAAAACAGGAAAACAGCAATCTCCTGTTGATATACAGACAAGCCAGCAAGTGGATTTACCCTCTATTCAGTTTAGCTACAAAGATACAGCTTTTAAAGTTATCAATAATGGTCATGCGATTGAGGTAGAGTACGAGCCAGGGAGTTCAATAACAATAGATGGTAATCGCTATGAACTCAATCAGTTTCATTTCCATGCTCCTAGTGAACATACGGTAAACGGCAAAGCCTATCCCTTAGAAGCTCACTTAGTTCATAAAAGTAAAGATGGTAAAATTGCTGTAGTTGGGGTTTTTATGGAAGAAGGTAAACCCAACGATTTTATTGAAACTCTGTGGGCTCATCTTCCTAAACAGGAACAAGAAAAAATAGTCAGTGGCGTTAAAATTAATGCCAGCGCTCTGCCACCCAATAATAAATCTTATTATCATTACTTTGGCTCATTAACAACACCACCTTGTACTGAAGGAGTGAATTGGAATATTTTGAAAACTCCAATTCAGGTATCTCAAGAGCAGATTGAAAAATTCACTACGGTTTATAGGGGAAATGCTAGACCTGTGCAACCGTTGAATCAGAGGGTAATTGAAGGAAAGAATTTTTGAGGGTTTGAGAACAGCTTTTAGGGGTTCCCGATCGCCGCAAAGATTCGAGCAGGAATATCGTCCCGCTAGGAGAAAAGGTATGGAACCTCAAGAAGCACGGCTCTATCCTCAGTATCGAATTCTGGCTGCTAAAATCCAAAGAGTGGCTGGGCTAATGTCATGAGCCATTGTATTTCTCATCGACCTACAGGTTCAAACCCTATGAGCGTGACGCGATCGCAACGGTTCTCAAGTCCTTGTCAGTTCATTGCCAAAGGACTGCTCCTAGCGTTACTGGGTACGCTGGCAATACCCATCAGCGCTCAACTTCTAGTGGCCCAAACAGTAACTCAAGCTCAAGATACTGCTAAAACCAAAGTTATTGATGAGCAGTTACAAGGACAGTGGCAAACGAAAGACCCCACCTCAGGTGAAACCATCACTTTTATTTTTGCCCCTGATGGGAAGTTATTTACAGTGCTACCATCGCCTGATGGGTCTTCTATTGCGATTCAGTTGGGTTACAAAATTAATGCCACCACTCAACCGATGCAAATGGACATGGCACTTAGCCCCGATGAAACGGCCAAGACCATTTTTGAATTGACTCCTGAAGGAAAGTTGCGGTTAGAGTTAGATGGCGTTAGTCCTGAAGAACCCAGACCCACTAAGTTTAGCTCCACACCTGCGCTGTTTGAGAAAATTTCAGAGGCTACAACCGTACCTAAAGATGTGCCAGTGGTTACGCTGGAAACCCAAGATACTAGTAATCAACAAAGTGTCGTCAAACAGTATTTAACAATCCTATCCCAAGCCCAGCAGGCTTACTATCAGAAGCATGGAAAATTTGCTGCTGATATCGATGAACTCAAAATTGTCACGAATTTAGAAACGGAGTACTTTCGGTATCAAATTGTGCCTCAAAAGGATAGTACGCAGAGTGTAATGATTACTGCGATCGCAAAAAATGCAGAACTACCCAGTTACACCAGTGCTGTATTTGCTGCTCAAGTAGATGGAAAAACGGCAACTACTGCCCAAATCTGTGAAACAGATAAACCCTCAACATCACCTCCTGCAATGCCAGCACCTCCTGCGGCGAGTTCTTTGCAAGTGCAATGTCCAGTCGGTTCTCGTCCTGTGCGCTAAACAATTTAATCTTAGCTATCTATTTTAGCGATCGCTTGAGCAAACCAAGCGGCTGCACTTGTATTCGTGCCTTCACTTAATTTCTGAATTGTTTGTGTCAATAGCGAAATCGGCAGTCCTGTCAGTGCACGAGACTGTTCACAAACCTTATATTGCCCTTGCTGATTCAACTGAAAAGCAAACACCCGTTCCCCTTTCACATCAATTACCCAATATTCGGGGATACCCAAAGCTTCATACAAATGCTTCTGCTCATCTAAATCGGACACCAGGGTGGTATCTGAAATCTCCCCAACTAAATCCGGCACGCGCCACACCGATAAATCAACCCGCCTGGGGTCGCCCTCTCGCCAACGAGGAAAGTCATCCCCGACATACAGCACCAAATCTGGCGCACAGGCTTGGCTTTGAGGCTTTTCGAGCAGGCAACGCCCTAAGGAGTTGAAGGATTGTTCTGGATGCTGAATCGCCCAGAACCCAAACAGTATGGTTAACAAATCGCTGAAACTAGCATGATTAATGCCTTCACCACCCATATCGACCCACAGCCAGCCTTGATTAAATGAGAGTTTAACGTGTTTTAAAGTTGGGTCATCGCGCAAGGCTTGGTAATCATTCCAGGTTGACTGATGCCACTGTTGCAGAGGTGGATTCTGAGGTTTGAGGTGGGGTAGGGATGTAGTCATATCAACCCGTTGAACCAATTTAACTGTAGTCTAACAGCCTGGAGAGGATGTCACCTTCATCCGCTAGGAGGCTCAGGCCATAATCATTGATGCAGCCATGCTGGCTTGCGACTTTAACTAAAATATTTTTTCCCTGAATCAGGAGCGATCGCAAACCGTAGGGATGGATGGGTTGCTCTCACTAGCAATTGGCTGTGTTTGAGCAGGTGTTTTGATGTAAGTTTTCCGAGTCATCTTGACTGTTTCAGTAAAGACTCCGGCAAGCCGCGCGACTAACTCGTCAGGAATATTATTTGCTTCTTTGGCTCCTACCCACTGAGACAATTGATTTAAAATCAAAGCACAACGCTGAAGAGGAGCACCTTGGCCCACAAGTTCCTGCAACTGCTGAGAGTAAGCCATTCGCTTCTGGAATGCCTGCTGACGTTCTGAGTAAGTAGGCGGTACCCAAAATTTGACCTCTCCAATGACATACACTGAGGTGCAGTTTACGTCAAAGCTACTGCCGACAGCAGCTCCAGGCCCAACAAAATCAGCATAGAACGATTTATGAATGATTAGCCCACCTTGACAATCAGGAGAGAGGCATAAAAATTGTCCGCTTTTAAAGAACGAGAGAGGTAACTCTGCCGTTGAATTGGCTGTGTGGTTGAGAAACTGCACCATAGCTGTATTAGACGGATTTTTCATATCAGCACCCAACGAGTAAAGCATCCATCACCTAATCAGCTATATTTCTCAGGGCTCTGAGCTTATGCAGAGATTTTCACCAAAAAGCGGAGGGAAGCTCCCATCTTTTCCAAAATTCTCA
>CBKWLJ010000021.1:0-40399 GCA_966675205.1 uncultured bacterium
TCTAGCTCAGTTTCTAGCTCATAACGAAGGGCGGATAATTCAGTATCGCCTCCTGTATTTCCCCTTAGTTCAAAATTTGCGATCGCTTTTTGCAGTTCTTGTTTGACGGTGGTGAGTTCTTTAATATTGGTTCCCTCTGTAGAAGCTTCTACTAGCAGAACTCCACCCGTTTCTACATACCGCCTCAATACGTCCCACTGCTGCTCTTTCAAAAACTGTGCGTGTTGATAATTTAAGTAAAGGAGGTCATAGTCTAACAGTTTTGTTTTTTCCCCCTTTTCCTCTGGTTGCAGCGTTATCTGCCCAACTTCTTGTGCGCCTTCTAAGGCAGGGTAGAGAGCGTTAATTGATTGAAGCAGATAGGAAAGATTGGATAAACTCTTGGTATCGGCGGTTAATGCAGGATTGACCTGAGCAATTTGCACAACTGCTTGAGGACGCGATCGCACTTGAGTCCGGTAACGCAAATCCAAGCAGTTAGAGTCGGGATAGAAGACATCGGCTGGATTTTGCAATGGCGGTGCTTCGGGCCCTGCTACAGCACCCGGTTCGAGAAGAATGCGGCACAATTCTACTTCGAGTTCTCCTGGTGGATTGCTTTTTTCATCAATGCGAAAGGTTTCTTGAACGATGTCACGCTGTTCTTTGCGGCGTAATTTTTCTGGATTGACGTAACTGACTACCAAATATACCGTAAGGGGTTCTGGGGTGAGATTTTCCGAGGCGATGCGAAATTCAATCGGTTCGGGAACAACAATGGGGTTACCAACCAAGTCAATGGCAATTCCCGGTTGAATTTGCAACCACCGTCCATCCCGGTATTGAGAGATAACTTCAGTGGGAGGGGGAATGAGTTTTACCCCCAATCCACAGACAATTCCGGGTTGGTTTAGGGATTGGTAGTGGATATTTTGGCGATCGTGATGATACTCGTGGGCCCGACGCCAGCGATCGGCGTTCATGAGGAGGCCGTCACGGACTTGCACTCGTTCTAAGGGTTTAATGGGAGGGGGAGGGAAGGATTGGGTCATTGTATTTTAGATTTTAGATTTTGGATTGAAGATTATTACTATTAACTACTCAGTCGATGGATATTAATATTTGCCGATTAGGCAAGGCAGAAGGCAGAAGGCAGAATTCAGGAGTCAGGATTCAGAATTCAGAAGGGAAGAGGATTTCAGTCTTTTAACAGTCGTTGACATAACTTTGTTTATTTGTACCTACCTACTTAACTCCTAACTCCTGACTCCTGACTCCTAACTCCTGACTCCTGACTCCTAACTCCTGACTCCTGACTCCTGACTCCTGACTCCTGACTCCCGACTCCTAACTCCTGACTCCTGACTCCTGACTCCTAACTCCTGACTCCTCACAATTTTCGATATAAAGTTCATAGGTACAAAATGCAGGTTTTTCTTGATCGATGATGTAGCGTACTAAGCGTTCATCGATTTGCATACCAGAGTCAGGACGCAGGGTAACGATAAAGTGAAAGGGTCGTCCACCTCCGATTATTGAATCTTCGCCCATGCGAGTTGTACTAAGAACAAAACCTTCTCCGAAGACTTCTTCAATACCGATATGTTTGTTCGCTTCTTGAGAGACTTCTTCGTCTAGAGGCAAATCGGTGTAAAGATGCAAATAGTAACGCAAACCCCGCCGTGTTCCTCGCCAACGGTAGATATCCATCGCCTGACGAATCAGACGACGCTGCTTTTGCAAACTCCACCGGGGGTCCATGGGCCATGCAACCCAATGGGAGAGAAAAGGGAGTAGTGTTTTGGGTGCTGTGAGCGGGTCGAGGTACGCCCACAATACGTCTAAACTTTGGACGATGGGTTCAAATGCTTGCTCGAATATTTTTAAGAAGCGACCGATAAAGTCAACTTCTCCGTAAAGCATCGGCAGAAAATCAAGGTAGAGACTGCGGGGACGTATATAGAGATTGAATGCCGCAGATTCTAACAGTCTCCGCTCTGAATTGGCGGGGGTATAGTAAACGTAAAGACGGCTGCGATAATCAAGGATTAAAGACTCACCTTGAAGTTGATTATCTTCATAGAAGTTAGCAGGGGGTTGAAAGTACAGTACGGCTTCCATCGTTTGACCGGGAAGCAGTTGGCGGCCCTCCATTCCAATCCGACACCACTCAGAGGGAAAGTCTCCTTCAACTTGTAAGTCTAATTGCAGTGTACTCCTGCCTAAGTTTTCTAAATGCACCACCATTTCACTGGGTTCTCCGGGATGCAGCGATACATTACAGTCAGTGATTGCGGTGGTGGTTGCCATCGTTCCAGTCAGTTCTGAGCCTGCCGTAGGAGTAACCTCGGAAAGCTGCATGGGGGTGAGTTGTAGATACAGGCTTTGACCAGAACGAGCGTGTGTCATGAATTATGAATTATGAATTATGAATTATGAATTATGGATTATGAATTATGAATTCATTGGTTTTTCTATGATTCATAATCTTTTTGATTTTTTCCTCCTACTAACCTTCAACCTGCTAACTTTCAACTTGCTAACCTTACTATTGGATGAGGTTGATAACGTGAGCAGAACGCAGGCGGTTATCTGCCCAAGAACACACTAGTCCTTGGGGGCCTGGGTTAATGACGGGGTCTAGGGGTAAGGTTCGCACCCATGTTCCATCTTGTTTACTGAGTTCAAAGAGTTGGACAACGCCTAAGTAGCGAACTCCGGGGGTTCGCTGAAACAAGGTAACGATATCGGACGGGTAGACGGGGCGACCGAAGGGCCAGCCGGTGCCATCGGGGCCGCCGGTGAGGGGATTGAAAAATCGGTACAGTGAGACTCGGAGTTTATATAAGATTTCTTCTTGGGCACGGTAGTTCTTGTACTCTGGTTCTAGCGCTACCTCGGTTTGTACCGACACTCCGACATAATCGGGTTCTAAGCACCGCACTTGTACTCCTAAGAGTCGCCGCTCATCAAGGTACGATCGCACTTGGGATTCGAGTTGAGGGGTGAGGGCAAATTGTTCGGGCGGGATACCTTCGGCTCTAGCGATCGCATCGGTATTGGCTTGGGGTACAATCAGCAAGCGCACGGTACCTGCTTCTTCACGTTCGGTAGGGGAAAGGCAACGAGTCCGAGCAACAGCACCTTTACCAGCAGCTAGGGCTAAAGTCTCGAAGTCTTCAGGAGTAACCGCGCGATCGCGAGTTCGCAGCATGGCAGGCACTCGCATCACGGCCTCTTCTAAAGATTCTTCATCTGCTCCATTTCGGGCAGGGGTATGGTTAATGACTCTAGCAACATAGGGAACGGCTGTTTTGGGTACAACGAGGGTGCTGCGTTGCACGTTTCCTTTTTGACCCCCACCGGTGCGGTAGGCAACCATGCGGATTGTGGAACCTCTGGGCGGAACGGCACCGTATTGCCGCTCTAGCGATCGCACCGTTTCCGCTGTAAGCTCTTCTTCAAAGGAGCGATTCCCTCCAACCAATAACTGACTTCTAGCCCGCAAAAAGGTTTGCTGTTGAAGTTGAGCGGGTTCGCGAATCAGAGGGCCAAACTGGACAATTCCTGTGCGGGAATCAATAGTATAGTGCAGGTCTTCTGCATTGGAGTTGGAAAAATCGGTTACCTCTTTCCACGCTTGGGGTAATCCTCCCGGTGGTTCTACCAAGATGTATTCATCTTCACGGCGGGTGAGAACGGGAACGCCTTGCAAGGGAAAGGTTTGACCGGGTGTGCCATCACTTTCTCCCAAGATTTCGTTGCGAATCAGGGTACTTTGACTCGCGATTACCGTACCCCCGATCGAACGCACCGACAGTCCTACCATGCGGGGGGAACTGCCATATCCGGGTTGCCCGATGACAGGTGCGGTGTAGACGCAGCGCAACCAGCGGCCTTGGTAAGTGGTAAAGCGGGAGACGGGCCAATGGGTGGGTAGATGTAGAATGACATCTGCACCTTGGAGGGGATTGCCTCCTTGCTGAACGATTTCACTAAAACTAAAGCCTCTTGTGCTATCGTCTGATTCTTGGATCAGAACAGACTGCCAGTAACTGCCGTTCCACGCTTCCCAAAGACGGGGAGGTGTATCGGGATTGATGCCGGTAGAGGTGGCCGCTTCGCCTTTGAAGGTAACGGCGACAACATTCCCTACCACTTCGTTTTCGGGGTCGAAGACGAGGTAAAAACAGTTTCCTGGTGAGGGTTGTTCGTTGAACAGTGCAAGTTCCCGACCTTCCCATTCTCCATCCGATCGCAAAGTCCACAAGTTGGTAAAGCGATCGCGTAAAACTTCCGGTTCCTTGTCTGCCGTCTCTGCGGTGAGAAAATGTCTTAAACTCGGATTGCCAATTGTCAACGGCGTATCGGTACTAAAGACAATCGCCTCTTCCGTTTCCGTCCGCACCGTCGCCACTTCCGTTCCCATCGGAATCGTGTAAGGTTCCGGCAACGCACTGGTGAGGTAAAAGGTGATGTCTGTTTGGGCGGGGACGGGTGCTTGCAGACGCACCCCCAGCAATTCTAGAAACGTAATATAGTTCCGTAGAGGAACTTGATTGAACCGCAGCAGCATTTGGTCAGTTAACCAAGCAAACAGTTCAACCAGGGTGATACCGGGGTCGCTGGGGTTGTAATTCGTCCACTCCGGACAATAGCGAGGGATGCGTAAAATGCACTCTTCGACTAAGTCTTTGTAAGTGCGATCGTCTAAATTAGATTTCGGTAACTTGGGTAAAAAATCAAATTCCATTACTCCTCCCCTCCTGGAACTAAATAGAAGGGATAAACCAGGCTCCGAGTATCGTGAGTATCCTTAGGATGGTATTCAATCAGGATATCAACTCGACCTCGCACAGGGTCAGGGTCAGTTCTGACGGTATCAATAACGATACGGGGTTCCCACATTTCCAGCGCTTCCTGCACGTAAAGACGGATAAGCAGTAAAGTTTGAGTATTCATCGGCGCAAACGCCAACTCTGATAGACGCGACCCGAAATCAGGTCGATACACCCGTTCTCCCAAATCCGTTCGCAGAATAATCCAAATGGACTCCTCAATGTTGCGTTCTGCCGAACTGAGTTGGATACTGCCTTGCAGATTCACCCGTAACGGAGACGCCCATCCTGTACCCAGGTAAGCTTTTTGCTGATTTTGGCTTATCTGTTCCATTAGCACCACTCCCTACCCGGTATCGATGCCAAGCTATCAGAATCCGTTCGGAGAATACTATTCGCCAAAAGTCGAGGACAACTCAGTTCAGGACAAAACCTTGAGTAGGGTATGTTAGGTGCAACGGCTACATAGAGAGAGCGACTGAACCACCTTTGGTGTACCGTAACGCACCGTTCTTTATTTGGAATGATTAGGGTGGTGCGTTATTAACGCACCCTACAACTACAACTCAAAAACCCTATCTTTTCTCTCCATCTCCCTAAAATCAAATTAATACTGCGATGAGGGAACAACGATGATAATTGCCACTCTTAAGGATAATTTCTCACTAGAAGATTTTATGGCGAATCCACCCGATCGCATGAGAAGTGACTGTAATCCCCATCTCTCGCTATACACCCAGGCTAATGCCGCCTGAAGTACTGGAAAACATCTTTGTCCAGCGTCAGGAACTAGCACAGCAGCTTGTTGAACGCATCCGCGAAGCTGTTCTCTCTGCTGCTAAGTATCACACGCTGCTTACAGGGCCACGCGGCATTGGCAAAACACACCTTGTCTCGTTGGTATATCACCGCATCCGCGAGGTGAAAGATTTGCAGGAACATATCCTTATTGCGTGGCTAAGTGAGGAGGAGTGGAGTGTTACATCGTTTCTAGACTTGTTACTATGCATCTTCCAGGCGTTGCGGGAAGAATCTCACAATACCAAGGGCGCACAACCGTGTATCCCTAGCGAGCGTGTTGAATCGCTTTATGAAATGCCTGTTGATGCGGCGGAGTCTGCGGGTACACAATTGCTTAAAGAGTTTATTGGCGATTCTTCTAACGATGGTGAGGGCAAGGCATTGCCGTGCCCCTACACTTCACGCACGCTACTCCTAATCATTGAAAACTTAGACGACTTATTTGCTGGGTTAGGTAAAGATGGGCAAAAGCAACTGCGTGCCTTCTTGGAAGAGAATAACTGCATAATTCTGGCAACAGCCCAAAGCTATTTTAAGGATGTCAAGCAGAAGAATTCTCCTTTTGATGGCTTTTTCTGGCACGAAGAGTTGAGGGAGCTGAATACAGATGAAGCTACGCAACTGTTAGCGAACATTGCCAAACTCAAAGGTAACAGTGAACTAGAGAGATTTATCCGAACGCAAACGGGACGCGATCGCATTAAAGCTGTCCATTTCCTTGCAGGTGGCAACCACCGCCTCTATGTCATCTTTTCCGAGTTCCTCACTCATCAGGAGTCGCTCGATCAACTGGTGGATGCATTCATGCGAACGCTGGATGACTTGACACCTTACTATCAAGAGCGAATGAGGTTTTTGTCGCCTCAGCAGAGGAAGATTATCGATTTTTTGTGCGATCGCCGCCATGCTGTCACTGTTAAAGAAATTGCCCAACGGTGTTTCATGACCCATCAAACAGCATCCAGCCAACTTAAGAAGTTGTTGGAAATGGGCTATGTTCGTTCTGAACCGATTGGGCGTGAGTCGTATTATGAGTTCCGTGAGCCACTGATGCGCTTTTGCCTGGAGGTGAAGAAGCAACGAGGTGAGCCGATACAACTGTTTGTAGACTTTTTGCGCCTGTGGTATACACGAACAGAGTTACAACAGCGATTGGAACTAAAGGTTGCAGAGATTAAGAAAGAGCAGGCGTCTGATGCTTCAGGAAAACACTTGAGTGCAGGGTTAGGTGGAGAATTGCTCCATGAGCAAAGTCATCCCAGGCATCAACAACGATTAGAAGCGCTTCCAGTCAATGGTGTACTGGAGCGAGAATATTTGCTTTATGCACTCCAGACCACTGAACAGGAAGAAGAAGACCCTCGCGTGGCAGCGTACTTGAAGGAATGTAAAGATTGCTTTGAGAAGAAAGACTATGTTTGTGCTCTACAGATAGCAGAAAAACTGATAGCAATTCGAGGTCAGGCGCAAGATTGGTTACTAAAAGGACGCTGCTCAGGCAATCTTGATCGCTACGAGGCAGCTTTGGCATCCTTTAACAAAGCAATTGAGTTTGACCCCAATTATGCAAACGCTTGGTTCCAGCGAGGAGTAGCACTCTACCATCTCCAACGCTACCAGGAAGCCTTAGTCTCATTTGACAAAGGGATTGAGCTTGACTCTATTAATGCGTGGGCTTGGAGTGAGCGAGGTGGGGTGCTAAGCAAACTCCAATACGACGAGGAAGCCTTGGTATCCGTTGACAAAGCGCTTGAGCTTGACCCTAATTATGCATGGGCGTGGGCTTGGCGAGGCTTACTGCTGGACAACCTCCAACGCTATAAGGAAGCCTTAGTATCCTATGACAAAGCGCTTGCGTTAAAGCTCAATTATGCCTGGGCTTGGGCAAACCGAGGCTGGTCGCTGGACAATCTCGGACGCCACCAAGAAGCTTTAACATCTTATGACACAGCGATTGAACTTGACTCTAATGATGTCTTGGCTTGGGTCGGTCGAGGCGATGTACTCAAAACTCTCAAACGCTATGAAGAAGCCTTGGCATCCTATGATAAAGCGCTTAAACTTGACCCCAATTGTTTCGTGGCTTGGATCGGTCGAGGTAATCTGCTGAATCTCCTCAAACGCTATGAGGAAGCCTTGGCATCCTATGACAAAGCGCTTAAACTTGGCCCCAATTATTTCGCGGCTTGGATCGGCCGAGGTAATGCGATGAACAACCTCCAACGCTATGAAGAGGCCTTAGCGTCCTACGATCAAGCTGTTGAGCTTGACCCCAATTATACTTGGGTTTGGAATGTTCGAGGCAACATACTGAACATCCTTAAACGCTATAAGGAAGCCTTAGCATCCTACGATCAAGCTGTTGAGCTTGACCCCAATGACTCCTTCGCTTGGAATGGTCGAGGTAATGCGCTGAATATCCTCCAACGTTATGAAGAAGCCTTGGTCTCTTACGATAAAGCTATTGAGCTTGCCCCCAATCACACTTGGGTTTGGACAATGCGAGGTGTGGTACTGAACACCCTCAATTGCTACGAGGAAGCCTTAGCATCCTATGACAAAGCCATTGAGCTTGACTCAAATGATAAGTCAGCTTGGCGGGAACGAGGTCGGGTACTGATTAATCTCGGACACTATGACCAAGCGCTAACGTCTTACGATAAGGCGATCTCACTTGGTACGCTATCTTCATCTGTTTTTTGCGACCGTGCTGAAGCCCTGCTGGCATTGAACCGATGGGACGAAGCCAGCGCAGCATTAGATTATGCTTATGTCACTAAAAGAGGTGGCGAAAAGGCTTCTACTACTCACTTGCCCATTCTTCGCCATGGGTTTATTATTCGTCACCTACTCGATAGCACTCATGATGCAACAGTATGGAAAACCCGCATCAAAGATTTGATCGCTTTTTGTAAGAAACACGGGGGTACCTCTGCATTAGGACAGGGACTTGTACACAACATTCCCAGGTTAATGTCACAGATGGTTAGCGACAAGGCAGCACAGACATGGCTGGAGGTGTGGCGGGAACTGACAAGCGATCGCCCTGAATTCCATCTTCCTCTCCGTCTTCTCAATGCTGCCGTCCGCTATCGTGCAACAAAAGGCGATCGGCGTGTCTTGCTCGAACTTCCTATCGAAGAACGAAACTTGTTGAAACCTTTACTAGATATCAGCGAAGAAGAGAAATAAGTCAAATATTGAGGAAGGCTATATAAAAGACAAAATGAGTAGCAATCTCTCCTTCCTCATTTATCCTGCTTAGGTAACTTGATCAATGGAAAACACTTTATTACATCCTTTGGATGTTCGCAAATTTTGGGAAGGAATTTCTTTTGAGCTAAAAATTGCTACCACTATTTTTTCTCTTGCCCAACGAGTTAAGAAAAAAGTCAAAGCACTTTTTGGACAAATCATCATACATCTTGCTAGGCTCCTGGGAGAAAGCGTTGCAGGCAGAGAACCCGACCATCAAGATGAGCCAGAACAGAATCGCTCTCATTGGTGGAAAGAGATTAAAACCTTCGTCAAACAAATCCAATCTGAAGGACTGTCTGAAGCACAACTCAGAAGAATTCTAGAAGATGCCTTTGAGCCTCAGGACGTAGATGCTGTTATAGAAGCATTAGAGCAAGCCGCTGAAATGATGGAAGATTCTACACCGAATTTGTTCCAGTAAACTTGAGTAAGGAGGTAAAATTATGATTTCCCAAGCATACTCTCTTCGAGACGCAATTAACATCCTGAAGCAAAATCGAGATGGGCTAGAAGCTAAAATTGGCAAAAATAAAATAGAGCAGCTGCTATTTAATCTCGAAGAAATTAATCTCGATATTGAAAGGGTTGCTTCTGAGCTAGTTGATGTTTCAATAGCACAAGCTCCGCCAGAACAGCTTCCAGAAATCTTTGATTCCTTTCAATATGGCTCTATTCCTCACATACTAGGACATCTAGAAACAATAGAAGAATTACTAGAGAAGAACGAAACATCCGATGAAATTGTCAATCTACAGAAAGCGGCTAAAACATCTAAACTTTAGGTGTTAACGAGGCGCGTTTGCGTTCGTCCTACAGCCCTTCGGGTATCCTACGGCAGGCGTTGCCAAAGGCTAGAGTAATTCACCTACGCGGACTCAGGAAAAATCAAGAAACCTCTTGCAAAAATATCTAGGACGGGCAAGATGCCCATCCCACTCATAGTTATTTTTTTCTTGTGGGGTAGGCGTCGGAGCCTGCCCAAAAAATTGATAAAAAAGACTTTTGCAAGAAGTCTATGGATTTTATAACCCGCGTAGGCGATTTCTGTCTGCATAGCTGCGGTTTCAACCACCAAGCTATCTTCCATTAACTCAGCACAAAAGTATTCAACTATTCGATTTATCCTCTGTCTTTCTCAGCTTTTTCCCCCGTTTCTGCAATCCCTGCAAGTAATCATCCTCTTCTGAAGATTCCGCCTCTTGGGGTGTGGAAGCAGTGGCATCCGCCTTTAGCTTTTTCCCTCGCTTCTGTAATCCCTGCAAGTAGTCGTCTTCCTCTGAAGGTTCTGTCTCTTGAGGTGTCGGAGTAACAACATTAATCTCTGGTTTTGTCAGTTCTACTGCTTGATTGGTCTGTACCTCTTCATTAATAGAAGGAGCATCCTCGCTTATTGTCTCCGTACTCACCTCAGAAATCTGATCTGAAACTTTATTTCGCCGACGATTTCTCCGCAACTGAGACGCTTTTTGTTGGAGTTCGGTAAAAGTCTCGGATTCCGTAATTGCTTTTACTTGTTCCTCTTTCTTCTGTTCGTCAATCTCGATATTCAGGACGAATTTTTTGACTCCCTGGTAGATTGCCTTAGCGTATCCCCTCTCAATTAAAACCACGATAATTGCTGTGGATACTAACCCAATCATCGGTGGCACTAACGGTACCCACCCAGCATTTAAAAACAGAGCATAACTTGTTCCATATAGAACCCCGACCGCAACTACAACCCCTAAACCAAAAAGCCACAAGCGACGGACACGCCATGCTACAATGCCTCCTACCAGCGACCAGCCCAAAATCCACAAGATTTCGTTCCCCTCTGGCCAGTACCAAATTAAAGACCGCTCATCCAGAACCGAACTGAGAATTTGGCTGACGTGCTGAGCGTGAATCACCACTCCTGGCATTTTCTGACTATCTTGCAACCCCGCACTGTAGGGCGTGTAGAAGTCGTCTTTAACAATCGCTGCGGTGTAACCCACCAAAACAACCCGGTCTTTCACTAACGCCGGATCGAGTTTGCCGTTGAGTACTTCAGAGATGGAGACTTGCTTGACTGCATTTCTCGGTGAGCGGTAATTAAGCATTAACTGGTAATCTACTGCACCCGTCTTGTTGTATCCACCAGAGTTTTCTCCCAAGCGATTGAATACCGTTGAAGCGATTTTGAGGTCTCCTGCGGGTGAAAGCTCAGGCTCAATATTCTCCGCCGCTAAATACAGCAGCGCTAGCTGAAAGCCAAAGGAGGGGAGTTGGTTTTCTGGATCGGGAATGTTACATAGATGTTGAACAGGGGGCGGAACTTTGGGGGCGGTAGGCGTGGAAAGCAAGAGACTGCGGCGGAGGGTACCTCCCGGATCTAACGGTAAATCGGCAAAACCCACCCGTTCTTCTGTCACTCCTATCGCGGCTGGAATTCCCGGTTCGTCAGCGGAACTCATTTTGCAGACGGCAATGATATTTTCGTCCTGCTTCAGAATATTTTCTAGAGCAATCCGACCTTTGGGAGTGCCCTGCGGAACATCCCGTAAAATATCAATACCGATCGCTCTAGGTTCATACTCCTGAAGTTTCTCTAAAACTTGAGCCAGAGTGTCATCCTTGATAGGGTATTCTTTGCGGGTTTGAATGTCTGCCTCAGTGACGGCCACAACCAGCAAGCGATTATCCGGGCCTTCATCAGCACGCGATCGCACGAGCTGGTCATACGCCCCCAATTCCAATCCCTCTAGTGTGCCCAACTGGCGCAATCCTACCACCACACCTGTGACAATAACACTGGTTAAAAGAACAGAGCGACCAAAAGTAATTAGGGGTGTAGAGCTGCTATTTCCACTGGAAAAGAAAGAGCGAATTTTTGTAACAAAATTGTTAACCATAATCAGCTTTGAATCCTCAAAAAATGTTTTTATTGATTCGATTTTTATTTTGTGGCGCAAATAAATAAAAGCTTGAGTAATTAAAACTTTAGAAAACCGAGGGTTTTCTGTCAAGTTTTTGTTAAAATAAAAATTAATCTATGATGTGCAACGCCGAATCAAAGAAGTAAGTTTACCTCCTCTAGAGCGTTTTAATAATTTTGTATAACAATCATCAATTCTTATAAAGATTAGGGAACCTTGACTATTACTCAAGAAGTCTGGTTATAAATATTTTGGGAAATCAAATTGTCAAAATTGAGCTAAACCAGCCCTAACAGTGGAATTTGCATCATGCTGATCAAATCTTATTCACGTTTTTTCATCATTTCTTTGGCTTTATCTCTGGAGCTAATCATCAGCAGCATTTTGCCTGCTACAGCTACTGCTTCATACACTGAGCAACAATCGTTAGCATTCAGATCAGAAGAAATCATCAGCCAACGCCGCAATCGCCGTTCTCGTCTTCGCTTTAAAGTACCTGGCATTCGCCCATCTCGAAATTTGCAAGGAGGAGCAGCACGGGGAAATTGTACCCTTAGCGGAGCTAAAAAAATTGAGATGAAGGCATTGCTACCCAACACGAACCTGGGCTTGACGACTGTAGGTAAACCCACTTTCTTTTTTCAGGTTTCTCCAACTTCTGTCGAGGAGGCTAAATTCATTTTGCTCAATGCCAAAGGCGACACCATTATTTATGAGAAAACTTTCCCTTTAACTAAAACAGGGGGTGTGTTGAGTTTTACCCTTCCTGCTGATGCTGATGCCTTGGAAGTGGGCAAAGAATATACTTGGGAATTAGCTGTTTTATGCGATCCAGATGATCAGGTAGGAAATCCGCGTGTCCAAGGCTCAATTAAACGCATTGAACCCAGTTCAATGTTTACTCAGAAACTGGCAAATACTCCTGTACGCGATCGCGTTTTGCTTTATGCTCAAGGAGATCAAAACAGTGGGGTAGAAGGTGGATTTTGGTATGATGCCCTAAAAAGCATTGCCGATCTACGTTTGGCAAATCCTAATGATCCAACCCTAATCAGTGATTGGCAAGAGCTGTTAGATTCTGCTGGGTTGAAAGCAGTTGATCAACAACTCCTACTGCCATGCTGCACGTCAAGCCCATAGGGCAGAGAAAAGGGGAAAGGGAAAGGGCAAAGGGAGAAAGGCAATATAACTAGTAGTGCAGCGCGGCGAAAATAACTCACCAGTCCAAAAAGCTTACTGTACAGTCTTTTTTCCCTTTTGCCTCCTGCCTTATATCTTCTGCCTTCTTCTAGTAACCAATGACCAATTCCCCATTCCTTCAAAGCTGCCTGAGCTTTTGAATTTGAGTCACCCAGCGTCTGCGATCGGGATGTTCTAAATTAAGAATATCCTCTAAAGACCAGTGAAAATGAAACGCAATAAACGCTACCTCCTCATCCAGTTGTTCTGAGGGGTAGCTTAAGATTCCCCCGATAGTGAAAGCTCCACCCCAAACTGACTACTGCATTGTGGACACTGCACGGGAATCAACGCATTTCCCTGTTGATTAATGCGATTGTAAAATTCTCGCAAATACGCTAAATCAAGGGTAAAAAGATTCTCTAACAGTTCAGGAGAGACAGAAGAAAGACTGCCGAGATGAGTAATGACTCGTGAGAGCATCACTAATACCCCATAAGCTGGATCTTGCTGCACGCGAGAGTCTTTTTGAACACCCATTTCATCTTTAGCAGTGGACAGACGCATCACTCCTTGGCGATGAACATCCCCTTGAGAATCGACTAAGCCTCTAGGGAGAATAAAGTTAAATTCTGTGCGGATTGGATTTTCACTACCCATGAACCATTGAAAATTAGCTAAGTTGTAAGGGTTCGGATGAAGCTGGAGGCGCTGCTTGTGAAGCAGAATCTTCCGCCTCCAGTTCATTAATCCGACGATAAAATTTCTGAAGAAAATTCAAGTCACAGGCAAATAATCCCTCGATAACAGCAGGAGAAATATCCTCCAAAGCTCCTAAACGAGTGATGACACGAGACAAAATTAGCACTGTTGCATAGGCGGGATTAGATTTGACACGAGGGTCGCGCATAGGGACAATTTCATCCATCGCCCTTGCCAAACGCATCACACCCTTGCGGTGAAGGTTGCCATCTGTGTCGAGATAGCCCTTGGGTAAGGTAAATTCAAACTCCGTTTGAATCATTTGGCTTTACTTAATGCGTAAAAATTCATCAACAGCGAGTTCCACCTCTTCAATCTCAAATTCATTACTACCAGCCTTCACATCAGCAATTTTATACCGAGTGGGCCAAGCGCCTTGAAAACGAAATCTTGCTTGTTCTTCGGAAGCTTGATTGTAGATGACTAAATCTCCATTTTTGCGTTGTTCAGCCCAACTTCCGGTTTCTACCGCATTGAACCATTGCCACATCGTCATTGAAATAGTCAAGCCTCGGCGCAATATTAAGTTTTCGCTCTTGGAATTACCAGGAATTTTGGTGCGAACGACTCGACCTTGTACGGTGCTGTTTTTTCCCCACTTCTGGGGAGTAACTTCGCAGTGTTCGATCGCTTCTTGAGAGCGCTTAAAGCCCTGGCACTCCATAAAATAGCCGTCTACGGGTTCTTGACTTCCATCAAGGTGGAGTTCCATGTAAAAGCGGGCGGCTGTTAGGAATTCAAATTCTGCCATGCGTCCCCCCTTGCTGTGGTGAAGTGCTTTGTGCCTCTACGACGAATGCTCATCGTCGGTACTCTCCTGTGAGGGCTCTCGAAAACAACCAAGCTTTGCGATCGCATTCTTAATCCTAGTGCAGCGCGGCGAAAATAACCCACCAGTTTAAAAAGGCTAAAAAGTTTACTGTACAAACTTTCTTTTCTTTTGCCTCCTGCCTTAATCTCTTCTGCCTTCTCGCACTAGTCGCACCGAATAGCTGCCGAAAAAGAGCGCTGACAACCGGGAATCCTATCGTTAGGGGCTTATTTCACACGGTGCATATTTTCATAGACAAACTCTAGTGTTTCTGTAGCCAAGTTTGTACTCCCTGCTTCCATTTTTGTTGATTTATAACTAGCTGGCATTACACCTGTGAAGTTATAACGAATTGCTTCGTCGCCCCCTTGGTTGTAGAGAATTAAAGAACCGGTTTTCCGCTCTCCTTTGGTTGTCGTCCCTCCTCCAATAATTGGCTCGGAGTGAGAGTCATGAAACCATTGCATCAGTCGGTTATCTTGAACAGTAGACACAAACTCAACCGTTATTTTTTTATTTTCTACACCAGTCACCGTCGCCTGAATCACACTCTTTCCACCTTTGGTGACCCCATAAGATTTTGCATCTCCGGTTGTTTGCAGGTTGATACTGATTCCACTGACTTTTTTAACGACCAAATCTTCCAAGCCATCTAACTGAAAATAATACTTGGAACATGCTATAACTTGCCCTAATCCCGCAGGCATAAGTTGACTCCTTGTTTAATTAGTAACGTTTTAACTTGCTATTTGACCCGGTTAATTTGTTCGCATACGATTTCAATTGTTTCAACGGCAAGGTCTTTACTTTCCGAAGAGCAATCCGACACCTTATACGACTTAGGCCAAGCATTGGTTAGGTTCCAACGTAATATCTCCTCATCACCTGGATCGTAACCCACAATGGAACCACTTTTACGCATTCCAGACCATTCTCCACCCCCTCCTTCGCTCTTGGGCATAACAGCTTTTATCCAGTTGTAAAAGTCCATGTCTCCCTCAGTCAGATACACCTCAATGGTGATGTTAGGATTTTCCTCAAATCCGCTAGAAGTGCTTTGCCACAGAGTCTTACCACTTTTTGTGGAAGCCAAGGCTTTTTCATGACCGGCCGTTTGTCCAGTAAACGTTACTTCAGTCACGCTCTTGACCATTTTCTCCGTTATACCGTCAAATTCTACATAAAATCGACTAGTAGGAATGGGTATAAGATCTGCCATATTTTATCTCCTTGTTTCAGTGATTAAACTATCTCAAATCATGAGTCAAGTATTCCCAGGAGCCAGAAATTAGAAGAATCATGAATCTGGCACCTAACCGTTATTAGTGCTTTGATTTTTACTGCACCTTGGCTTTGCGATCGGGAAAAGGGATTTTGGTCAATAGATTACACTAACTTTTTCCCCTTCCCCTTTTACCTTTCCCCCAAACAATCAGATTACTGGTCAGGAGACCACTGACTAATGCGGAATACCACAAATTCTGCGGGTCGAACCGGACAGACGCCAACTTCGATGTACAGTCGTCCCAGCATCATCGTGTCGGGGGTATTGAGTGTTCCATCGCACTTGACGTAAAACGCTTCCGCAGGCGAACCCCCGAATAAAGCTCCATCACGCCAGAGACGTTCCAAGAAATTGCTGACGGTACGCTTGACACGCTCCCACAAATCTATATCATTCGGCTCGAACACGACCCATTGCGTACCCAGTTCGATCGATTTTTCGATGTAGCTAATCAGGCGACGAACACTGATATAGCGCCACTGGATATTGTCAGGTTCTACGAGAGTACGAGCCCCCCAGATGCGGATACCTCGGTTGGGAAAGGTACGAATACAGTTAATTCCTATAGGGTTCAACAATTCCTGTTCCCGGAAGTTGCAGTCGTAGGTTAAACCAATCACGCCTCTGGGAATTTCATTAGCAGGTGCCTTGTAAACTCCTCGGGTTTCGTCCGTGCGCGACCAAACGCCCAACATATGACCGCAAGGGGGAACTGCAATGGGTCGGCCTCCATTTCGAGGATTGGGTACCTTAATCCAGGGATAATAAAGGGCGGCAAACATAGAACGGCGGTTGAATTGATTCAACCACTGGACAACGTGCTGCGGTTTGACCTTATCAGGCGGCGTATCAAGAACCACCATCCGGTTGGGAGGGTTGGGAGATGCGTTTTCGCACAGACTAATCATCAACTCCATGATGCCGTGTACCTGGTCGATATCCAGCAGATTGGCTTCATAAGCTCGCATCAAGTCTGGACAGGCAATCATGGTAATTTCGTCAATCTCGAATAAACCTTGGATGCCAGTACGGTCATTTTGAACCCCCTGCACGTTTTGTGCCAACCGCTCTGGGTCAGTCGAGATGGGGGGGAGAGCCACTTCAAACCGACCATTCGCAGGGCGTCGAGCGAGTGGGAGTCCGGATTGGGACAAGTCAGCAACAGTTACATACTGAGATTCTTGAAGCGCGGTCACCACGTAAGTCGCTACCCCAGTTTGGGGTTCTGGATTCATTGTTAAGTGGTCGTACCGCTCTAGTTCTTCCTCATCTCGGCCAATTACTACTGAAAAGAATTCCCCACTGTTGAAGGGAGGTTCTTCTTCGGAATCCTCCGGTGGAGGGCTGGGTTCACCGGGAAGAATTTTGACCTCAACGCGTCCATTTTCTATTTCTTCAGATTTCATGCTGAAGCGCAAAGCAGGACGGTTCCCAGAGGTTTGAATTTTTAAACCTGTTTCTTCTGGAGGAGGTGCGGGAGTACCGGGAAGTTGAGTGCCGATGCTCGTCACCCAACAGCGGCCTCCGCCATTTAAAAACCAGCCATTAACCGCAAAAGGCAGGTAGGCATTAAAGTTGGTGTAGCCATCGGAACCTTGTTTGGCAAAGTACTGTAGGTACTGGTTCCAATTGGTCACCAGCATAGGTTTGAAAGGTTCAGCGTCGCCGCGTATATCCTCAGTAAAACCGATAAATCCCGCAATGTTGGTTTGGATACCTTCAATCGGGCGGCTACCTCGGTCAACTTCTTCGACGTATACACCAGGAGCAAAGTAATCGAGTCTTGCCATAGGTGGTTTTCCTGTGTGGGGTAGTAGGTTGGCAATAGGCAGGTTACAACCGTGCCTTTAGGGGTTGGGGTTATTGACTATCCTCTGGCTAAAGCACAGGGGCTGCTTGCGGTGGTGTCACACCTTTTGCAAGGTAGAGTTCTGAGTGCGGTGGAGTATCTTGCAGCTTGATGGGTATGGTGACAGTGACATACAAAGCTGGGCGTAAAGGAACACCCAAAGCACTCCACAGCGCAACTGTATCAGTGGGATGAACGGTAGAAACTCTCAGCAGCAAGTTGCCGTGTCCCCGTAGCTCAGGTGCAAGCCATTCCTCTTTGAGGCAACAATGCTGCAACAGCAGCATCAATGCTTCAGATAGCAGGCGTTGTTCCCCTAGAGCAGTGTGATCCCAAGCGCTCACCAGAAACGACACATCAAACCACGTTGTTAAGTCGTTTACGGTCGTCACCTGCGGTTGCCGATGATCTTTACTGGACTCTACCTGCTGCTCTAACGACTGCACTTGGCTGCTGGCTCGTAAGTCATAGCAGTACAGGTTTAGCCCTGGTCCATTGTTCTTGCGCCAACCAGGGTGATTGAAATCAATTTGCTCAGTACCGATGAGAGACGTTCCCCCAGCCAGGATTTTTGCCAAGGTTTGGGCAACAGCAGGGATCATGAGACTGGGTCGGTAGATAGTACAGGTTATAGATTAGAGATATTGCTAACCTGCTGGTTATTAGACTTTGGTCGAAATTTTAAAGATTTATGTGATCATGCCTTACTGGAGCGACAGGCAGGTCTACAGTAGAATTTTCTCCTTTAAATAAAGGATACTCCTGGCAGTGGAAGTTAAACAAAACTTTAAACTCTGAATAAATCTTTGAAGACGTTGAATAATCTGAAAGGATTCAAGAATAAATGTTAAAAATTACTCATTCATCGGTGGGTTAACTTTCATTCAATTTCTTAAATTTATATTAAATTCAGAGCCAATTTATCACAATTGGACAAATTTGACCAATGAAAACAGAACCGATCAAAGGGAGCAGACAACCATTAGCGATAGAACAATCCCCCCCTTTCTCTAATCGCTATTCTTCCTCTCCCCCCTACCCATTGAAAATTCAGCATATATGCCAACAACAACTTGAACAATTGACTCTTGCGTTGCCAGTAGTAGCAACTTGGATTGTTTACCATGAGCCTAGCCTAGACAAGCGCCAATCGATTGTTCAATACATACCGACTGATGAAGGCACTCAACCTGATTTACCTAATTTAGAGTCAGAGCAATGGTTGTGGGAGTCTCTACCTGCCTTGACGCTGAAAGAAATCACGAGTGCTGGTCATTTCAAGGCGTTTGTCTGTCTTTTAGATGTGTATGAATCTGAACCAGAATATTTACTGTTATGGACTGATACACCGCTTTCAGAGCGACAGCAACACTGGATAGAGCTACAGGCAAAAAGTCTCAAGAACTCCTTTGTTCTTTGTCGGGAGTGTTCTCGCCAACAGGCAGAAATTCAACTTTTAGAGCAGGTAGTGAGGCGAGCAGAACATCAGCTCCGCAATCCATTAGCCTTGATTAGTCTTTATGCAGAAAATCTGTGCTTGGGTTCACCCACGAGTACACTCAAAGAACAGGCAATGCTGATTCGGGAAACGGTTAATGAACTGAGTACTAGCTTGAGCGATTTACTTTCCTGCGGACAGCAAGCTAAACTCCAGGTTGCTCCTCATGACTTGCGAACGATCTTGACTGAGACGGTTAAGGGGTTGCAACCCTGGTTAGAGCAAAAACAATTACAGGTTGAATATCCTAAAACGCCCGTTGTTGCCGTGGTAGATCGTTGGCAGATGAAGCAAGTCTTTGACAATCTTTTGAGTAATGCGGTACATTTCAGCCCTCAAGCTGGGACAGTAACTTGCAACTGGAGTGTCTTTCAAGATGAAGTGATTTTTGAAGTGTCTGATCAAGGTCCCGGACTTTCGGACGAGGATTTGAGACAAGCGTTTACACCTTTCTATTCTCGACGGCCTGGGGGGACAGGATTGGGTTTAGCGATCGCCAAAAAAATCATACTCGATCATCAAGGTCGTCTGTGGGTACAAAATCTGGTGAGTGGTGGGGCGCAGTTTTCGTTTACCCTGCCTCGACAACCTCCACTGTAGCTAAGTAGGACTGAGATCACCCATTGGTGATGATCACGAGGAGCGTAAAACACTTAACGTTGGTTATACACTTCCCACTAACAAGAAGCTACTACCCCCCAGTTGCAAGACTGAAATGAGTTGTAGAGCTCTTGCATAAAAGATACAAAACCAGACGATAAGTATTACAGCAGGCTAAGAAACTTTATTTGTGCAAGAGCGCTAGTGATGGTGTATTCCTGTAACAGTGAAAGGCTCCCTGGGTTAAAGAAAGAGAGGGTATCAACGATGAACACCCCACAGCCCATTTCCATTTTGCTCGTAGATGATGAACAATACTTTCGCAAAGGGTTGCAAACCTTACTTGGCTTTTACAACGGTAATGGAGCGTTGCGATTTGATATTGTGGGTGAAGCCGCTTCCGTAGAGCAAGCGTTAAACTTGGCGGTGGAACAGCATCCAGCGCTGATTTTACTGGATTTGGAGATACCTCCGAGTGATGGTGTGACGGCCTTAATCCGTCTCCAAGAGTTGCCTTATAAAGGTAAAGTCCTCGTTTTATCCGCTCATCGGGAAGATGAATGGATTTTTCGAGCAATGCAAGCAGGAGCTTATGGTTACGTGTTTAAAGACCGCATCGCCAGTCAATTGTATGATGCGATCGCAACTGTGATCAATAATGAAGTCTATCTGGCTCCAGAAGTTGCGACTCACTTTTTCCGCTTGTTTCACTTCTATGCCGGACGATCAGTACAAGCTTGTCAAGCCATTCATTTAACCGAACGAGAACAGGAAGTCTTACACTGGTTAGTCCAAGGCGCTTCTAATGAAGAAATTGCTAAACGCCTTTACATCACAGTGGCTACTGTTAAAGCTCACCTCACGGCAATCTTTGAGAAATTAAAAGTTACGAGTCGCACCCAAGCTATCGTTAAAGCTTTAAAACTCGGCTTAGTCTGCGCGTAGGAGTCAGGTAGTGAACACTCATGGGATGGCAACCAAAAGTTGGCTAGATCAAAATCGTTCAGCCATCAATCAACGACTTAGCTGGCTCAAGGATTTACCAGAAGGGACAATTTTTTGCGAACCCTCTGGTATCCATTTCATCATGGTGCAAAAATTTAAATCAGAAATTTTGCTAGCTCTAGTCGGACAGACTGATCTTACTTCAAATTTAGTGCAGTCTCGTCTAGACTTAAATGACCCTCTTGATTTAGTTTCACCCTATAGTCAAGCCGCGTTGTTGGGATTAGTTTGGCAAGAAAAACCCCAACGAATTTACATAGCAGGATTGGGCGGGGGGCGAATTCCACTGGTTTTACACCACTACTTTCCTGAAGCCTTTATTGAATGTACGGAAATTGATTCTACTTTAATCGAAGTTGCTCAAACGTATTTTGGCATTCCTGTAGACGAGCGACTGAGGGTAATCTGCCAAGATGGACGGGAATATTTGCACCAAGGAGCTCCAGAAATTCAGTACGACCTGATTTTTATTGATGTAGTCTTGGGTAATGGGTATATGCCCTATTCTTTGGCTACTCAAGAGTTCTATGAATTATGTCAATCTCGCTTGTCGAAGGAAGGAGTAATTGTTGTCAATTTACTCCAAAGTACTTCTTTCTATGTGGAAAAGATAAAAACGATTCAAAGTATATTTAATCAGATTTATGTATGTCCATTAAATTTAGGAAATACAGTTATAATAGGAACAAATCAGGATGCCATGAAGGCATTTGAACTAATATCAAAAGTTCAAATAATTCAAGAGCGTCATCAGTTTTCTTTTCCCTTGAAAGAAAGAGCAAGGGAAATCAAGATAAATGACCAATGGTCTAATGATCTTCTCAATTTTGACCAAGCCCGAATTTTAACGGATAACTCTGTTCCTGCTGGGTATTTTGATAACTTACCTTCCTTTAATACAGTCTTTGCCAAAGTAAGGAATAACGAACCTTGCCCCTGTGGTTCTGGAAAGAACTTCCAATATTGTCATGGCTCAATGTAGCTGAGGAGCGGGGGAGATGGGGAGACGAGGAGTTAAGACTGGGCGAAGCCTTTGGATACTGAATTTTTAGTCTTTTCACTCAAGGAAGTCGTCCAAATGCTTCTCCCCTATAAGCCCTTGTATGTTGGTTTGATCTATAACGAGAACGAAAAGCGATCGCGTGTTACTACTAAGATGACTTGAGCGCAGAGCGAAACGGTAAAACTAAGTTTAATTAACTAATGTGCCAAAACGCATAATTAACCAACCCTAGACCCTAAGATGAGTAACTATTTGGCTATTGCTACAGTCACAGCAACGCTGCAACGAATTTTACAGTCGGCGGTGCAAGTTGATGTGGTGGGTTCTAGGGTAACAACAGTACGGCCCCAAAATTTGGGAGAGGGAACGCCAGAAACTGGAGTGAATCTTTTTCTGTATCAGGTTAGTGCGAATCCGGCGTTAAATAATGCCGATGCGACTCAATTTTACTCCAGAGGAAGTACGGCAAAGCGCCAAGCGGCACTCGATCTTTACTATATCCTTAGCTTCTACGGCAATGATAATGAGCTAGAACCGCAACGGATGCTAGGAAGTGCGGTGCGGGCACTCAATGATCAATGGAGTTTATCCCCAGACACGATTCGCCAAACGGTAGCCAACTCCTCATTAACCTTCTTGAGGGATTCTAACTTGGCCCAGCAGATTCCCCAAGTATTAGTTATCCCGATGGATTTAAGTCTGGAATCACTTTCTCAAATCTGGTCAACGTTTTTCCAGACACCCTATGTCCTATCGGTGGTGTATAAAGTCAGTGTAGTCATGATTGAAGGGGAAGAGCCAGCCAAACGAGCCTTGCCCGTGCGATCGCGTCGGTATGTTGCTACGACTGACCAACCTTTTGTTGAAGAAGTTGTATCACAAGCAGGGGCATTTATACCCATCCTAGCCGATAGTATGCTGATCATTCGGGGTAAACAACTGCAAGCAGATAACGCCCAAGTCAGGGTTTGTGGGGTGATGGCAACGCCCCAAGAGGTTAGCCCTACTCAAATGAAGTTAGATCTTTCCTCAATTCCTGCTCACCGTTTACGAGCAGGGGTGCAGGGATTGCAAGTGATTCATCCGACATCAGCAGGACGCTTACCTCTTCCTGATGGTACAGAGTCCAATGTAGCGGCTTTTGTGTTACGTCCGACGATTACGGGGGTGAGTATTTCTAACTTAGAGATGGGAATAAGCGATCACTTTTTTGGTGATGTATCCGTAGAGGTTGATGTTACCATTGGCTCCAATCAACGGGTAGTTTTGTTCCTGAACAAAATTTCCTCAGAGGAACCAGAAGCTTACGTATTCGAGGCACAATATCGGGAAGCTGATACTCGTTCTATTACCGTTCCCATTCGCCAAGTGCAACCCGGAGAGTATCTCGTGCGCGTACAAGTAGACGGTGCAGAAAGTTTGCTGAATGTAGATACAAACTCCGATAGTCCAACATTTGAACAATATATTGGCCCAAGGCTAGTAATCACATGATAATAATTCGGAATTCGGAATGAATTAATTCAGAGTATAAGCCTCAAAATGCAAGTTATGGATAACCAAGAAATGCGTAGCATCAACATTCAAGCTCCTAACTAAAAGTTACCAGGTACTAATTCCGAATTGGAGCGAAGCGACATGATGGGAACAGCAACCAAGCAGTGGCAAGACGCGAACCAACAGTACTTAATGGCAGCACTGACTTCAGTGCGTGAGGTGCTAGAGGCAAAAGCCAAGGAGCAAGAGATAGAGCCACATTCACCCTCTCCATCCTTCCCTGCTCATACTTCACCCCCTCTGGCATTAGAGCAGTTGTGTACCCTCTTTGGCTTATCACCATTCGAGCGCGATGTACTATTGTTGTGTGCTGGGATGGAGCTGGATGCGACCTTTCCTTTACTCTGCGCTACAGCTCAAGGTGACCCGCAACGTACCTATCCAACATTTAGTCTGGCACTAGCCACGTTCAAACCATCCCAGTGGAATGCACTAATGCCGACTGCGCCCTTGCGTCGATGGCGATTGATTGAAGTGGGAACAGGCAGTGCTCTTACGCTTAGTCCCCTTAAGATTGACGAGCGAATTTTGCACTATCTGATTGGGTTGCAATATCTGGATGAGCGGCTCATGGGGATTGTCGAGCCATCGGCAAGGGCAGGAGAATTGGTCGCCTCTCATCGGCAAATTGCGGAACAATTAGCAGCAATATGGTCACAGGCATCAGGAAAATCGAGCTTTCCCCTTGTGCAATTGTGTGGTACAAATCTCACTAGCAAGCGAGCGATCGCAGCCGCTGCTTGTGAGCGAGTCGGACTGCGGCTGAATATCATCCAAGCGACAGCCATTCCTGTTAATATTAGCGATCGCCATCTGTTAATGCGCTTATGGGCGCGTGAATATGCCCTAAGACCGGCTGCCTTGTTAATCGATTGCGATGAAGTTGATCTGAGTGATATAGCTAGAGAGAATGCCATTCAAGAACTGATTGAAGGAATTAGCAATCCACTCATCATCACCAGTCATGAACGGAAGCGCTCAAGGCAACGTCCTCTGATTACCTTTGATGTTCATCAACCAACGACAACTGAGCAACGTACCCTCTGGTACAACACCTTAGGAGAGGCAACCACGAATTTAAATGGGCAAGTCGAAAAATTAGTATCCCATTTTAACCTTAGCGCTCCCAATATTCAGGCAATCTGTACAGAAGCTCTAGGCAAGTTAGCCGCACAAGAGTTGGCTGTTGAAAATTCTCATCACCCATCTTCCAACTTACCCTTAAGCAATGATGGCGATGAACCTTCTAACTTTGCCGCCCTACTCTGGGATACCTGCCGCTCTCAATCCCGCCCCAACTTGAGCGATTTAGCACAACAGATCGAAACCTCCGCCACTTGGGATGATTTAGTATTACCAGAGCGAGAGCGTCAGATTTTGGTAGATATCGCAGCTCATGTCCGGCAACGCACCAAAGTCTACGAAAGTTGGGGCTTTGCGGGAAAAAGCGGACGGGGTTTAGGGATTAGTGCTTTATTTGCAGGGCCGAGTGGTACGGGCAAAACGATGGCAGCAGAGGTATTAGCCCAAACCTTGCGGTTAGATCTTTACCGGATTGACTTGAGTTCAGTGGTGAGCAAGTACATCGGTGAAACGGAGAAGAACCTGCGAAGAGTTTTTGATGCAGCAGAAGTCGGTGGAGCAATTCTGCTTTTTGATGAAGCAGACGCAATCTTTGGTAAACGATCTGAAGTGAAAGATTCTCACGATCGCTATGCGAATATGGAAGTCAGCTATCTGCTACAGCGGATGGAAGCCTACCGAGGGTTGGCTATTTTGACGAGTAACTTAAAAGATGCGATGGATACTGCCTTTTTGCGTCGTATCCGATTTGTTGTCAAATTCCCCTTCCCCGACGCTAATCAACGGGCTGAGATTTGGCGGCGCATCTTTCCCAAAAATACACCCACTGACGAATTGGATTTTGGTAAGCTGTCTAGGCTAAATGTCACGGGTGGAAATATCCGCAATATCGCCCTGAATGCAGCCTTTTTAGCCGCAGATGCGGGAGAGTCGGTGGGGATGAAACATCTTTTGCGATCGGCTCAAAGTGAATATGCGAAGCTAGAAAGACCTCTGACGGACGCAGAAGTCAGAGGATGGGCATAGCAGCAATTTTTGTACTCAATAAAATTAAGATTTTTGACGAGTTGCCGCTCAGTTGGGGTGTTCGTGCCACACTAAGAAATCTTTCTGAGCTAGGCTCGAAGTAGAGGCTCAAGAAGTGAACACGAGACTGAGAATTTCTTCACGCTCATCGTCCTCTTCTGCTCCAACGGAGTTATCCCAGCGCCCTGTTAACGAACTCACCGAAGAGGTTGCTGAGTGTGATCAAAACTCGCACTCACTCCCTGACTTACAAGCCAAACTTGAGCGAGCATCACGTTTCGGTCACAATTTTAGTCAGGTTCAGGTTAGTGCTGACCCGGCTGCGATCGCTCAGCCAAAACCCTTGATAGCTCACTCATTCGAGCAGCAAACTGAGCCAGAAACGAATGAGTTCGCACAACCTGCCGCCAGCTTTTCTCCCCCAATTGCACCTCAGCCAATTCAACGGCAACTTGATGAAGAAGAATTCGCTCAAGCAAGAGTTTTACCCACCTCACTGACTCCAGCGAGCGATCGCTCTAACCCAACTGAGGCATGGAGTCCTCCCCACCCTTGGGTTACCACGAACAAACTTATTGAACTCTCCGAACCCGAATCAGTAGCGTCAGCAACACAACAGGTGCAACTGAGTCAAGTTCCAGACACTCGTATTCAGCGCCAGTGCGGGGTAAATATGAGTTGCCCGGAGGATATGGCAACAGAAGAAACCTCTACTGAAGGTGAGAGTCCCTCTACACGAGAAGAATTTGATGCGCTTGTGTCTGAGTTATCAAGTGGAGCGCTAGATGACAGCGCTCGTAGAACTGCTGTCCAAAGCCTTGCGACTTGGTGCCGTGAGAATCTTCCGGATCGGAATTTGTTGCAAGTCTACTTAAATGCTCCAACTCCAGTTGAAGCGGCATTGGTAGCCCCGGCCAACGCGACAATCGCAGCGTTGGAAGACCAAGCAACCTCAATGTCCATGTCCCAAGAGGATACAGCCGCAGCAACAGCCGCGATCAACGCTGCACTGACGCAAATTAGGGAAGCACGCCGATTAGGGGCACAAGAGAAAACCCAAACCATTGGACAATTAGCCGTAGACATTGCCCGTATGGAATTTCTGTTGGGTTGGATGTATCAGGGTGGCTTGAGTCGCTCCGGCGCGACAGGTTGGGAAACCGAAAACAGGGGCAACAACCGAGGGGAATTTCCTACCCACTACCAGGATGCCATGGAAACTCATGGCCGAGGGACAGGAGCGCCATGGTGTACCAGCTTTGCAGGTTATGCTTATCGCCAAATCGGGTTTAACTTCGATTTTAATGAAGAGGTAAACGAGCGGCGACGCTCCAGTACAGCCAGAAGTATCTTTTGGTCGGGATTGCGCCTGCGTCAGTGGGCGCTAACGGGGCAAACGACCAGTGGCAGAGAACTCACGCCTACAGGACAAAGGGTTGCAGACCCCGAAACCAGTGGTGCCCTGATCGACCGGAGTGACTGGGCAACTCTCACTCGAAGGCTGCGATCGCTAAGTGAGACAGAACAACGCCATCAAGCAGTTAGTGAATTTTTTGAAACCAGAACAACTCCTCAAGCTGGAGATTTCCTGATTCTGGGAAGGAATAACAATTTCAAGAATGGTGGCAGCAGCCACACAGCGCTAGTTGAACGCTACGATGCAGCAACCCAGACGATTCTAACGGTGGAGGGGAATGCGGATAATGCGGTGCGTGCACGACAGATTGATCTGACCAATCCCGACCAGGTGAGTCAGATTGTGTTCATCACCCGTTTAGGAGTAGAGTACTTCAACCCTACCGACCCAACCCGCCAATCTCAAAGTACTGCTGCCTCAGAAGAGGCAGGGACAACTCAGGCATCCGAGGCCAGTGATGAATTAATTTGCACTCCTGATTCAGCCGATACAATCGCTCAGCAGCCAATGAGTCCAGCTTCAACTGTTACGGCTGACGAAATACTTAATTCGATTCGAGAAGTCAATGCTAGGTTAGTTGAATTAAGTTCCAGTCAAGGCTGGATCAACAGCAGTGATGCTCAAGGGACAGTACAAGATTGGATTGGTGGATCGTCAGAGGGTGAGCAGCAGGCTATGGGAACTCAATAGTCTTCTAGGCGGTATCTATTTGCTTCAATGATTCGCCTTTCGGTTAATGTTTAATAGCAAACGATCCACATTACTATGAAAGGCAATGCACTAGGATAAAAGCCGAGGTTGGTGATGAATACCCGACTGCAAAACCAGGCCAAAACTCCCGCTGTATCTTCTAATCCGCCTGTGCAGACGGGCTTGAACCATCAGCCTTTGACTGAACCGCTCGAAGAGACGGCTCAAGAACTCTCTGCCCACCCCCCCGACCTGCAAACCCAACTCGACAGAGCCTCGCGTTTTGGTCATAACTTCAGCAAAGTGCAGGTAAATACGAATCCCCCAGCTCCAGTACAACCACAGATCTATGACCTAGAGCAATCAGAACAGGAGTCCGAGAGGAATACCGAGCAACTGACGGAGCCTGAGAAGCTGATGGCTCTACCTTTAGGTGACCCGATTCTACGAGAAACTCAGGACGAGCAGCCAATCCAGATGTGGCCTCATCAAGGTTGGTTTAATCCTATCATTCAACGAGATCTTTACGACGCTGAACCGCTTGATCAGCAGCCCCAACCCCTCATCCATCGGTTTGTTCAACGGGAACCTCAGGACGATGAGCCAATCCAGATGAGTCCTGTCTTGATGTCGATGCAACGCTTGCCGCAAGAGGAGGAACCGATTCAAACCAGCTTGCAGTGGGGAGTCATCCGACGCCGGGAGCATGAGGGAGATGATGAGCCGATGCAGACAACCTGGATTCAATCTAAGTTAGTTGTTGGTACTCCAGGGGATAGGTACGAGCAGGAAGCTGACTCGGTAGCAGCTCAGGTGATGTCCATGAGCGCACCCCCGACTATGCCAGAATCCATTCAGCGCCAAAGTGAGAAGGAGGACGAGCAAGAGTCGCTGGTGCAAAAGTCACCTTTGGCAGACTCAATTACCCCACTCGTTCAGCGCCAAACGGAGGAGCAAGAGGAACAGATTCAAGCGAAGTCGTTGCTGCAACGGGTAGCTAAGAATAATGCTGAGGTAGGTAGCAACCTAGAGAATAAGCTGAGCAATAGCAAGGGTGGGGGTAGCCCTTTGCCGGATAATGTGCGATCGTTCATGGAGCCGCGCTTTGGTACTGATTTTAGTCAAGTGCGGATGCATACGGACTCCTCTGCTGTGCAGATGAACAAGGAGTTGCACGCTCAGGCCTTTACTCATGGCAGCAATATCTACTATGGGGCAGGAAAGTCTCCGGGTACGGATGCGTTGACAGCTCATGAGTTGACCCACACTATACAGCAGACGGGTGCGGTTCAGCCGCAGTCGATTGATAACAAACAGCAAAACCAGTTTCAGCAAAAAGAGGAGGAACTGAAACCTCTTCAGGCTAAGCTCGACGCCAGCCAGCCGGAGCAGGCTGACCACCTTACATTTAATCAACAGGCAGAAACATCAGAATCCACACAAGCGGTTGAACTCATAGTTGTGGAAGTTATTGAAAGCCTGCAAATAGACCCAGAAGACAGTTCCGGTCAGGTGAGGCATCGACTGAAGAGTCTGGAACCATCTACCCGAACAATGGTTATGGTACAGCTGCAGAATCGCATACCGCTGGAGCAATGGCAACGATTGAGTAGAATTCTGGCTGACCCTGGCTCCTCTGAAGGCAAGGAATCTCTCTCTTCTCCACAGCACGAAGAGATTGCTCCACCAGAGACGGAAGCGGCAACTGACAGCAGAGAGGGGGATAGAGAAGAAGCCAGTTCAGCATCTTCTGAACCATCAGATACCCGTTCATCCCAAGCGGAACCCGATGAGGCGAGGAAGCAGGACATTCCGGATCACAATACTCCCCCCGCTAAAGCTTCGCCAGAAGACAAAACTGAAGCTGCTGAGCCTAAAACTGCCTCCCCATCAACTGATGCTTCTGAATCAATTAGCGGAACCGCGCAGATAGAGCAGCCTCCATTGGAAATTCCTCAAGAGACTACTGAAGAGGGGACAATACCAGAGCAACAGATAGCTGAGTCTTCTGGTAACGCTGAAAGTACTACTGATGGCTCTACTCGTAGTACACCCCCGTCCATGTCTGCTAGGGAAGCAAACGCTAGTACACAAGCAGTAACCAATGCTTTCTCTGCTGAATCCAGTAGAGCTGGAGTGGCGATCGCTCAAAACAACTTGTTACCAAGTACAGAAACTCAAACGCCCTCCACAAATTTTGCGGGGACGCAGATAGTCCTAGATCAAGTTACTGCGGCGGCTAATGCTGCGCGGCAGCGCTTTACTGAGCGCATAACTCAGGGAACTGAAGCGATCGCTGCTAGTGTTCGACAGCAACAAGAGGTGATTATATCAGCAAGTGATCAACAAGGAAACGCTATTCGGACACTATTTGCCAATGCTCGCGAACAGGTTGGACAAATTATTAGTAGTGCCCAAGCCCAACTCCAAACCGACGCGACATCACATTTAGCAACCTTACAACAGGAGCATACAGCCACCTTGGGTGAGGTGGAAACAACCTTCTCCTCTAGCCAAGAGCAGGCTCAAGCACTTGGGGATAGTTATGCAGAACAATCGCTAGAAGCTGCCGATAACTCGGCTGAGCAAGTTCAGTCTCGTTTGCAAGGGATGGCTGAAGAGGCTCGCTCAATTGGTCAGGAAAAGGCTCAGGTAGGAGGCAGCACTCCAGAAATTGCTCAAGCAAAAGCCCAGGCTGCCAACGAGATTGCCTCAGATACGGCTGACAAGATTACCAGTGGTATGTCTGATGCAATGGGAGAGTTGCGTGCAACCGGACCAGAAACGGCGAGTAGTTTCAGAGAACAAGGACAGGAAGCCGCTGGTCAGTTGAGTGAGGGGCAAGGTCAAGTTGTCGAGCAGTTGAACACATCTAATCAGGAAACTGTTGCTGCAATTCAGCAGGCTGTTAGTCAAGGAAATCAAGCTCTAGGTAATTTACAAGGTCAGTTAATCGAGCAGCTTGTTTCTTTGGAGCAAACCATCCAGAACCAGTTGCAAGCTCAAGTAGCAGAAAAGAGCCAGGAACTTTATGCTGCTGGCGAGCAAGCTATCAATACTTTCCAAGAGCAGGGGCAGCAAGCGATCGCTTCTGGTGATGAGCATCTGGCTCAATTCAACCAGCAAGTAGCTGAAATGAAGATTGATCCGGAATTGGCTTCTGAAGCAACTACAGAAATTGTGGGTCAGGTAGATGGTGCCTATAATAACCTGATGCTTACTGCTGATAGTGCATTCCAGCAGGCAGATAGTGCTTTGGTTGAAGCAGGTAATCAGGTTCTGACTGCCATTGGTTCTGTTTCTAGTAATGCTGCTAGTCAAATTCAAACCTTCCTAGGACAAGCTCAAGGGCAGGTTAGTCAGCAAGTCACCTCTATTTCTGATCAGCTTGGCACTACCGTTAGCCAAGCTAGTGAAGCTGAAAGCAGCATGGTGGGTGAAGTTGCATCGAGCTTGGATGAGCAGATTAGTCAGCTTGATACCGGATTTGGAGAGGGACTGGAGCAGTATACAGGGGGACTTGACGAGCAAGTTACGTCTGTCGAAGAGCAAGCAAGCGAGCCTCGACAAAGCCTTCCAAGACGGACTGAGGAAGCACAACAGAGAGCTGAGGAAAGAGCACAAAACTCCTGGATTGAAAACCAGTGGAATGACCTTGTGGAAATGGTCAGTAGTCCAGGCTTTTGGGCGGGTTTAGTCGTGGGATTACTAGTTGGTGCATTAGTAATCGCAACGTTTGGAACAGGTGCCGTAGTTCTGGTAGCAGCAGGAGCAATCGCAGGAGCTGTGGGAGCATTAGCCGCTACTGTCGTCGGGAATTATGCCGAAGGAAAACGAGGTTGGGAAGTTTTCGATGGTGCTTTGAGAAATATGATTTGGGGAGCTTTTGGCGGTGCTGTTGGTGCTGCTGCCCTCGTATTTCTTGGCGGTGTGGCTGCTGGAATGGGCTTGAGTGCAGGTGCTACACTTGGACTCTTTGTTGGTGGCGCATCTCTTGTCGCAGGGGTTGTAACAGTCTTAGACAACGTATCTCAAGGCAGACCATGGGATCAAGGTTTGCTTGCCAATATGCTATTTGCTGGACTCCTAACCTGGATTGGAGGCAAAATTGCAGGTCGTCGTTCTGGAGATGCTCCCGAATCTACACCTCGTCAACCAGGGGATGCTCCCGAATCCACTACACCTCGTCAACCAGGGGATGATACTCCTGAGTCAACCCGCCCGTCCAGACAAGGAGATTCAGCAGAACAGCAAGACACACCTGATCAGCAACAAGATGCGCCTTCAAGAACAACCGAACTACCTCCCGAAGAAGTATCCAGACTAGTCTCTGAACGTAACGATGGTACATTCAGACTTAATCGCAAGAAGATAAGCAACGTTTCAAAAATTGTCGGTGAGCCTGAAGCAATAGTAGCTGAACATGCAGCAAGAGAAGCTTATGCTGCAGAACGAGCGGCTGGGATGAACAATGTCGAAAAGGTATACATGGGTCAAGCAGCCGATGAATTTATTAATCCAAATGCTCGACTAGGTACTGAACTATCAGCTGATGTCGTAGGTGTAACTAGGCAGGGGAAATATGTAATTATCGAATCGAAAGGAACTGAGATTTTACATGGTTTGGAGCAGTTAGAGTACTCCGGTAATACCTTGGGGCGAGAACAGGTAGTTAGATATGAAATTGTCGTTGCAGAAGAGATCCGAACCCCTGGCTTCATAATAAGAAATCGGCTCTTGTATCTGAACGGGGAACCCTATTTGATTAATGGCAAACCAGTCCATGTCCGAACAACTACAAGTACGGCAGAATAGAGTGCTTTAAACTAGAGTAATAGTGTTTGTCAATAGCAATATTGGTCTGTCGAATATATACTAATTCTGAAGAGGTATAGGCATTTATAGAGAATTTTGAAAACAACTGATGAAAACTAAAAAGATTCTAATATGAGCATAGAACTTGTCACACGGCTCTGGCTGGGCGATGAAGTTCCTGCTAGAGTCCAGCTAACAAACCTTATGCAAATTTTTGAGAGCAGGGGTATTGAAGAAGCAAGCTGGAAAGGGCTTACCGTCAGGGACAGTAATTTATCGAGAAAAATTTTCCAATCCCAAGAATTGATGTCTTCTATACAGGTAGAAACCGCCTTGGCAGATTATGACAAAGCTGATTTGCATTTTTCCATTCGATCAGCTCTTCCTTGTTTCAGATTTAAGGGCATGACTCCGCAGAAAGGTTTTGTACCTCTCTGGGTAGAAGCTTGGGGTAAGGAGTTTAACGAAAGTGTGGGACGCTGTAGGGAAATTGAGGGTGATGCTGCATTTAGTTTAGCCGATAGTGGCCCGTTTATTGCTTTAATTGAACATGAAGAGACTCTTCAAGTTCAGCAAGTTAATCAGTGTGTTGAAGAAAACCTTGACAAGGTTACAGAAATTATCCTGACCATAGCTGAGTGCATAAAGCCTATGACAATGAAAGCATTTACGGCGAAAGGGTTATATCAACCCCTAAACGCTCACTTAGTTTTCTTCCGTGATTCATTTTCCTTGATTGATGATTTAAAGCTGATCAGAAAACTCTGGAATGAGGGATTGCCAAATTACCGTACTGCACCGCTTCGTGAATCAGTTAACAAACCCGATCTATTGGCATTTCATCCTTGGCGAGGAATGGAATCAACCTCCGCTCTCGTTTCTCGCCTAGCAGCCGCAATGGATAGTGTACATTATTTAAATCATACCTGCTTGGAGACTATTGACTGGAAGCATTATGACAATTACGAGAGTTCTGGTGGACGTGTAGTCTTAGACTATCCCTTTTGGGTAAATAGCTTTCTTGATCACTTCTATCTTGATCTATTCAATGCTCAGAGCAAGGAATAGAAATCCACACAATTACATCATCAGAAACTCAAAAATGTGATGAAAACTGCAAATCAGCACTTCCTTTGGTGTAGCTCCAACAGACAGCTATATTTTCTCATCCCTGATAATCAACATCTATCTAGTGGCAATTTCAAGATTCATCAACTTGCAGGGATTGAGAGGCAAGTTGATCTGAAAGCACTGGCTCCTTACGAAATTTCAGCCAAAGATGCTGAACCTTATATGCAGCAGGAAATAGCTCAGGTTATGAACCAAGTTTCCAGTCTGTTCTCCAATATCGTAGGAATCACTATACAAAATAGTAAACATAGCTCTACCAACTCTAAACAAGCTGCTGATTCAGCTCAACCCGCTTCTACTATTTTGGCTAATCTCTTAGGGGTTTCATTAGAAGAATTCATCAACAATCCTGAAACTGCCCAAGAAGGGTTACAAACCTTTGTAACTGAAGTTGCTACAGCAATGCAGAAAAGCGAAGTACAAAATTCTGACCAGACTCAAGTCATTAAAACTAGCGCCGATGCTGTTCTAGAAACGCTTCAATCACTTGGTTTAAATATACCTGACTTAGATACCAGTCAACTCATTGAAGATTTAGCCAAAGCTATCTCAGAGTTTTCTGAAGAGCTGAAAAGCAACTTTTCCAAGAGTTCTCCTAGTGTCGAAACCGCAGCCACTCAGATGCGAGAGGCTGCGCTTCAGATTGATCATTCATTTTCAAACCTTTCTCAAAGTCTGACACAGGGGCTAGCGAAATTGCAAAATCTTACTAATGAATCTGAGCAAAGATTCGGTTAAGCACGAGCGCTGAATTCTTCGTTCGTGTCAACTACGACATTAGGGAAAAAAACTTATAGTTACTCATCTTTATTTTAAGCATTCGTTCATCGCATTCTCTTCCCTCACTACCAAGGACTACCAATCATCGTAAATCCAGCCCAGTAATAAGGATGAGAAAGAGTTTTGTCTTCCAGTTTTGCGAGTTCCGCTGGGAGAGGGACATCCTTTCCACTAGTCTGTAATGTTCCACCTGCCAAACGAACTTCCCCCTTCAACATGGCAAGCTGTGTCTGTTGCAATGCCTCTGCTTTCATCGATGCCGTCTTCAACTGTTGATAAAACTCCGTCATCAGCCCCAATGTTCCTTCATCGCTAATGTTCCACAAACTTCCTAATACTGATTTCACACCTGCCTGTGCGGCTAACCCTGCAAAACCCAACTCCGCTTCGCGATCGCCTAATGCTGTACGACAAGCACTGAGAACTAGTAACTCTACAGGTGGGTTATTCCAGCCTAATGTCGGCAGTTGGCTCAGTGATAGCTTACTATTCCACAGATTAATGTAAGTGTTATTCGGTGTCCCCGGTTTAAAATGGGCATGAGTCGCTAAGTGAATAATCCCAAACGGCTGCTGACGGCGTTGGATTTTTAGATTATTTAAGGTAAAGCCTTGGTTGAGGTAAGATTTACCCTGCCACAACTGAGGAGTGATGAGAGACAACTCAACAGGTACAGCAGGTAAGGGATTATCGTCAGTAAACTGTGATGCCCCCATTGCTAGTACTTGAGAATTCTTGATGTCCTGGTATTGAGTATTGGTTAAGCCTAGACTGGGCATTAAACCAATACTGTAGCGCTGCACTAAAAAGTTTTGCCCGTCATAAAGAGCAGCTAACGGCACGGAACGCAAACCCACATCCATAATATAAACAAGATTCTGGATGCCTTCGGCTTGTAAATCCCTGGTAATGGGTGCCACTAGCCATTGATACAGTTGCTCTGCCATCGGGAGGTAGCGATGTCGCGGTTGCCTGGGATCGGTAATTCTACTGCGAAATAAGCTTGCTTCTTCCAGTACCTTGGCTCGTGTGGTATTCGGCACGCGCCGCCCAATTGCTCTTCCATCGGCTGTTATTACGATGAGCTGTAATCGATCGCTATCTTTTGGTGTGCGCTTGAGCAGGCTTTGAGCTTGATTCTGAAGTCCTGAATTCGCTGAACTTTCCGTCGCTTGTTCCTGAATATCCGGTACAAATACGGCATAGATCAATGCTGATTTTACCCCTGTTGCTGCCTGATTTTTCCGCAGCGTTGCACGAGCTTGTTCTAAAGAGACAGTCTCACTCAAGGGTAGTCCCAGATACTGCTCAACTTGGTAGCTTAAGAACTCCTCGGTTTCAGCAAAAGCGGCATCAATCTCCAGGGAGTCGATACTCGTCACTTGTTCTAGTAGCGCTAATGATGTCTCATTATCCAAGCTTTCAAAATCGTCTTCATGATCAAAAAATACAGTTGGATCTAGGAAAAAGGGTGTAATGATGTTGATGTCGCCCAAAATGAAGGGGCCAGGAAATGATTGAACGGGTGAAATGGTATCGATTCCGTTGGTAATTGCCCCAGAGGTTCCATTAACTGCTGCATTCCCCACATCAAAAGGAGTTCCCAACAATCCGCCGCCATGCCGGATGGTAATTGAACCGTCTCCCACTCCTCCAGCCGTCGAAATGCTGGCAGTTATGCCATTGCGATCGCTAAAACTGCCCGTTGCCCGGAAAAACTGGTCAGTGGTAATATCAACATCTCCTCCCCTGCCAGTGGTTCCCCCTTGGGCATTAATCGAAACCACTTGGATATCATTTAAAGGGTCGAGGAAAACATTACCCCCATTACCAGAACTAGCACTCGAATCAATTGCCCCTGTCGTAATTTGAGTAAGAGCAGAAATTGTAATTGAGCCACCTCCAGTTACTCCGGAAGCGTTCAAGTTACCCGTAGTAATTGCTCCCTGGGCGCTTGTGAGGGTAATATCTCCTCCGTTGCCAGTTGTGGAACTAGTATTCAGCGTTCCGGCACTAGTATCGATATTGCCGCTATTGCTAGTAATCGTAATTTGCTGGCCTGGATTGATGATAGTGCCAGTGGTAATCCCTTGATTGGCGATGAGAGTAATGTTACCCGCTCCAGTAATGGTAAAACCGTTGGTGTTAATGGAGCCATTTTGCGATCGCAACGTAACTGGAGTACTAAAGGTGACATTATCTCCCAGCGTAATATCACCGCTACTGTCACTGGCTCCAATACTCGTAGAGGAAAAGCCACTAAATTTTTCTACTGCTGCTGCACTCAGAAAGGTTCCACCGATATCTAGATTGAGATTGGGGGTAGTGGGTTGTAATACTAAATTGCCCGTACCCGTTGCAGTAGAAGTCCCGTCAAAAATCATTTTGTCAGCAGACAGGGTGAGATTGCCGCTTCCAGAAGCAAGATTTGCATTGATTACATAAATACCTGTATTGCTGCTATTTCCTGTGAAGTTGATGTTGCCATTTCCTGAAGTGATATCCCCATTCACAAAGATGCCCCTAGCAGAGTCATCAGTTCCCTGTGTCGTGCCGTTGAAGGTAATATTTCCGCCCCCAGAGTTGATGGCATTGTTGTTAAAGATGCCAAATTCAGTAAGGCTATTTCCTGTAAAAGTGATATCCCCGCCCTGCGAGAGGACAACTCCTTCCGAACTAATCCCCCTAGCAGAATTCCCAATGCCGTTACTGGTTCCATCGAAGGTGATGTTTCCCCCTCCAGAGTCGATAGTGCTGGTGTCTTTATTCAAGATGCCGACATAGTTGCTGCTATTCCCCGTGAAGCTAATCTCCCCGCCCCCTGAAGAGATATTGTCATCAACGAAAATGCCAGCGAATTCACCAGTCGCGGTGCTAGTTCCATCGAAGGTAATGTTTCCGCCCCTAGAGTTGATTGGGCTGTTGGTAATAATGCCAACATTGCTGTTGCTAGTTCCTGTGAAGCTAATATTCCCGCCTCCCGAATCGATCTCGATTCCTGGAGCGTCATCAGCAATAATGATGCCTTGTAAACTGGCATCCGTGACAATGAAATTAATGTCTCCCGTATTCGAGAGGATTTGGTTATGAATTCCAATGCCTGCACCGTTGATGCTACTTCCGGTGAAGGTAATTTTCCCACCCCCTGAATTAATCGGCGCACCGAAGGTAGCAATGCCTTCTGAGTTTGGGCCATTGCCAGTTCCTGTACTAGTCCCGATTAAAGTGATATCCCCGCCATTCGAGGTGATACCCCCTGTAATATCTATACCTCTTACAATCTCACCAGTCCCAGTAGCAGTTCCAGTTAAGGTGATATCTCCGCCTCCGGAATTGATGGGACTGAAGGTAGTGATACCATCATTGGCGTTGCCATCACCCTTGATCGTAATATCTCCACCCAAGGTTGAGATGGCACCATTAATTTGAACTCTACCTGCACCGCTATTATCCCTGTTGGCGTTCAGGTTCAAATTCAGCTTGCCACTCGTAGAAGTAATTCCCGCATTCAAGATGATGTCATTGTCAGCATCTAAGGTGAGAGTCGTGTCTCCACCTGCTGTCTTGTTGATGGGTGCATCGGCATTTTGAGTAATGTTGCCTTGGTCAGTGCCTCCCAGATCAGTTGTAATAATAACGTTGGTGCCATTGTTAAGTGTGGTATTAAGGTTAGCGACATCTACCTGATTAGTGCCGATCGCACCACCACCGCCATTTACAATGGTGATATCCGTTGGGTCAATCAACCAGGTGCCACCTTTACCATTAGAAGCAGATGCATCAGGGGTACTGGTGAGATTGAGAGACTGCTTTCCAGAAGTTTCAATCAATCCCCCATTCCCAGCAATGCTTCCTCCTCTTGCTGTTAGTGTGCCGTGAATATTGGCAGTATCCGTTGCAAAGACAATTACCTTCCCGCCCTCACCTTGATCGAGGGCGTCAGCAGTAATCACCGAATCTTTACTAACAAGGGTTTGAGCAGCATTCGGCACGGTACCAGAACCCCGATAATCTCCACCAATAAGTACTGTGCCACCCCCGTTAGAGCTAGATGCATTAATATTGGCACCCAACACTTCAACGGTGTTGCCCAAGACATTCACATTGCCACCAATTCCCTCTGTATTTCCATTGGTAAGAGGGGATGAGACATCGAGAGTACCGGAGGCGATCGCAGTTCCTGTTTCGCTGGTAACAATGGTGCCAGAATTGGTTAGTATTACCTGTCCTGTACTATTAACCGCAACACCCGATGCCACACTCCCACCATCCCCAGTTAGCAACTGCGGTAGGGAAAGGGGCGTAATTCCATTGGCAGCAGCAGGCGCTTGAGGATCGATTTCCAAACTCAGCAAATGTCCGGGTTGACTGATGCGGACTAAATTTGAGCCAGGAACAGCAGCAATGGTAATTGTTCCAGAGGGGGCAGTGAGTTGCCCGGTATTCAGAACACTACCGCCCAATAAGGTTAAACTTTTCCCTTCTTCTACTGCTAAATTGCCTGAGTTGGCAATTGCACCCGATTGTGAATAGGAAAAAGCAAATTGACTGGGAGTACCGACTAAAGCTTGGTAGTTATTGTTACCAAAAGCATGAAACCAATGAGTTTCACTACTATCCGTTTTTAGTCCTATTCCCGTGGCAGTAGTTGCTGTGAAGTCAGCAGGAACATTGAGTGTTGCATTTGCACCAAAGACAATCCCTGCTGGATTCATCAAAAATAAGTTAGAATTACCCCCTGTAACTTGAATTAAACCATTAATAATTGAAGCGTCACCGCCTGTTACTCGCCCTAAGATATTGCGAATAGAAGGATTTGATTGAAAATTAGCAATTTGACCCGAATTTAGCCCAAATTGTTGGAAACTGTGGAAGAGATTAGCGCCGTCTCCAGCAAGAGAACCACCGTCAATGTCGAAGCGGTTGCCATGAGGGGTAACTTGGGTGTTGGTGCCATCAGCAGCCGGAACGATGGGTTGTGCACAGATGGGCTGGGCTGCAATTACTCCTACTACGGACAGTGCTGTCAGCAGATAGCTAATTTTCATATGCAGTTTTGTTGGGAGAACTATTTCGGAAAATTGGAGGAGTTCCTGTTCCCCTCCAAAAGCAATAGCCTGACCCTTTGACTTTACTTGAAAACTGCAACTCAGGGACGAAGTTATGGTTTATGTTTCGCCCATTTTAGACCCATCAAACTCTATATTTCCATAGATAAATTCAATGGTAATCGTGATGCCGTTTGATGATAAACATTCCATGAATTGTCAAAAAATACGTCATTGATATTTATGACTCTCTGTGCATCTAGGGTTCATACATTTAGAACTGCCATATCTCAGTGATCAGGATGCGATCGCATTTCACCACTAGGGTGCATTGAATTATATAACGCACCCTAATTTAACCTCTATCCTTTGGAAGATTTTGCAGTCGTCTTCGTCGGTTTCTTAGGCTGACTCATGGGATAAAACTTGTAGTTATTGATTGCTGCACTAGCCGCTTTAACTACATCACTATTACAGTCCCGCAATGCCAAACTGAGCAAGGGAATTACTGTTTCTGACTTAATTTTTCCTAAGGCTTCTACCGCCGCTTGACGCACTAGTGGTTCTGAATCTCGGCTCAATTTTCCTAATAAAGGGATTGCTCTTTGAATTTCTGCTTTGATGCCTTGGGAAGCAGCAATTGAACCTAAAGCTGATGCCGCTAATTCACGAATTCGGTTATCGGGATGATTGGCATATTCTGTTAGGGTTGGGATTGCTGTCACTTGACCATAATTCCCCAATCTGATTATTTCTTCGCCTAAATTTTTAGTTCTGTTTTTGGTCGTCTTGCGACCATTTTGAGAAGGTTGTGAATTCTCTGACAAAGTACTTACAATAGGAGGTTTTGTAGCAGTTTCGGGACTTTCCCCGTTAACCTGTTCTAAAATTTGTTGATTTATTCCCTCTTGAGATTCGTGGGTTGTATTCTCAACGTTTTCTTCTAAGGGTAAACTTACCTGTTCAGGTTGGTGTTTGTAGTGTTCTTCAAGAGTCTGAGAAGATTCCACCGAGTCCTGAAACCACAAATAAATGGTATCCGGTAAGCTTTCTGTTGTTTGGGTTGGTATTACTTGCTCACTAACGG
>CBKWLJ010000022.1:0-40153 GCA_966675205.1 uncultured bacterium
CGCCAACGACGATCGCAATCACTAAAATGAGACAGTATTGGGGTCTAGGATGCTCTAGAAGCTCGAAAACCCACCACAGACTTCCAGCAAAACCGAGAATCGTAGCAATTGATGCACCTCCAGCCGCAACATTCAGTAAAAATTTAGCTGCACTGGCAGCTTGATTTAACGTCACTTTTGGCTGAGGCATCTATCTGAAGGACGAAAAATTGATGAAATGAGCAATCCAAGTTAGCACAAGACAGGGACATGGATGCGGAATACTAGCCTTCAGGGCAACCAATGCGGGTGAAAACCCTGTACAGGTAGCTCTTGAGGTAGCACGGAATTATTGATAGCTTTTGAGGTGCTGTGAGATAGAGGCAGTAGCATCAAACGACTATTTGCGATCGCAGACCCTGTATCTGTAGTTAAATCATCTTTAGATGCGAGTGTTTCCTTCTGAACAACCTGATCGAACAGCAGTGCTAAACCATCAGGTGACAAACTTACCTGCATTTGTGATTGATTGGGTGCTGCCCACAACGACTCTACTTTATAAGTTTTCAAATCAATTGCTGCTAGGGATAGCTGTTGAGAGTATTGTTCCCCTGGTAAGAGTTGCGTTATCAAGCAGTACAAGTTTTGCGCCATGGCATCAAACTGACAGTTCAGAAGATCACCATTCGTGCTTAAAAGTTCTTTTTGCAGCCCTTGGTTAGTAACGAGAAACAACGATTGTGTAAAATCACTATTAGACTTTACCATTGCAGCCCGAATTCCATCTTTGGAAAAACTCAACACCTTGTCAAACTTGGGAAAAAAATCAAGGGGTTTGGCGTGAGTAATTAGAGGCAAAATCGCGACACCTTCTCCTGGCATATAGGCAATGGTTTGACTATCCGGCGCGATCGCAAAATCCCCTCCTAGCTGTTTGAGAAAAAGTTGCCAAGGCGTATTAGGCTGCTTTACCCAAAGCCCAGAATCATCGGGGTTCCGCCGATTTACCCGAAAAACGACAATGACTTGTCCATCAGGAGACAGGTCAAATTTTAAATTGTGGTAATTTGAATTATCTAAAATCCGCTCGATGTTGCCAGCTTTTAAGGGGAAGTGAGGTGAATTGGCAGATATCGCCGATATACCAGTAGTTACACTGTACAACTGTTGTTCAAACAAACCCGGCCCATAATTCGACCAATCACTAGCCGTAAATAAAATGCGATCGCCAGTAGGATACGATTTAAAATCGGTGACGACCATGTTTTTTGGGGTGAGGAGAATTTTTTGTTGATGAGTAAGGTTGTAGAGAATTAACCGCCCCTTCTCATCTCCCGTTACACCCAGATAGACAAAAACGCGATCGCGAGTCCGAAATTGCCCCTTAAACGGCTGCATCAAATTCCCAGCTTTCCCCATTCCCAGACTTTGTTGTGCCTTCTGCAATGCCACCTGATAAGTTGTTGCATAGGGAGCTGGCTGAGTTAGAGTATAAACCAACCGCCGCCCAGTCCAACTGATTAATCCGGGTAGAGGGGGATGAATTTGCAAGTTTACTTCCACACTGGCATGGTTCATGGGACGCGAGAAGGTGAGAAGAAAGAAGGTATCTGCCGCCCCTACTGGTTTATCTTGCCAGCTAAACTCTCGCACATAAGGTCGAGTGCGATCTCCACCCCACAATAATATGCTGATGAGCAAGCTCAGCACTAACATTAGCGTCAGGGCGACGCGATCGATCGGTTGAAAGGGTTTTGAATTTCGTGTTTCGCTTGACACTCTTACTTAGATCAAGTTCGTTGAATTCCTTCATTTATAGTTTCTAGGGAATAGGGAATGGTTTGAATTGTACCGATTCTCCATTCCCCATTTTCCCTCCCACCGAACTTGATGTGATAGGAACTCAGTACCTCCTGAATGCTAAAAATTTTGCCGAACATACTGTAAGATGCCATTTGCGATCGCTTCTGCCATCTGGTTCTGGTAAGCAACGGTTGCGAGTTTCCGTGCGTCTTGCACACCCGTAACAAAACCCACTTCTACCAAAACCGCTGGCATTGGATTATTCTTCAAAACATAAAATCTTGCTCTCCGTACTTTTCGATCTCTAACATCAACGTTCTGCAAAATACTGTTGTGGATAGTTTGAGCGAGACGCAAACCACTATCAAAATAGTAGGTTTCCAACCCATTGACATCTGGACGGTTAGCGATCGCATTGGCATGGATGCTAACAAACAAGTCGGCACCTTCGCGTTTTGCCATTGCCACCCGTGGAGCCAAGTCTACGAAATAATCACTATTGCGGGTCAAGATAACCTGGATACCCTGTTGCTCCAAAATCGCGGCTACCTGTTGCGAGATCGGTAAGATAACATCTTTCTCTCGCAACCCACCAATTCCAATAGCGCCAGGGTCTTTTCCCCCATGCCCCGGATCGATCATCACCATTAAACGAGTTTTAGGAACGGTCGGTAAGCCTACCGTTTTAGGAACGGTTGGTAAAACGACTGGCGGATTGACTGTAGCAGGCGGTGGTACGGGAATCTGCAAAGATGGAGTGATGGAATTAGGCAACTGTGCCACCCGTTGCGGCATGGGAAGTTGTACCATCCACTGATTAGGTGCGAGACCCCGGAATAGCACTTGCTGGGGATTAATCGTGTAGCCAGAATTTAATTCGACAACCAAGCGTGTTGTATTATCGTCAACCTGCCCCACTCGCACCTCGCGAATTGCTCCTCCCACGAACGGATTTACCGTTGAACGTTTCAAGAGAATACCAGGCAAATCGATCACCAAGCGTGTGGGATCAGCAATTAGCTGTGCTTTGGGTTGAACGCCCTCGTCTGTCGTAAAGACGAGTCGATTCTGAGTTGCGTCAAAACGCCAGGATAGTAGTTGACGGGCTTGCGCCGGCGAACAAAGTAAAAAAAAGCCCAAAAAACTGGGTAATAACCAGTGAAGTCTCAATTTCAACGTTCCTTTTGAGGGGGTAGTGTTACAGCATCATGACTCGATGCCCAGATGAAAGAATTGGTGATTTTAGATTCTCCCACAACCGTGCTTCCCAGCGCCGGAGTTCAACGAGGACATAGCACCGTCTGTAGGATTGCATGGAAGCTCAATCAGCCAAAATCTATCTAGTATTGTTTTCTTCAATGCCACCGTAGCCCAATCGGGTTAAGTCGCTAATTCTTTGGAGAAAATATCGACTCAAAATTCCAGATTTGGAAACCGAGAGTTCATCTTCTGTCCCATCATTGGCTCTGCGCCTATTTACCTATTCACTCCCCTTTAAATTAGGATTGTGTCCCTGAACAGTCCTCAAAGCAAGCTGTCAGGGTAGATTTTAACTAAAGATACTCCTTTAGGGGGAAGTTAAATTGTTGACCTATTTGTAATGCAGCAATTGTCAATCAAAAAGCAGTACCTAATAGACTAGCGGGGGTCTTTCGCTAGCCATTTCTCAATACAAGGCTGCTATCAGTTGGTATATGCAATAGAATGAAAATATTAGTTTTTGATTCACAAATTATTCACATTAATATCATAACTTCGTGTTATAGCCAGACACATTATGAGTTGAACCGCAGTTCATGGGTCTAGCTTGTGTTCTTGCCGTGCGGGTTGCCCAAGCCTTTGTCAGCAATCATGTACTCTTGCAAATGCAAAGATTGACTAGTGTTGCTTACGCACGCAAGTTGCTCAGGCTGATTATCTCCATAACCTGATGGTTCCAACATTGGAACTGGTTGTACTCTCGCCAAGAGTTTCCTGTTAATTGACAAGGAAAAGAGCTGTGAGCATGTGTTTAGCAAAAACCTATGAAACCCATCTTGAATTAGCAATAGATGTTTTCAAATCTCAAAATCCAGCACTAATAATTGCTCTTAAAGACTTCCTCACTGTTTTACCGAATCCTAAATGTATTGAAGACGTTTTGACAGCAGCAATTTACAAGCTCGCGAAAACCGAACCCGATGCTTGTCGTTGGATATTACGAAATGCCTGTTATCTAAAGCCTGAAGTAGATTTAGTAGAGTTAGCAAATGAGCTAGCGTTAACCAAACTTCAGCAACAGGGATTTGTTCTAGATAGAGACTTTAAGTTTGAATCAAACAGTCAACTCCAAGTTACAGAAAAAGCCAAAGCTGGATTAATGGAGGATAATTCAGTAGGCAATCGCCTCATTCTAGAAGAAATTCTACAACTTTGCGATTGATCTCCCAAGTTGACAAGGATTACATTGAGATGAGATATATTCAAACTGAGTAGGGTGGGTTACGGCTACGCCTAACCCACCAAATCTCTGTGCCGCTAGGAGAATTAACGGCTTTTACTCTCCTGTAATCGAAAGTCCATCTACCCAGACTCTGGGACACACTCCCCCAGGTGTTAATTCTGCCTCTCTTTCAACAAAAATAATCGACTTGAGGAGTTCTAAGAAGTCTCCAGCAACGGTTGCAGACTCAATGCTCGTCTTCTCCCCTTTATTAATAATCCAACCATCAAACGGCAAAGAAAAAGAACCTTGCAATGCTTTTACTCCCGCATGAAGTGCCTGGAGGTTATCAATAAAAATCACATTCTCCTCATTTTCCAGGCTATATTCCTGCTCGGCAGCAACACCCGGAAACACATGATAAAAATGTGAACTCACTGTTACTTTAGCACCAATATTCGCATGACCTGTCGGTTGCTGGTTCATCCGTTTAGCAGTTCCAGCACTGTGGAGAAAGTTGTTTAGGACACCATTCTTAATTAATTCCACTCGACGAGTTGGAGTTCCTTCTCCATCAAATGTAGTTGCAGTTACATTATTAGGATGGAGAGCATCATCAGCTACACACAGTAGAGGTGAAGCAATGGGCGTTCCTAATGATTCGGGAGTGGAGAGGCTTTGGTTATCCAGAATACTTTGAGCGTTATAAATATTGGAAAACGCACCCAATAAGCTCAAAAAAGCATCGGGTGAGAAAACTACTCGATATTTACCCGTCTTTACTTTTTCGTAATTCAAGTGGCTGATGGTTTTTTCGGCTGTCTCTTTCAGGCAACCTTGAATATCAAGTTGCTCTAAACTATTACTGATTCTAAACGCGCCAGCACTGCGAGGCTTTTTCCCTTCTTCTTCCGTTTTACTGTAAAGATAGATGGAACTGTAGGAGCGAGATTCTGTTTTCAGAGCATCATCACTGTTGAGATAAAATCGGTCTAAATCTCGTTGAGCCAGTCCATTGTAAGGCACGCCTTTAATCGCAGGATGAGCTTCAAGTAATTCTTTTTCTGTTTGAATTAAACGCTCGATGAGTTGTGAGACAGGAGCGAGTGAAGATTTGCCGTTTGTGGTGGTAGGGCTAGGAACAGAGGCTTCAGGACTAAAATCAGGAATATGGTTTTTGACACCAAAGAAACTTGCTTCATAAGCCGTTTTTAAGGCTAATTCAAGTCCCTCTGGATTGACATCGGTTGTGCTAGTTACTCCTACTGTATTTTCGTCATTCCAAACTCGCACAATTACACTAGAGCGATTGGAAGCTTTTACTTGTTTTGGTGTTCCGCGATCGACTTGAACGCTGGTTTCATCGACAGTTGAACCGTAGATGTCGAATTTTTTGATACCTAGTTTACTAGCGCTTTCTTTGGCGTGAGTTGCAATCTCGTTGACTTTCGTCACAATGATACCCCTTGGCAATTTAAGATTTTAAACCACAGATAAACACAGATAAATATTCAACTCATATCCGTGTTCATCTGTGGACAGCAAAAAATTAGATTTTTCTATCGTCCGCCGACGGTAATTGAATCTACTTTGATATGCGGTTGTCCTACTGTTACGTAAACACTGCCGCTGATGGAGCCACAGAAACCCGCAGCGAGTCCCAAATCTTGAGAACACATGGAAATTTTGTTCATGATTTCTGTTGCTTCGCCGATTAGGATGGCTCCTTTGAGGGGTTTGGTAATCTTACCGTTTTCAATCAGGTAAGCTTCATCCACACCAAAGTTAAATTGTCCGGTAGCCCCAACGCTACCGCCACCCATTTTCTTGCAGTAAATACCTTTGTCAATGGAGGCGAATAAGTCGTCTATAGAGTAGTCTCCGGGAGCAATGTAGGTATTCCGCATCCGTGAGGCGGCGGCGTAGGTATAGTTTTGACGACGCCCACTTCCTGTTCGAGGATGTCCGGTGCGTGCTGAACCAGCTCTATCTGCTATAAAGTTTTTAAGAATGCCGTTTTCTATTAATAGGGTTCTTTGAGCAGGCATTCCTTCGTCATCCATATCAATGGTTCCGAAGGCATTTTCAGAGCGCCCTTCATCCCAAGCGGTTAGGCTTTCATGGGCAATTTTTTCGCCTTTTTTGTCGGCAAAGGGAGTGGTTTTTCTCTCAATTTGGGTGGTTTCCAGCAAGTGTCCACACGCTTCGTGGAAAATGACTCCACCAAACTGATTTGCCATGATAATGGGGTAAGTACCGGATTCGACGTAATCGGCATAGAGCATTTTCCCAGCCGATTCAGCGACTTCTTCAGCCGTAGACTTATAGTCCCACGATCGCAAAAAATTCGGGTCGCTGGTATTACCGACACGCTGGTTAATCGATGAACGCTGAGCACCATCCGCACACAAAAGGCTATATCCTACGGATTGCGAGAGGCGAATGTCACGGGCAAAGGTGCCATCACTCCCCGCCACTAACACTTCTTGCCAGTCGCGGAAATAGGTAGCACGTCTCGATTGAACGTGATTGGCTTTGAGTTTCAGTTGGTAATTGGCATCGAGGAGAACTTCGCTCATTTCTCGCATGGGGCTAGATTCAGCTAACCATGAGTCTTTGCCTCTTTTGGTAGCGTAGTCTCTGAGCAATTCCAGGTTAATTTCAGGAATATGGGCATTCGGTGCCGGAAGTTGCAATCCCTGGATGGAAAGCGCTTTTTCCAGTGCCGCTTTAAGTCCGGAAAAGGACAAATCGTTGGTGCTGACGTAACAATCTGCATTGCCGCGAAACACCCTAACACCAGCACCCGTAGAAAGGCGAGGGGAAATGCTGGTGATGGCATCGTCTTCTGCCAAACAGCTAATGTAGTTTACCCGCTCTAAGAAAAATTCTACAAAGTCAGCACCCGCCGCACGCCCAAGTCCTAAAAGCGTTGCCAGGGGAGCTTCCCAGGTTTCATCAAAGCGATTGGGGGTAGAGGTGTAGTGTAGGGTAGGCAGTTCTTTCGTAAGCAGGAGGGGACTTAGATTCATTTATAGCCTCTTCTCAAGATGCGATCGCGGTTGAAAGCTAGTCAACTGTCTTTTCCAGTCAAGTTTTAGTCTAACAAATCAGCGAAAGCTTCCTTGAATCCAACTGTTCTGCGGACATTTCTCAAGTCTTTTTGTCCTTTCTCTCACTTCCGTTAAAACTTACACGCATCACTAAAATTAACAAAAATGGTAGAGTTTCCCTAGTGTAATAAGGTAAAAGAAAGTAGGCTCCAGGGCAGAAGGAAGAAAGCTTGTACAGTAAATTTTTTAACCTTTTTAAACGGGTGAATTATTTCCGCCGCGCTGCACTATTCATTAGTGTGTTTTAAATTACCGCTGATTCTAATAGCTGAATCGTACCTTTGCTAGCATCAATTTCCACTTCTACCCCAATGGGAAGGGTAAATTTATTGCTGATATGACCAATCATCGCACCATGCCAAGCGGGAATTCCTAACGGTTGGATGTGGTCTTTTAACACTTGCCCTAGAGTGAGCGACTGCTGTCCATCCTTAGCATTGCTTTCCCTGGTTAGGCGCTCACAATCAGTACATTGCCCAAAAACAAAGCCACCAAGTTGTTCCAAAATCCCAGCTAATTTTAACTGAGTCATTAGTCGATCAATTCGGTAAATTTCTTCCCGCGTATCTTCCACAAATAAGATACTTCCTTGCCAAGATGGGAGGTAAGGTGAACCCACCATTGCTGCTAGTACTGTCAAATTGCCGCCGACTAGTTTCCCTCTAACTGTGCCAGGGGTAATCGTTTCCACCCGGACTAAGGTAGTGGTTAGATTATTGTTACGGTTTAGTTGGCTTTGTAGGGTGAGTACTTCCCCGTTAAATAAAATGCGCTTGACATAATCCACTGTAAACGGATTCCAACTGGACTGACCCGTTGGCCCGTGAAAGGTGACAAGACCACTTTTGGCGTAAATTGCCATCAGCAGGGAAGTAATATCGCTAAAGCCCATCAAGATTTTGGGATGAGAGCGAATGAGGGAATAATCTAAAAAAGGCAACATCCGATTGCAGCCCCAACCCCCGCGCATAGCAAGAATCGCTTGCACCGATGAATCAGCGAACATGGCGTTGACATCAGCAGCGCGGTTAGCGTCTGTTCCTGCCAGATAGCCATAGCGCTCAAGAACATGAGACCCTAATTTTACCTTTAACCCTAGTTTGGTCAGGGCTTTTTTTATATCTTCAATGTCTTTCCGAGTAATATAACCCGCAGGGCTGATTAATCCTACCGTATCACCCGCTTTTAAATGGGGTGGTTTCAGGATAGGGTTAGAGGAGGGATTGGCGGCTTGGGCGATAGGGGGAAACTGGGTAGCAAGAGCAGTTAGCCCGAAGGCTTGGAGAAAGTTACGGCGATTTCGGGTCATTCCAATGAGAATTATGCGATTTTGAGACTTTGACGATACTAACCGCTAACAGTTTCCAGTAGGGTCTTGAGTATGAGATAAGTAGAGGTAGCACCAGGGTCTGGATGATTGGCACTGCGATCGCCTAAATAACTTGCTCTTCCCTTTTTCGCTACGAGGGGTATCGTGTCTTTCATCCCCTGTTCGGCTGCGGATACTGCTTGTTGTAAGGCTTCTACGGTAGTTGTACCATTTGCGATCGCTTGCTGGAAAGCATCTGCTGCTGGAGACAAGGCATCCAACATCGTTTTATCTCCCAAGTTTGCCTTACCTCGTTGCACAACACCATCTACACCAGCTTGCAGGAGTGCCACCATATCCTCATCAGTCAGTTTTGATTTGCCAGCAACTGCTGAACTCGCTTTGAGAAACAATGTGCCGTAAAGCGGGCCACTAGCACCTCCGACACTGGAAATTAGAGTCATGCTAACGGTTTTAAGAATGCTACCAATATCCTTATCTGCAACAGTAGGTAACTGAGTAATTACCTTTTGAAAACCTCGATTCATATTAATGCCGTGGTCAGCATCTCCAATGGCAGCATCGAGTTCTGTTAGATACTCCTTATTCTCTTCTAAAACGATTGCTACCGATTGCAACCATTTAATAATCTGTTCTTTAGTTACCATTATTTTTAATTATTGTAGGGGCGGGTTTAGTGAAAAGATTTGTAGACATATCTATAACTTTCATACCAAACCCGCCCTCACCCAACGATACATTTCATTACTCACTTATACAAGAATATTCGATTACCAATTCATAGGCACAGGGCGGGTTTTGAATCATATTCTCTGGTGGGATAACAAAGATTATCTCTAAACCCGCCCCTACAGAGGTTGAAAAATTCGTAATTCGTAATGCGTAATTCGTAATTAACGTTCAGATTGGTATTTAGACCCCAACTGAACGTGGATGACTTAAGAAACCGGGGACTCTAACCCATCTTTATAATTACGAATTACGAATTCCTAATTACGAATTAGGTTGATATTGTTTATATACCCCAACGTAATGCAGGTGTTTTGACGGGTGCATCCCAAAGTTTAATCATGTCATCATCTAGTTTCAGCAGGGTGATAGAGCAACCTTGCATCTCTAAAGAGGTAATGTAAGAGCCGATTAAATTACGTACAATTTGTAGTTCTTTTTGTTGGCAAATTTCTGCTAACTTGCGATAGATAATGTACAACTCCGAAAGCGGAGTACCCCCCATACTATTGACAAATGCGAGGACAGAATCGCCACTTTGGAACGGAGAATTAGTTAGTTCTACTTCTATCCATTCTCCTTTGTCGGCATCCCACTCCCGTACCGTGCGGGTATAGGCAGAGTCTTCAATAATCGAAAGCGCCAGCATCTCGGTAACTTCATCCACTGATTTGAGTGACAAGCGTTGGCGGCCTGGTTCCCCGTGAATACCGATACCCATTTCCATTTCATCATCAGCGAGTTCAAAAGTAGGACTACCTTTAGCAGGTACGGTACAGGAAGTCAGTGCCATTCCCATGCTGCGTCCGTTGAGGTTCACCTTGCGACCCAGTTCAGCAAGCTGCTTCAAATCATATCCCTGTTGAGCGGCAGCACCACAGATTTTCTCAGCAAGTACCGTTGTGCCAACACCCCGACGGCCTTGAGTATAGAGCGAATCTTTTACAGCAACATCATCATCAATCAAAATATTCTGTATCGGAATGCCTTCTGAATAGGCGAGTTCTGCTGCCATCTCGAAGTTCATCACATCGCCACTGTAATTTTTGACGATATTGAGAACACCTGCACCTCCATTGACAACTTTGGCCGCTTCTAACATTTGGTCGGGGGTAGGAGAGGTGAAGACTTCCCCAGGACAGGCCGCATCTAACATCCCCAGGCCGACAAAGCCACCGTGCATCGGTTCGTGTCCACTCCCGCCGCCAGAGATGAGGGCGACTTTGCCTGGAATAGGTGCCTCGGCGCGATAGATAAAGTGAGGGTCAAAGTGGACTTTAATCAAGTCGGGATGCGCTGCTGCCATACCTTCGAGACTTTCACGCACTACGTCGTTGGGGTTGTTGATGAGTTTTTTCATGCAGCGCTTATTTCCTTACGTCCAGATGAATGTAGTTGTTAAATTTTGGCAAGTGGCATCCAAACCATCGATTCCAATAGTAGGCTGCATCGGCAATTCGGCTACGTCAAGGAAATTAACTTTTATGATGTATGACTTTACGACAGCTTTCGCAACAGACAAGCTATAAAAGAATGCGTATGCCAGTACACCTAAATTTAGTCAAACAGTCCGTGGATTCCAACAGCCAATTGACTTGATCCAAGCACAATTGGCTCAACTCATCCATTGGGGGCACAGGGAGAGGAAATTGACTAACCGATTTAACGGTCTGGTTGTTGCATCAGGAATGTCTATCAATTAATGATATGTTAGTAGCTCCCTTGCCTAATAACGAAGCTCAACGACTGCAAGCTCTACATCAGTATTCCGTGCTGGATACTGAGCCAGAAAAAGCTTTTGATGACCTAACTCAGTTGGCAGCATGTGTATGTCAAGCACCCATCGCTTTGATCAGTTTTGTGGATGCTCAACGGCAATGGTTCAAATCAAAGGTAGGACTGAGTGCTCAACAGACATGCCGTGATGTGGCGTTCTGCGCCCACACAATTTTACAGAACCAAATTTTGGTCGTGGAGGATGCGTTAAAAGACGAACGCTTTGCCACTAATCCATTAGTCACCTCGGAGCCTCATATTCGGTTTTATGCTGGTGTTCCCTTGATTACACCCGGTGGATTAGCTTTGGGGACTTTGTGCGTTATTGACTACATCCCACGTTCCCTAACTGATGAGCAGTACAAGGCTCTACAAACCCTAGCTCATCAGGTCGTAAATCAACTCGAGCTGCGAGGGAGTTTAAAAATTTTAAAGAGTGTCCTGACTGAACGACGGCGAATGGAGGAAGCCGCGCAGAAGGCTAGAGCAGCGGCCGAAGCGGCCAACCGAGCCAAAAGTGAGTTTCTGGCAACGATGAGCCACGAAATTCGCACCCCGATGAACGCGGTGATTGGCATGACTGAGTTGCTACTCGGCACCCAACTCACAGAAAAACAGCGCGATTTTGTTGAAACCATTCGCAGTAGTGGCTCTGCACTCCTAACCATCATTAACGACATCCTCGACTTTTCCAAAATCGAGTCCGGTAAGCTGCAACTGGAGCAACAGCCCTTCAATCTACGTAGCTGCATTGAAGAATCTCTCGACCTGCTTGCGCCTGAAGCCGCACAAAAGGGACTAGAACTGGTTCATCTCATTGAGCAGTCAACTCCAGATACTATTGTGGGAGACATCAACCGTCTGCGTCAGATTTTGGTGAATCTGCTGTGTAATGCCGTCAAGTTTACGCATTTTGGAGAGGTTACGCTTTCAGTCAAAGCGCGGAAACTGGACGTTGAGGGAGCCTTGGAAGCAGGTGAGCGATATGAACTCCTGTTTGCGGTGAAAGACACAGGTATCGGAATCTCCACTGAGAGTCTTTCCCGTCTGTTCCAACCCTTTAGCCAAGTTGATGCCTCGCGCGATCGCCATTATGGTGGGACGGGGCTGGGTTTAGTTATCTGCCAACGATTGTGCCAACTGATGGGGGGACGCATTTGGGTAGACACTAAACTGGGCACAGGCTCTACCTTTTTCTTTACCATAGTCATTCAATCGGTCAAGAGCCCTGCTCGGAGTGAACTGAAGACCACATCCCTCCAGTTGGTCGGCAAGCGACTGCTGATTGTGGATGATAACGCCGCCAGTTGCCAAATGTTAGTTCAGCAAGGGCAAGCTTGGGGAATGCTCACCGATGTAGCCCAGTCGGGCGCAGAAGCCTTGGCGTTGCTACGTCAAGGAGAACCGTTTGACCTGGTTCTTCTGGATAGACAGATGCCAGGGATAGATGGACTGGAACTGGCAGCCCAAATCCGTCAACAACCTCGTCACTCCTTGTTGCCAATCGTGATGCTGACCTCTATTGGCCAACCTGAAACCAGCGACCCCAGCATCATCGCTAACTTTGCCGCCTTCCTCAATAAACCAATTAAACAGTCTCACCTATACAAAGTTCTGATTCAAGTTCTGGTTCGAGAACCCATCCCAGTGCATCCTGCCTCATCCCAATTAGAGCCGATTGACTTACTGTTGGCTAAACGTTTGCCGCTCAGGATTCTCTTAGCCGAGGACAATGTTGTCAACCAGAAGGTAGGACTGCTCTTGTTGCAGCACTTAGGGTATCGGGCGGATGTAGTTAGTAATGGGATGGAGGTGCTAGAAGCTCTGCGCCGTCAGCCCTATGATGTGGTATTGATGGATGTGCAGATGCCCCAACTGGACGGCTTGGCAACTACACAGCGTATCTGCCAAGAGTGGCCCCCCTCAGAACGCCCTGTGCTCATTGCCCTAACGGCGAATGCGATGCAGGGAGACAGGGAGATGTGCCTATCCGTAGGCATGAACGACTACATTAGCAAGCCTATCCGCCTACAGGAACTGGCTCGTGCATTGAGTCAATGTCAGCCGCTTTTGACCGATTGGGCAACTGTTGAAGTTAAGCCGCTATCTACCTTACCTTCAGTGCTTGACTCGGCAGCTTTTCTCGAATTACGTCAAATGTTAGGTCAAGATAAATTCTTGGCAGAAGTCATTGATACCTATCTGGAGGACACACCTAAGCTATTGCAAGTCATGGCGGCATCTGTAGTCCAGAGCAAGGCGGCTGCCTTACTAGAGGCTGCCCACACCCTTAAGTCAAGCAGTGCCCTTTTCGGCGCGACTAGCCTCTCTCATTTTTGCCAAGAGTTGGAAACAAGCGGGTTGAGGGGTAAATGGACAGAAGCTGCCGCCTTGATGCCGCAAGTGAAAGCTGAGTATGAAAAAGTTCAGGCAGCTTTGCTACAAGCATCCAATGTCTTGTCCAACTATGAGCGCCAGATGTCGCAAATGGAACCTGAGTATGAAAAAGTTTAGTAGTGTTCTTTAATGAGTTACGTCTACTGGGTTTCCACCAGAACGGTAACAGCCGCAACAGCGATTAACATTTCATCGTTTTTATCATGAAGTTCGGGAATCGCTCGACCCGGAACGACCATTCCACCTGACTCTACAGTGAGCGTTTTGCGACCAAAGGGCAGTACGGCAAGTACCTCCTCTTCCCGCACTTGATCTGGATACGGAACGGCAACCTGAACTTCAACGATCATTTGGTTGGGGTGACTCAAACCCGCAACTTCCCAAACACCAGGCAAGGCATTGTGTGCGATCGCATTTCGGACTGCCCGCGCTGCGGCAACAGTGGGTTCTTGTCCATGCTGATCTACACCCATACCCATTTCAATAATCAAGCGTTTACGCACCCCAATTACCTCTTTTGCCCTTTAAAACGAATACAGCAAGTTATAAACTGATAACTTACTCACTTTCCCTAGATTTAAGGGAAATTTATGCATCGGAGGGCTTTTCCAGGATAGCCCGTAAAGAGCGATCGCACTTAAGGCACTTAAGTAGGTAGACAGAAATAAACCAAGGTCTGTCAACAAATGTTAAGAGACAAAATCTCTTCTCTTTTGCCTTCTGCCTTGGAGCCTTGCCTCAACGAAAAATATTAATACTGACCTCCTTAGTTTTCTGTCACATTCAGAACTCGGCTCTTAAAGTCCCGAAAGATAAAATATAAACCTGCACTCAAAATAGCTGCAAAGAAACACCAAACTGAAACAAAAGTAACTTGATAAAAAAGTTCGCTTATCCCAAAAGAAAGAATTACAACGATACCAAACAGCTTCAGCCACTTATCATTCGCCACCAAAAAAGGAATACTAGTAACTAGAAGATACAAATATTTGCTCAGCTCATAAAAGGGGATAAAATTCAAGCTGTAGAGTAAATTTCCTGAAAAAGATTCTGTGGAAACTCCATGTGTCACTACAGAACCAAAAAGATAAATCCCTAAAGCCATCCCCACGGCACTTACCCCTAGTAAAACTCGTCTATTGAATGGGCTAGATTCTAATAAATAAACTGATAGAGGGCAAAGAATCGGCCATACTCCAGTAGCAAAGAACAAAAAACCGTAAGTGAGAATAGAATTCAGTGAGCTTAAAGAAGGTTGACTCAAGGTTAACCATACCCAACCTTCGATAAATTGCTGAGTTGCAAATAACAAAGGAAAGATGCCCAATAAAACCTCTTGTCTTGAGCGAATTTGTGTAAGAGTTGCAACTCCTAATACAGATAGAGTCGTTCCTGCTGTAAAACTAGCAGTTGCAGAAAAGCACATAAAAATCTCCTGTTGTTTTCCCTAAATTATTCTTCAATTTAATATGAAACAGCCGGAATGTATACAGTTGTTTCATTTTATATACAAGGGGGAAATAAGAGTAGTTATAATAGCTAACATGACGATAAATTTTCGTATTCTGAAATAAAATGAAAACTAATTCATTCCAAGATATCTTTACCAAAAACCATGTCAAAGGCTCGAATCGACAAAGCCTAATGGTGAGATTTTTTATTTATAGTGGAATTTTTATTAATTTGTTATTGCCTTTTTACAATTATCGAACTAACTCATTTGGCTGGTGGGATGACTTTCTGGGAAGTGACGCCTATACAGAAGCTAAAAAATCTATAGAGACCCTGAATAGTGACCAATCTTATTACTATTTAGACCAGGGAAAATTTAGTGATTCTATTTATGAGCTTCCCTTAGGGATTAAAACAGAAACCAATCATTATAGCTATCGTGTTTTAGCATCAATGACACCTGTTCAAACCTTGAATGAAGCGAGAGAGGCAACACCGAGGGCTGAAAGTGTAGTTATGGTTGCTCAAGCCAAATATCCTCGCCTAAATAGTTACATCGGAATCGTATCTACCTTCAAAGAGCAGGATACTCAAAAAGCCAGTCTGATTTCAGCGGTTTGTGAAATTGATGGTCATATGCCTTTACCTGCTACAATGCCAATTCTTACTCAGGGCGAGATTCAATGTCCGGCAGGTTCCCAGAAAGCGACGGTTCCAACACCATAAACTTCTTCTCTCCCATCTTTTGACCATCAACAGAAAACTTAAATGTCCAATAACCGGGGGAGTCAAAATTGGGCTTAAGGTCATACGAACACCAAGTTCTCAATCCTCTTGGTGAGGGTTTTAGCGTTGATTGTCCCATAGCAACAAGTCTTCTCTTACTATCAAATAACTGGCAAACCGTCTCATGGTTTTGATCAGGCAAATCGGATAGATGAATAGAAAAATAGACTCGTCCTTGATGAATTGAAATGCGGTCTATACTCCTTGCAGATTCAGGTTCAGTCGTAACCGTAATTTTTGCTGGATTCGATGTTAGTGAATGAATTTTGTATGCGGCAAAGGCAACAAAACTGAGTGTGACTAATCCTAAAATAGTAGGCAGCGACCCTTTCGCAGCTTTTGTGGTAGGAGTGGGACGAAGCACTTCAAGGGGAATTAATGCCTCTAACGCTTCTGATGCTCCTGAAAAGCGGTCTTTAACATTGGGTTCTACCATTTTTTGCAGCCAGTTACTGAATTCCACACTAATGTGGGGTACTTTCGGCTTAAAGTTAATGCAACCTGTATCCGCTACAAGGCTACCGATCGCTGTAGAAGCAGTTCCAGTGAGTAAACAAATTAGTGTTGCCCCTAAACTGTAGAGGTCAGAGGCAGTTGTGAGTTGGCGGTTGAACATCTGTTCGGGCGGCATAAATCCCAAGGTGCCTTTGATGACGCTACTCACTGCAACTTCCCCCCCACCCATCCGCGCAAAGCCAAAATCCACTAAGTATACGTTCATGCGGTCATCCACTAAAATGTTTTCCGGTTTTAAATCTCTATGGATGACTGGGGGAATCTGACTTTGCAGGTATTTGAGGATATCTAAAACTGCGATCGCAATTTGCTTGATTTGCAGAGGCGTCCAATGAGTTTTGGTTGCTAGGGACGGTGCATCCTTATATTCCTGCACCATGCAAAACCCTTGAGGCGTCTGAAACGAATCTAAATAACGAGGAATGCAGGGATGGTTGAGTCCTTGCAAAACTTGAATTTCCCGTTCGTATGCGTCGTAATCTGACCAGTTGGCACCCGTGCGAGCAAACTGAAACTGCTTCACAACGACCGAGTGTTGCGTATTAATTTCAGTCGCCAGGTAGGTGACTCGACCCCCAGCACGATTGTGACCCAGTTCTCGGATAATTTGATAGCCGTAATTAGAAAAATCAGGAAAGCTGTTCATGATAATTTCTTCGCAATTGTCAGGGGACAGTCGTCAGTAGAAAAAAATGGTGAAATCAAATTTTGAAAACTTGCAAGTTTACCAACTGGCTGAAAGCCTCGCTGATGAGATTTGGAACATTGTCGGAAGTTGGGAGCCATTTGCTAAAGATACCGTTGGAAAACAAATGATTTGTTCTGTAGATAGTATTGGTGCCAATATTGCAGAAGCGACTAGCTGGAATAACTTTCAAGAAAATCAATATTTCATTCGGATGGCAATGAGTTCTTTGAATGAAACGAGGTATTGGTTGCGCCGAGCTTACTCTCGACATCTTTTGACACGCGAACAAGTCAAAAAACTTAAACCCCTGGTTGATGAGCTATATCCACAACTAAATGCTTACCTAATATCTAATGCTAATATTTCTGACAAACATGACCCTCCTCAAAACTAACCGAAACTGCGTTTTTTTAGGTAAAAGGGATAAGGTTTTCTTCGTTCCTGTTATATGATGTCCGGCTAATTACCCTTAATAAAAATCTCTCCGCGTCCCCGTGTCCCCGTGTCCCCGTGTCATTCCTAACTATGGGTGTTTAACCGGACATGATATTACCTGGTCTCGAGTCTCTTAAATCATGATTCGGAAAGGAAAAACAAGAAAGTTATCGAAAAAATAATATTTCTACATTCTTACCTCAAATCAGAAGCATAGATGTATGGGTTTCCCTTCCCCTTTTTCCTTTTCCCTTTCCCCCTGCCCAAAGGGCTTAAGGCTTAATCAGATGTTGTTGTTGGCGCTCATAGTCAACCACGAGTCGCCTTGGCTTCATATTGAGGTAGTAGTTTAAGAGGAACGGGATTCCTATCAGTTGAGTACTGCCAATTCCTCCTAAAATCAGCATTTCCCACAGAGCCAGAAATTTTAAATGAGAACAAAGGACAATGCTAACGATAAACCAAGAACCTAAGCTAAAACCCAATCCTACGATTAAGAGCGCAACAGGAGCAGAATCTTTTTTAGCTATACCTCTTTTGATCAGGTGATAACCCACATACTTAAAGTCAATTTCCAACACAAGGCTAATAAATAGCCAATGAAAAATCACCCATGCTAAAAAAGGTGCAGAGGTGATAGGACTCAAGACTCTAATATAAAAGGTTAACCAAGATACCAATAATAAAAATGTGAAAAAGCGCCAAAAGATTTTTCCTGATAAAAAGCCAAAGTGTATAGTATGGCGTCCGGTGAGGGGAGCAGTTCGCAATTGCAGAGTAATTGCGTGAGTGTCCGGGGAAGAATTGGTGTGTAATAAAATCTGGCGACTATAGATACGTTTGGCTACCAATCTACTCGTATCAACTGTAATTTGACACTCTGCTAGATTACCTTCAAACTTCTGAGGTTGGAAGGATATCCAATCGTGGTCATAAGGAGTATGAGGTGGGTCAGAAGGATGGGGGGCGACTTCCCATCGACCAGCGAGGACTGTATCAGGAATAGGGTTACTAATTTGGAGGGTTTGGGTGAGAGTCTCGCCGTATTCTGATGCTGTAAATTCAAGGCGATTTTTTTCTAGTCTAACTTTTGGTAGGCGGCTGACATCAATGGGTTCAAGAGCTGCGATCGCAGAATCAGCATTAGGGAAACGGTCTTGGGGCTTGGGTTCGGTCATTTTTTCCAGCCAGTTGAGCCAACCGCGCTGGAGGGGTGGCACGAGATGTCGGAAATGAAGGCGATAGTTCGTGTCCATGAGGTTGCCGACTTCTACTGATTTGGTGCCAGTGAGCAAGCAAACCAGCGTTACCCCTACCCCATAAAGGTCTGATGCGGCACTAAGTTCGCGATTGAATAGCTGTTCGGGTGGCATAAATCCCAACGTCCCCTTGATGACGCTACTCATTGCCACTTCTCCACCTCCACTTCTAGCAAAGCCAAAGTCCACCAAGTAAACATTCATCTGTTCATCCATTAAGATGTTTTCTGGTTTGATGTCCCGATGAATCACTGGTGGTGATTGCTGTTGCAAGTAGACCAAAATCTCCAAGATACAAAGGGCAAGTTCTTTGATTTGTTCGGGAGTCCAACGGCGGGGTTCGCTCAACGATTTCCCATCAATGTATTCCTGCACCATGCAAAAACCTTCCTCAGTTTGGAAGGAATCAAGGTAACGCGGAATACCGGGATGGTTGAGACGGCCGAGCATTTTGATTTCCTGCTCATACGTCTCGTATTCTGCCCAGCTTGAGCCAAGTTGAGCAAACTGAAATTGCTTGAGGACAACTCTCGCGTCTTCTTGTTGAGGAGAAATACGCTGTGCCAAGTAGGTGACTCGTCCACCTGTGAGATTGTGTCCGAGTTCTTGCAGGACTTGATAGCCGTAGTTGGAAAAGTCTGGGAAGTCGCTCATGGTAAGCCGATGGGACTCAGGTTTTAATATCTATATTGGCAGTTCCCTAGATGGGGGGAGCTAATCTGAAAATAGGAGTCAGGAGTCAGGAGTCAGGAGTTAGGAGTCAGGAGTCAGGAGTCAGGAGTTAGGAGTCAGGAGAGGGAATTTTTCATTTTTTCGTTGTGAGCTTTAGCATATGGGCGTCTAATAAGAAATAGATACAATGCGATCGCTTCTGTTTTCTGAAAGGTTGACGTTTTATAGTGGTTAACCCTTACACCCCGCAGGAACGAGCGACCATTCGTATACCCAATATTCCTGTTCTTCAGTTCGCTCATAACCAGCAATAGTCAGGGATTCAATCACGAAGTCGCAGAGGGGAAAAAGACCACCAACGGCTCGATAACCTTGACGATGAGCTAGTAAGCACAACTCGCTTAGTAAAATCGGTAAGCTCTCCGCTGTACCATTGGTATAACCCACCCATAACATCTGATTGGAGCCTTCAAGGTAGCTTTGGATCGCTAGACTGAGTAATTGCTGTCCCTGCTTGAGTCCCCACACTAAACCCGCTTGAATTCGCTTGCTCAGTTCCTGGGTAGTGAGTTCTTGCCATTTAGCGCCACGCTGGATATAAAGGCACCGCTCTCTAGTAAAAAAATTCTGGCTTGTGACTCGTTTCCAAGCTGCATCGAAATCATCATCTGTTAGTTGTACAAGCTGAGTCAATGTCGAGTCAATGGGGTCAGCTTTGTACGAAGTATAGCAACCGACTCTTTTGCGATCGCGCCGTTCCATAATGCCCTGCATGATACGATTCTCTGATGAGATGCAGGTGCGCGAAATAGAAATGCCAGCTTCTTGCAAGTATTGCTCCAAGTAGGGGCGTAAAACCCCGACCAAACCCTGACTCCGGTAACGCGGATCGATCCGTAAGCCTTCCCACCAACCCTCGTTTTCTGACATCAAAACCACTCGTTCCATCGCCACAGGTACATCATTGACAACAGCGACGAAAAGACGGCCTGTAGCGTCATTTATCCATTTATCCCAAACAAGATGAATATAGTCTTCTTTGTTTTCCCAAGTGTGTTTACAAAAAGCCAGCACAGCCTCTTTATCCTCAGCTTTTGCGGGGCGAACGTCTACGTTATCAAGCTCTTTGGTCATCGCGATCCTTTCTCACCGCTAAGAGTTAAGCAAGAGTTAATTTCTGTTTGCTAAATGCCTTTCCAGTTTTAGAGAATAGAGTGGCTATTGGAGATAGTTACTGTGACTAAGCCTAAGAAAGATATGTAACATACATTTACATTTTGCTCCAGCACACTAAGATTTATTTTTCAAATCTTTATAAAATATTTATTTTTTTATACAAGAAAGAACTTTTGTTTAAAAATAGCGGATGAATCTGTGTTGCTAACGTAAATTCAAACTAACACATTAACCTGCAATCATACCTGTATATAGGAAGTCGCTGATGTCGCACAGAAAATCGAGCTACGACGAGGCCCAAGACTATACAGCTCTGTTTGAACCTAACTTGTTAGGTTTTTTATGTGCAACTGGAAGAGAGTGGACTTTGACGATGAGCAAAGAATCCCTCAGTGATCCTCATCAGTCACTTGAAGAAAGAAAGTGTAACTCGACTTGTAGCTTGATTCTATTAGGTAGTCTGGCATTTCTACTCTTATTAGGTGGAGCGACATTGCCTCAGGCGACAGTAGGCTCCCAAGTTCCACAGGTAAATCTACATCAATAAATCGTACCTGCCTAATCTGAAAATAGAAGTCATACCGAGTTGCATTCAAACATAGTAGTCCAGACTGACGCGGAGACGCGGGGACGCGGGGACGCGGAGAACATGCATATGCTACGTATGAACGCAACTTTGTATCAGGAGTCAGGAGTCAGGAGTCAGGAGAAGGAATTTTTCATTTTTTCGTTGTGAGCGCAGCTCATAGTGTTTGAACGCGACTTCGTATCAGTAACCTTGTGCTGCACCTGCTGGACGGCGGCTATCATTTGCACCGTCGAGCCATCCCGTTTTAGGGTTTACCATAATCGACTCAGCAGCGCCCCAGGTTCCTAGAGGGATAACCCTGTATCCCCATTGCCATAACTTTTCAAAAGAAGCTGACTTCAGAGCATAAGGTTCAGTAGCTACGAGATTGGGTACCCCTTGGTAATGGATACGAGGCATATCTACGGCTTGTTGAATATTCATGCCGTAGTCGATGACGTTAGTGATAATCTGTAGAACTGTTGTGGTAATTGTCGGCCCTCCGGGACTACCTGTTACCAGAAAGGTTTTACCATTTTTCGTCACAATAGTCGGTGTCATGGAACTTAAGGGACGCTTACCCGGTTCAATGATGTTGGCACTTCCCTGCACCAAGCCGAAATTGTTCGGAATTCCTGGTTTGGAGGTAAAGTCGTCCATCTCGTTGTTGAGGAAAAACCCTGTGTTACCGGCAATCACTCCCGCCCCAAAGAATGAGTTAATGGTGTAGGTTACTGATACTGCGTTGCCGTAACGGTCTTGAATAGAGTAATGGGTGGTGTGCGTTCCTTCGTTGGGTTTGGCGTTAGGAAATAGGGGTTGAGGGGGAATTGCCTGATTTTCAGGAATCTTTGCCCGAATTTGAGCCGCATATTCGGAAGACAGGAGCCGTTCTACAGGATTTTTAACAAATTCAGGGTCGCCTAAGTAAGTATTGCGGTCAGCATAAGCATAGAGCATGGCTGATAGCATCAAGTGCAGCTTTGGTGCTGAACGGAACTTCAGTTGTTTCAGATTGTAGCCTTGTAAAATATTGAGCATTTCACAAAGCGTCGTGCCACCTCCAGGCGGAGGTGCAGAAATTACCTCATAATCCCGGTAGTTGCAACGCAAGGGTGTGGTTTCGGTTACCCTGTAGTTGGCAAAGTCTGCTTGGGTGAGAATGCCACCGTTGGCTTGACTTGCTTTGACAACCTCCGCTGCGATCGCTCCTTTGTAAAATGCCTCTGACCCTTGCTGGGAAATCAGTTTGAGCGTTTGAGCTAAGTTTTTTTGAATTAAGCGATCGCTAATTTTGTAGGGAGTCTTACCGTTTTTCAAAAAAATCGCGGCAACATTAGGCTGCTGTTTAAATGTCTTCGTCCCCAAGTTCAGGATGTTCACATCCCCCGATTGCAACACAAAACCTTTCTCGGCTAGCTCAATTGCAGGAGCCATGACTTCAGCACGACTCATGGTGCCATAGGCAGAAAGGGCGCGATCGAAACCCAACACCGTTCCAGGCACTCCCACAGCCAAATAACCCTTAGTACTCAGACTGGATACTACATTCCCCTTTTTGTCAAGGTACATATTCGGTGTTGCGGCTAAGGGAGCCTGTTCTCGAAAATTAATGAAGGTATCTTTGCCATTCGCCAAATGGATGAGCATGAACCCACCCCCACCGAGATTGCCGCAGCAGGGGTGAGTGACGGCTAAGGCATACCCAACAGCAACAGCAGCATCTACGGCATTGCCACCCTGTTTAAGAATCTGCAACCCCACATCAGAGGCAAGATGTTGCTCGGTAACAACCATGCCGTTTTTAGCAGATACAGGTGCTTTTATTCCTTTTTGACTCGTGTTATTGCAACTAGGAATGGAGACAAATTTGCACTCTAGCCAACTGAGAGAGTTGTACAGATAAATCAATGGATGGAAAACGCTACCGCCAATTGCCATATCCAAGCCCAAAATCAGGACAAGAACGACAATGAAGGTCGTGATAAACCTGACAACACGCTGGGTTAGCCTTGCTAAAGTGCGCCGCCGTCTTCTCACATTCAGTATTAGCCCCGAATTTGAGCCATTAAGGCTTCTGGATTCCAATAGGCGCGAGTCGTTTGAATCTTGCCCACTTCATTCATTTCAAATATAGTAATTCCCTCAAACGTCACTGACTTTCCCTGGATACTAACTCCCTGCATAGTCCACTTGACTGCTGCCTCATTTCCGGCAACAAAGATATCTTCTGTTGTTGCTTCTAATTGCTCAAAGGTGGCTCGCATCCGCTGGAAGAAAGCTTGATATCCCTCATGGATGTGCGTTGCCGGGTGTCCCACTGGGTCATAACTTACGGCATCTTCTGCAAACAGATTAACCCAGTGTTCTGAATTCATCATAGCCATGTTGGCATAGTAGGCAGCTACAACGGCTTCAATCGATTCTTTTGACATTACCTTATTTTGTTTTTAGTTTTAACTGTACAATCCGCTCATATTTTCTCTCATTGCCTCAACTCATTGATCTCCAAGATGGAGCATCTGCTCAAGAGGCAGGAGTAAATTCTTCTAGGGTAAACTTTGTAAAACCCGATTCTGCATAATGGCGAATGCCACGTAGCAACAAAGCAGAGTTAATCAGCCAATCCACTGCCATAAAAAACTCTTCTCCTGTTCCAACCCGTTGAGGACAACTCACCAGAGTGCCATCTGGAAAGTATAACGTTCGATAATCTTTACCCAAATTCTCTAGTCGTTGCCATGAGGTGGTTTCTGGAGGGGACACGCTGAAGTCGGGTGTCATCGTTTTGCGAGTTCCTTGCCAGTTGCCTGTGAATTCATAGATTGGAGGACGAGGCAGTTCTTTGGCAAAGCTGGCTAGGTGTTCGGAAATGGCTGTAATTCGTTGCAAATTACCGCTGTCATTGTATATCACGCCAACAGTTGCACGCTTATCTTCATAGCGAAAACCTGTCTCAAAACCAAACGTCGAGCCGGATTCTACTTGTGTTGAACCCCAGGAAAAGCTGTTGTCTAGAAATAAAGATCTCGTATGGGGTTTCTTGTAAGGACCGAATGTTTTTGTCTCACTGTTTCCATCAGCATAAGTATAGTGATTTTGGTGATTAATCTCACTGCCATCTGCATTAGTTTGCAAACTTCTGATGCACTGAAAGGATTCTAGTGCTTCTCCTTGAGGAGAATATCGAGTCCAAGTTCCATGCCAATCCCCTGTAGCTTGATATCGACAGAAATTTTCCCAGTTTTGTAGTTGTAGTTCCATAAATTTATTGTTTTTTTTACAAAAATGCTGTGATTCAGAAAAAGACTTTGTTTTAATTTTTTTTTGCTGTAGCGAAAAAAGAACGTCTCAACCCTGGAATGTCACGCGGTGGTAATGGTTTTATATAGCGACCAAAACTGGCTCCTTCGTCTCCTGGTTGAAGTACCGATGCTTTCCAGCCATGCTCAGCAAATAGCTGCTCAGGTTCGTCTGTGCCAAAGCGCCAATGTTGACTAATTGAACCTCCACGTTGCAAGGCAACTTGTAATGATTTTACACTGACTAAATCAGCCCCTAAATAGCTGCCAGTTAGACTTGATTTTGTAATTATTTTGAGCAAATCATTGACTTCTGACTGATTTAAATACATTAATAATCCTTAATTATTATTGATAACAGAGACGCTATCAGGGTTACTATTTGTATCGATTTTCGCTAAATTCTTTTCAAGATACTCTCTGACGGCTGCGGCTGAATCGAGCTGTAAGATAGTATGAGCAAGTGTTTCTGCTTCAGTGATTTTTACTTGTGAAATAACCGTTTTTACAGCAGGAATTGCTGGTGAACTCATACTCAATTCTTCTACCCCTAATCCCAGTAAAATGGGGATTGCTAAGGGAGAGGAAGCTAACTCACCACAAATGCTAACCCAAATCCCTGCTTGATGGGCGGCCGCCACTGTTTGCTGAATCATCCGCAGCACGGCGGGCTCAAAGGCATCGGCAAGAGTGGCGACTTTGGGATTTGTGCGATCGCAAGCCATGATGTACTGGCTTAAATCATTGGTACCAATGCTAAAAAAATTGACTTCTTTTGCAAGTTGGTCAGCCATTGCCACAGCAGCGGGGACTTCCACCATCATGCCCATTTCTATTGTGTCATCGAAGGGCAGATTCGCTTGACGCAGTTGACTTTTTGCGGTTTCTAAAATCTCTTTGGCAGCGCGAATTTCTTGCACTGAGGCAATCATCGGAAACATAACTTTGATGGGATACCTGTAGCTTGCGCGCAAAATGGCCCGAAGTTGGGTTTTGAAGACATCCGGACAATCCAGTAAAAAGCGAATTCCTCGCCATCCTAAAAAGGGGTTGGGTTCTGCTGCTCTATGCTTTAGGTAAGGAAGGGGCTTATCTCCACCCAGATCTAAGGTGCGAATAATCAGGGGATGGGGGAATAAAATATTTGCGATCGCTTCATACATTTCTAGTTGCTCCTCTTCCGTCGGCGCAACCTCTCGCCCAAAATACAAAAACTCACTTCGCAGTAAGCCTACCCCCTCTGCCCCTTTAGTGACAGCTACTCGAGCATCTGCTACTGTGCAAATATTCGCCATCACGGTAATTTGACGACCATCTTGAGTGAGGGCCGGATGTTGTACGATTGCTTTTTGTTCTTGTTGTGCGGCTAACTGCCTCTCCCGCTTGTCTGTAAGTTCTTGCAACTGCTCTTCATCCGGTTGTATCCACACTTGGCCGGTTTCTCCATCAATGGCAATGAGGTTGCCATTCTCCAATTGCAATAACTCCGCCCCGACACCAACAACAGCAGGAATGCCCAGAGAGCGCGCTAAAATTCCGGTGTGAGAAGTTGCTCCACCTGCCACTGTACAGATCCCCAGTACTTTGCTTTTGTCTAATTGAGCGGTTTCAGAAGGGGTTAAGTCAGGTGCAACTAGTAGGGAGGGTTTGGTTAAATTTAAGGGGGTATGGGCAGTTCCTGTCAGCAACCGCAACACTCGATGTCCTACATCCCTAACATCAGCAGCGCGTGCCTTCAAATGCAAGTCTTTTAATGTTTCATAGGAACGCACTGTACGGTTAACTACTACTTTCCACGCGGATGCCGCATCCAGAGCATAGTCAAAAATTCGCTGACGCGCTGCATCGACAAGAGCTGGATCAGACAAGCATAATAGGTGAGCATCAAAAATACCCGCCTCCTCTTCCCCCACTTGGGTTAATACTTGCTGACGGAGCGAGTTGAGCTCATCACGAGCGGTTTCGATAGCGGTTTGTAAATGCTGCCAGGATAGATGGGGGTTGTCGATCCGATGCTCTGTTACCTCCGTAACACAGGGGTGATACAAAACGACTGGACCGATGGCAATGCCTGGAGAGGCAGGAATACCAGATAGATGATTGTTTTCTGCTGTTGAGAATTCGGGAAAAGCAGTAGCAGGCAAATTTACAGAAGCCACTTCACCAAAGTCAGACTCTACAAGTTGCTGCAATGCCACTAAAGCTTCTGAGGCATCACTCCCAGTGGCTGCGATCGCAATTTCATGCCCTTGAGCGATACCTAGGGTGATAAGCTGATTAATACTTTTGGCATTCGCTAACTCGCCCCCCGCAGTCAGATTTTGCACACTAATGCGAGACTCAAATCGGGAAGCTGTGGCAACCAATTTGGCAGCAGGACGAGCGTGCAATCCCATTGAATTGCGGATTGTCACATAAATTTTATGAGTAGGTGACTCTAGATCGAGGTGGGATTCTTGTACTGATGATGTCGGCGTTTCTCCTACCGTGCCTAATAGCTGCTGGGTTTTTGCCGTCAGTGCGCCTCGTGCTTCGCTGAGGACTTGCTCAATATTTGCGCCATTAGCCGCTTGAACTGCTGCTGCGATCGCGCCTTCAACCAACGGGGCTTCGCACAATCTTACTTTATCTCGCTGCTCTTCGGTGAGAAAGTCTAATGCCATTTCTGCGCTGAGAATAGCACTTCCCAAATCCATTAAGACAACAACACCCTCCTGGGTATAAACTGATTCAATTGCCTGATAAATTTGTATAGCATTAGTCCCAAAGGGGTTTTCTGGGTCATCGATTCCGGCTGCGATCGCAATTTTCTGAGATGAGTCAGCACCTTGAACCATCTGCTGTGCTAACTCCTGCACACCTGTAGCCAGCTTTTCGCTGTGAGATACGATAACAATTCCCACCATAATTAAATTGCCGTGACTATGATTAAAATGGCCCAGACTTTAACTGTATTGTCTTCCCAAAAATAGATAATGAAATGACCTAATTATCAGTTAGGTAGCAAAAAAAAGAAGTTATGTGGCATTTTATCAGACCCTGACTCCCACCAATTCTCTAAATACTTGCTACAAATATTTTTCTTACTCCCCCCTTCTTTTCACTCCCTCCTTCTTCTACTCCCCCCTTTTTCAGGGGGGTTGGGGGGATCGATTCATAGCTTCTATCACGAATTGATATCAGAAGGGTGAATGATTCAAATCACCCCCTAAAACTTCCTTGTAAAACTCCAGCAGTTGCTTCGATAAAGCTCTATTGGTATATAGACTCATCACTCGTTCATAACCCAATTGAGCCAAAGAATTCGCCAACTGAGGCTGCTCCATTAACTGCCGCAAACAATGCTGTAAAGCCCATACATCCCCCTCTGTAAACACTAAACCCGCATCAGCAATAACATGAGGAATTTCCCCAGAATCAGAACCAACAACTGGAATTTTAGACGCCATCGCTTCAATCAATACATGACCAAATTGTTCCTTCCAGCCTGTGGCTGTTAAGGTTTTAAAATAATTGTGCGTTTCTGAAGGTAGTACCAGAGTATTCATGAGGTTGATGTAGCGGGGAACCTGGTCATGAGGAACGCTCTCAACCCAAATCATTTTATCTTTGATACCCCACTCAACTGCTTTTTCCATCAGTACGGGCTGTAGAGGGCCGCGCCCCAGTAGCAACCATTTCCAAGAATGCTCCTGCAAACGAGAAAGCGCTTTTCCAAGGGTTAATAACCCTTTCTCCTCAACAAATCGCCCAACAAATCCTACTACAAACTCATCCGATTGAATACCCAATTGACGTTTCAATTCCGGTTGGGGTTGAGGGTGAAATCGGCTTTCATTTACCCCTAACTGAGGCATCACTTGCACAGAACCCTGATAACCCTGTTGCCGCAGTATCTCTTTGGCATCTTGATTTCCAGCAATTACTCCGTGGGTATGATGCAGGTTATAAGCTTCAAGTAAAGATACTGGGAATTTTAGTTGGTAGGGTAGGTTCCACCAAGTAAAAAAGAAATTTTTTGCCTTGAGTCCCAAGAATTGATTGAGTGCAATGAGTTGGGTGTAGCCTAATGCTTTCGCACCTTGTTCTACCTGAATAATTTGGGGTCGAAATTGACGTAATAACGGAATGATGTCTGCTCCAAACGTGAGTAGTCCTTGATGATTTTCACTAAAATTGGACACTGGCACTACTCGAAACGAGCCTTCCTGATAGGGTTGGGTTTCGATAATCTTATTTTGGACACCACCCGGACGCCAACGGCGTGGCACGACAACAGTCACTTCTATGCCAGGTTCTAACTGAGCGAGTGACTTTAACTTCTCACAGTTAAGGTCAACAATATAAGTGTGGCTAGCAACAAGAATTCTCATCGATTTGGTCATGGGAAATGGTCATCGGTTATCGGCTGATTCTGAAAAATTAGCAATAAGCACTTGGCAATGGCTTGTAGGATTGCTCTTTGCCAGCAATCGGATTAGCTTCAAACGCAAGTGAATGAAGGGTTGCCGTCAGCTATCCCACCTCTAGTCTGCACGATCGCTATTGTTCTCCTTTAAGCTCATCCCCCGACTGTTAGCGTAGCGGGCCGTAGCCAAGTACGGGGGATGCAAGGGTTCATGCTTGATGGCTCTTGACTTGGGCGCTGGGCAATCCTTTTTAAGACTCGGACGGTATGATGCCCCAGCGATGAACGATGATTGCTGCCAGCCGACACTAGCCCACATAAAGTTATCATGGATTTTTTTGGGTCTGATGCAGTTTGACTATAGGCTGTTGCTAGCCAAAAAGCTGTAAAGTATCCAATTACCGAGAAACAAGGAGAAATTATGACTCGCGCCATTATGGAAACCGAAAAAGGCACCATCCACCTGGAGTTGTTTGACCAAGATGCGCCTAACACGGTGAAAAATTTTGTAGACCTCTCTGAAAAGGGATTTTATGATGGTCTCAACTTCCATCGGGTTATCTCTAACTTTATGATTCAAGGAGGCTGTCCTGAAGGAAGTGGAAGGGGTGGCCCTGGATACACCATCAAATGTGAAATTAACCCCAATAAGCATCTAGCCGGAAGTTTATCAATGGCTCATGCGGGTCGTAATACTGGGGGAAGTCAATTCTTTATTTGTCATTCTCCTCAACCTCATTTAGATGGACAACACACGGTTTTTGGCAAAACTGAAGACATGGATGTGGTTAATGCTATCCGCCAAGGGGATAAGATTCTTTCTGTCAAGATTGAACACTAACATTTCTCTGCTGCTTGGGTCATGTTCTCCACAAAGGACTTGCTTTGAAAGTCAGTTAATCCGTTTTAGATCAGGGAAAGAGGGTTGACTGAACTCTTGCACTCTGAGCAAAACTCTTTGGGTGGGCTTGTGTTAAGCAACGATAACATCAGCTTTTCTAGCGCTATAGCTTTTGCCCACCCTACCCCAAACTACTCTTAACAATATATTTCTTTAGGTAGACGAGCTACTTAATCAACGCGTTTAAGGTGAATCGTAGATTAACAATAGCTTTGCTAAGAATTCAGCTAGCTAACTTGCGAACCTCTCTCCAAACTGCCGCAATCAAATAATTAGGGAGAGAAAGGTTCACGGTCGGTGAAATCAGGGTAGCTTAATCTCATTTTCGCTATCCTATCACCTGTTCGGAGGTGTCTTTGATGCCTTCAAAGCCAATAACTTTGAATTGATGCACAGGACATATAACTACGAAAGCTCGCGTCTATGTTTAACATTTTTAGGGATAAAACAACGGAATTTCAACACAAGCGCCAAGCCGCTCCCTCTGGAATTGAAACTAAAACAATTAAACAAATCCGCAAAGAGACTAAAAAGAAGTTGGGGATAACTGAAACAGAAGCTGAGTTCAAAAGGCGGCTTCAGCAAGTTCAGGAGAATTTTCCTTCTTCCTAACCTACCCCTAGGTAGCAGCGCGATCGCTCTGGCAAGAAGCTGGTTTGCGTAAGCATAGTGTACAGCAGCCAAGCGCGATCGCATTTGAGCTGTTGAGCGATCGCACCTTTTTCAGAAAAATCACAGTTGAAACCCAGTTCGACGTTTTGAGCTGAAGGCTCTTGTTTTAGGAAACTTCAGTTGTTAGCTGGAAATATTAAATAAAGAGTAATGCATCTGTACTATTAGGAATCCTTGCCGTAAGATCAGGCACACGGATGTAGCACTATCGAAAAAATCTCCAAAAATCATGGCAAGAGCTACGGTACAGTATACAACTAAGGATTTAAAAGAACTCGGTCTGTTTATTGAGGTTCCAGGGCGAGCGGATAATGAAAAAACTCGAAAAAAGGCGTTAGAAGAAATTTTACGCCGCATGGATGACCCCGAAGACTCTACCCTTAACCAAGACAGTTTTGCTGATGGGTTGAGTGCTGAAGATCTGATTGTCGTTGAACCGCCTCCAAGCGAGTCAGCAGAGGAGGAGGAAGAGTCGGAGGTGATTCAAGCGGTTAAAGCGATCGCAACTTTAGCCAGTTTAAGAGTTTCATTAGAAGAAGTCCATAAAGGAGCAGCCGAGTTACGCCCTGTGATAGAGGCGCTATTTTCTCCCGAACCCCTGACGCCGGAACAAATGCAGCAGGCAACCGATAAAAACTTTTCTAAGACATTAATTAAATTTGCCGAAGCCAGAGCAACTCACGACAAGTTTCTGCCTACTGCCGAGAAAGCCTGGGAACTTCTAGAACCTATGCTACCCAAAGAGGGCATGAAAAGCGATCGCGCGATCGAAGAATTAGAACCGCAAGCAACTTCCTCAGAATCCGATGAGCAGCCACAAACGCCTAAAGGTGCTAAAAACGGGAAAAAAACTCCCACTTCATAGCAGGCATCAGGATGAGTAAATAAACCTAATCATTTTGGGAATGATCCAAAATATTAAAACCCGCACAAGCGGGTTTTGTTTTGATTGCTACGACTTTTAGTCACCCAATTTTTCCTACTCATTTATTCTTCTGGCAGCATTGCCAAAATCTGAGCCACAAATTCTTGTTGATCGATTATTGGTTTGGGAATGTAGCCATCAGCACCACTTTGTTTGAGAAAATTTTCTCGATCTCCCTCCATCGCACTAGCTGTCACTAGGATAACTGGAACATTTGCCGTTTGGGGATTGGCTTTTAGCATCTGAGTAATTTGGAGTCCATTTACCGCTTTGCCCTGGTAACGACTGTTGCGTAAATCGATGTCCATCAGAATAATGTCTGCTTCTCCCTTAAGAGCGATTTGTATAACTTCTTCCACATCTTCTGTATGCTTTACGGTTAAACCCCCTCGCTTGGTCAAAATCTTAGAAAAGACTCTAACGTTCGAGGGTTCATCTTCTACAATCAAAACAGTTTTCAAGTAAATCTTCTCCATATCGTTATTACCCAAATCCCTATAATTCCAGCATGACAATGAAGCGCTAGCGCTTTGCTTGTCTAATGTTTGGGTAACGTTGGAGCAATGTTAGGTTTGTGTAAATTTTCCTATAAATTTTACACAATCTTTAAATTTTACATAATCTTTACAAAAAGTCAAAAGCTTTGTAGGTACATAATGGCAAGGCAATCTCTTTCGGCATCTGAACAAGGTATTAAGAAAGCCAAGCAAGCATTCAGGCGAACAGAATTAACGCACGAACAGCTAGCGGCTGAAATAGGACTCAAGAGCCGCTACTCGATTTGGAAGTTTTTTAAGGGAGAGCGGATTGAACTGTATATTTTTAAGGCAATCTGTTCTCGGCTTGAACTTGACTGGGAAGAAATTGCTGTACCTCAACATCCTAATCAAACAGACGAAATTAACCTTGATATTAGTTCCCTCGTAAAAAATATTCGCGAGAAAGTATTTCCTTGCCTTCAACAGCGTTGTAGCACGATCAGGGTGCTAGATATGACCCAACCTATTGGTTTAATTGACATCTACACAAATCTCAATCTTTTAGAGCAGCTTACTGGAGATAAGCGGCTGAAAATTACTCAACTGCTGAAAGACTTTGACCCTGAATTACACAGCTTTGATCGTATTGGACTAAGTAGAATTACTGAAAAACGTATTTTAGGGATAGAAGCAGTTAAGCAGTACCCAAAGCTCATGGTATTGGGTAAACCCGGATCGGGAAAAACGACGTTTTTGAAGTATTTAGCGATTCGGTGCAGTTCTGGAAACTTGTTGAGCCATCTCGTACCCATCTTTATCACAATTAGGGATTTTGCTGAGGTAAAAAATCAAGTTAGCTTGCTTGAATTTATTACTCTAATTTTATCTCATCAAAGTATTACAGAACATCAAGCTCATGAAATCCTTAAGCAAGGGAAAGCCTTAATTTTGTTGGATGGGTTAGATGAAATCCGAGAAGAAGATACTAATCGAGTGATTAAGGAGATTCGAGAATTATCTGAGCAGTATCCTACCAATCAGTTTGTAATTACTTGCCGGATTGCTGCACGAGAATATATGTTTGAAGCATTCACAGAGGTAGAAATCGCTGATTTTAATTCCAAGCAAATTCAGACCTTTGCCACAAAATGGTTTCAAGCTAAAAAATCAGACTCAGATATGGCTGCTCAATTTCTAGAACAGCTCCAAGCTAATCCTCCCATTCGGGAACTAGCGACAAATCCCTTGTTACTAACGTTGCTGTTATTAGAATTTGAAGAATCCGGTGACTTTCCCTATGAGCGTGCCCAATTATATCAGCGGGGCATTGCCACGTTATTGAGAAAATGGGATGCTAAGCGTGGGATTGTGCGAGACCAAGTTTACAAAAATTTATCGGTATCTCGTAAGGAAGATTTACTCAATCAGCTCGCTTTGACAACGTTTGAACATAAAGATTTTTTCTTTAACAAAAGAGATTTTAGGCGCTATATTGCGGAGTTTATTCGCAATCTTCCGGATGCAAAAACTGACCTAGAAGCGTTGCAGAGTGATAGCGAAGCTGTACTCAAATCCATTGAGGTACAGCATGGATTACTCGTGGAACGGGCAAGAGATATTTACTCCTTTTCTCATCTCACCTTTCAAGAGTATTTTACGGCAAGACGAATTGTTACCAGCTCTGAACCCCAGGCATTAGAAAAGGCGTTGCAAGACTTAATTAGCCACATCACTGATAAAAGCTGGCGGGAAATTTTTGTCCTAACTGTAGGGATGTTGCAACCAGCCGACTATCTGTTGCAGTTGATGAAACAGCGGATTGATGCAATGCTTGCTGCGGATGAGGCGTTGCAGCAGTATTTGATGTGGGTTAGCAAGAAGTCTTTAAGGGTTGAGGTTGTTCATAAGCCAGCCGCTATTCGTGCATTTTACTTTAACTTAGCTCGTGAGCATCACCCTCAACGCGACCCAACTCGTTATCGGGATTCTGAACTCATCCGTAGTCTGGATTATCACCTTTTTATTCTTCTGCGCTTGGGCAATATTAAGGCATTGGATGTTGGTCTGGATGATATCCTAGCTTTAGCTTGCGATCGCGCCCTTGACCTTGATCAAACTTACTATCCCTATGCCTTTAAAGGAGCTTTTTTCTTAGCCTACGAACGCGCTGTTAATTTGGCACCTAACCTGGGGAAAGCGCTGCAAGGATTGAAGGAGCAATTGCCGAACTTAGATAGTAACGAAAGGGGGTTTAGGCAATGGTGGGAAGCCTACGGCAGATATTGGGCTGAGCAATTGAGAGCTATACTCATTGAACATCGCAATATTGGTTATAATTGGCTGTTCAGCAAGGAGCAGAAGAAATTGCTGAAGCAGTATTATGACGCCAATAAGTTGCTCGTAGATTGCTTAAGTAGTGATTGTTATGTGAATCGTGAGGTACGACAGGAGATTGAGGAAACGTTGTTGTTACCGATTGCTGAAATTGAGCAGAGAAAGCAAAGTTAGTGAACGGGTGCATTCTCCCTTTAGATATCAAAAGCGATCGCATTCAATTCCATCGGGACACTTTAGGTACCAAAACCCTTACAGCCTAACCTTAGTAACGCTTTACTCATCCCATTGGGGGAAGCTACTAAAGGTCTGAGTGCCTGAAAATAGTATGAGAAGGGCAAAAAACAGGGGCATACGGCGACATGAAACTATACTTTACCCCAATAACACTTGCGATCGCCTTACTGTGCAATTTAGCTTGGCTTGTCAGTGAACCGACTAAGGCAATAGCGAGTCAAGAATTTCGTTTGTCTCCTTCCCAAGCTAATCGGCTTTCTCGTGACTTAGCAACGCCCTCTCCTTCACAAAATTTTTTCCAGCAAGGGCGAGATCAGATGGAAATGGAAATCAGGCAGATGTTGCACAGACGCAATACTGCTACTGAACCACCACTCAAAACGGATGAGAGCATTAAGGAACAACTAGAACGCATCCCACAACTCCAGCCTGATGATCTCAACGAACCTGCACAGGGGCGTTAAAATTCTTACAATTTTCTGTGTACGTTTCAGTCTAGTGGGTTCTCTCAAATCCGTTAGTATTGAAAGATGGTGTTGTTTTAACGCAGAGGGTCACAGAGGTTTTTGCAAAGGGACGCAGAGGTTTTAGAGATAGTTTTCAGTTATTCAAAATTCGTTTCAATTTGACCTTCAAGTTCTGACGAATTTTCTGGTAATTTCCAAGACCTTCCTTGACAATAAACATAACCATTTTTGATAGTTACACCAAACATCTGCCGCATGATTTCAGCCGCTTCTTCTCTCTCTTCATCGGTCAAATAATCTTGACCTTTGAAACCAGCGCGATAATGTCGAGGATTGCCGCCAGCTTCGATATAACGCTGCTTTCCTCTATCTAATATTTCTTGAAATCTGGCAAACTTTTGTTTTTGGGATTCAGTTAGCTCACTCATGTAATATCCTAGATTAATTCTGAATTGCGAATTGCGACTTCCGAATTTTTTGGGTCACTGACAACTACACGTCCCACGTAGTCGGAACAATATCACCAGTTTGCAGAATCATACCAATGGGTAATACATAACTGGGAGTTTGGATGTACCAGTTGCCACTATCTTGATCGTAGAAGGTATTTTCTAGTAACTCTAGGATGTCGAGGGCATTAATAACGAGATACTGAGCTTCTGAAGGTTCCACCAATAATTATTGTGTAAATGGCTTCGGGTGATTTGACTCCCAAAGAATGATCGTAGTATTTTCCTGTGCTTGTAGCACAAGTGTATCGACTTAGAGTGCAACTTTTCATTCTTGGCAAATCGCTTCAACTTCCACTTCTACCAACATTTCTGGATCAACTAATGCCTGAACACCAACCATTGTGTTTGCAGGAGGATTTGCCGCAAAAAACTCATGATGGGCTTTGGTGTAGTCAGCACTACGACTAATATCGGTGACATAAAGGCGAGTTCTTACCACATCCCGACAGTCAGAACCCAAATCGTGGAGTGCTTTTTGAATCCTTTGCAAACAGAAACGGGTTTGGGCGTAAGCATCCCCAGGAGCAAAAACGTTCCCCTCTGCATCAATGGGTGCCGTCCCCGATACATAAATATTGTTTCCCACCCGGATAGCCCGACAATACCCAGCCGTGGTTTCCCAACTTACACCAGAGAAGGTTCGACTACGCTCCATATTCACCTGTTGACCTCACTGCCAAGATTGTGCCGCATTTGCCTGCGCTTTGTAACCAGATATCTAGCTCATGGGGCTTCTCAACACAACAATATGCAACTTCCTACGAGTGGGGTGGGCATCTTGCCCGCCCTTAGCAGTACTTACAAGAGAACTTATTTTTTGGCAATCCCAAAAAGAGCCGAGGAAGCAGAGTTACCTGTTTGGTTTGCTAAAAACTGTCAGGAGAATTGGGCCCAGAAGATAGTAATGCCCCAGACATTCCAAACTAGCCTTAATCCCAAATTGCTCCCGTTTTTGGGGACTGTAGATGTTAATACCACCCGGAGAAAAGGGAATGTTGTAACCCAAAGAGATTTCTTCTCTAACGGTGGCATCAACCAAGTAAAAACGTCCGTTTGGGCGTAGTACCCGACTCACTTCCGAGAAAACTTGTTGAGGATCAGGGTAATGCAGAAAACTCATGGTGTTAAAAACGGCATCAAACTCACTCTCGGCAAAGGGTAGTGCTTCAGCATTTCCTTGCTTGTAGATTACTCGCTCTCCAGATGGGTTACGTTGTTGTGCTTGATGCAGCATTTGCGGCGATAAGTCTAGGCCAGTTCCCTGAAGAGTGGGAAATTGCTGGGTAAGGCGATGCAAAAGACGACCGGTGCCACAACCAAGGTCTAGTATATTCGGTTGGGTTGGCAGTTCCACGTACTCTAGTAATCGTTTGTGGACTGCTTGGTAGAATACCGTCGTGAACAACCAGTCATAGTTGGGGGCCCAGCGATCGAAGAACTTCTCTTTGTTGTTAAAAATATTGTTAGTCATCTTTCCCCAGAGAGCCTTCGACGGCGCAGTACAGTGAATAGAAGTAATACGATAAGTGCGATCGCAAATCCCCCTGCTGTTGTTGCAATCAAGGGTAGGTTGGCTTGACGCACTGCGATCGCAATATAAGCCCAAACAATCACCAGGACAAAGGCAACATCAGCTTGTTGGATACTCACGATAGCAGCGATCGCGGCACCTGCAATCAGTGCGAGTGCGGTCCACACTTGGGGACTTATCCCCCCTCCCTTCCAGCCTAAGTTATAAAGCGTTAACGCTACATTCACGATTGTCGCTACACTAATCCAAGCCAAATAGATACTTAAAGGAGTGTAAACAAACCACTTTTCTTGCCGAGAAACCCGTTCATGACTCATTCTCAGGCGCAGATAACTTCCGATCAAGGGTAACAAAATGAGCAGCATCGCCAGCAATGACAGCGTAAACAATCGGTACTGGAAGAGAAACACCCAAGCTATCTGAGCTAGACTAGCCATCACTAAAAGATAACCAATCCGCCGCACACTGGAATTTTGCCGTTGGGCCGGGAGTACTTGATAAATGCCAAAGGAAATCAAGCCGAGATAAATGAGTCCCCAAATGGCAAAGGCGTAATTGGCTGGAGTAATTAACACCTCCTTAAAAAAAGTATTAGAGATTTCGCCAATCGTGAGTCCGTTAATCGGGGCGATATTGGCTAAAACATTAATCCCAAAGGCAGCAAGGATGGCTGACAAGGTCAAAAGTTGCCTGAGAACATTTTGGTCTAAGTATTTGCTGGTAGTCTGTCCCATAACCAATCTCGCGCTTCAATTCGACTCACTTTCCTCATGCCATGCCTGCATCAATACGTTCCGTTGCTGGCAATACAAGCTGATAAAAAATTTGCCAGCACTGTCCCTGCATAGTCCCAGGCATTTTTCAATCAACCGTTTTAACGGCTCGTAGCGAGGGGAAAGCGTTAGCATGAGAGCAAAAGACAACTCAAGGCATTTAGCTTTAGAATCGGTTTGGTGTGAATTAGTAATTCTCATTACTCCAAACGACCCAAGCCTTGATCTGATGCTCGGTAGAGGAACAATATTGCCAAGTTCTCCTAACTTTAGCCAATAGCAAGGCGCTATTTTTACAAATGTTAAAAATTGTTCTGGTTTTTGGCAACAGGGGGGCTGGTACTAAACCATAATGGTTATCTAAACCACTTCAACTCTAAGATCAGACAACACTGAATTCAGGGTGTGTCAGGGATTTGTAACAGTTTTCCTGCTACCACAACTAGAAACAAAACCGTCAATTATGAAAAAAGTATTTTTTTTACTGGGTGAACTAGTTGACGATGATATTGACTGGATGGTATCCACCGGGATTCGAGAAGAAGTCTGTGCCGGTACCGTCCTCATCGAAGAAGGCAAGCCCATCGATACGCTGATTATCCTTCTAGAGGGAACGCTGTCGGTTTCTGTCTCGGCTCTGGAAGGGAAAACTATCGCCCGCTTAACCAGTGGTGCGGTAGTGGGCGAGATGTCCTTTGCCGATGCCCGTCCTCCATCTGCTACCGTTCAAGCAGTGGAAACTTCCCTGATTTTGTCGATTCCTAGAGCAGCGTTGGTAGAAAAACTCCAAAAAGATGAAGGGTTTGCGTCACGGTTTTATCGAGCGATCGCAATTTTCCTATCCACTCGACTGCGAGGTACCGTTAGATATCTAGGTTACGCCAAAGGTCAGTTATTGCAGGAAGATACTACCTCTGACGATCTATCTCCGGAAATAATAGATAACGTCCCGTTAGCCAAAGCGAGATTTGATTGGCTCCTCAGACGGTTGAGAAACTCAGATTACGCCGCGATGCCAGAATAAGGCTAAAAATCCAGGAATGTATATCTTGGTGCTTCAAATTCAAATTAATGATTCTTCTCTTACTCCCTACCTGGTAGCAGAATTCTGGTACACAAAAGGTACAAGATTTGTTCTTTTCCCTTTGCCCTAGCTCTTACCCAAAAGCCTAATACTCTTTTTATCCCACTATATTTAACCCCCCTAGTTCCTGATACTAAGGGGGGAATAAGTAGTTTGCCAATCAACAAAAGATATAAAACCTGAGCAAACTTTCTTCAAGCCGATTTACTTCATATTGAGTGTAAATTGAGTTTTTATACACCTGGATTATCTTTCTTTTCTACCTTCGGTACAATATCAGGACGCTCCTTACTTTCCCAACCTACAGGGCGCTTAGAGTTGTACCAGGCAATTGAACCAATGGTTACAGCGGCAATAAAGCCCACAATATACACAAGGGTAAAAGAAACTGGAAAATGAGGCGCTGCTTCTACCCCTACTGCCAATAATAAATTCATAGTTTGTCAACTCCTTATCGTATTTCGGTTATCCTACCAAAGCTTCATCGCCTATCTATCACCCTTGAGTTTGATCCATGACAAATTTTAAGCATGATTACTCAGCGGCTGGTGCGGGGGGCTCTGGGGGAGGCGCTGGCGCGGCAGGAACACTCTGCCTCACGGACTCGGGGGCTTTTCTGGATGCTGGTGGTGCTGGCGGTGCTGCGGCTGGTGCGGGTACATACCGCCGTTCTCTTCTACGCGGTGGAGTTGGAGGACTTGATGCCTCACTCCTTTGTGACCTGCGTTGCCTTCTGGTTGACTGTCTGGGAGTTGAGTTACTCGAATTTGAGGCACTTGAATTTGAGGCACTTGAATTTGAGCCACTCGAATTTGACCTTCTATAACTAGAGCGTCTAGAAGACGAACGCCTGTTGTTTGAGTTACTTGAACTTGAAGTACTTGAGCTCGTGCTTTGTCTAGCAGGGCGACGACGGGAACGTCTGGTGGATTGCTCAGGTTCGCTGTAACTTTGGGTTCGAGAACGTCTTTGACTCGAACTTTCGGTACGGGTTTCGGTTTGAGTGCTACTGTAACTACGCCGACGACGGCGCTGAGTGTAAGAGCGATTTCCTGAAGGAGTTCCTTGTGAAGCTGTAGTGCGGTTATTATCGTTGCTATTGTCCCGACTTCTAGAGCGGCTTCTTGAAGGAGTTTCAGAAGAACTTTCAGATTTAGGAATCGGTTTATCAATAGCTCGCTTCGGTCGAATGGGCTGAGCTTTAATCGTAGGCTTACGATCTTCTAATTTCGCTGGGCGGTCAGGAAACTTTTCGATTTCCATGTCTTCGACCACCTTTTCCATGAACTGATGCCAGGTAGAGGCGGCTGTGCTACTTGCACCATAGGTCGGTTTGTTGTCATCATTTCCGAGCCAGACTCCTGCTACCATCTGAGGAATGTAGCCAACGAACCAGAGATCACGAGCCTCATCCGAGGTGCCAGTCT
>CBKWLJ010000023.1:0-39955 GCA_966675205.1 uncultured bacterium
GCAAACTTTGCCCCACTGTAGTGCCCATCGGACTAATGCCACCCGATTATCAGTCGATGTTTTCGTCAGGATGTTACTGATGTGATTATCGACTGTACGCTTACTAATTTCTAGCTGCTGGGCAATCTCCTGGTTGGTTAAACCAGCGGCTACTAGTTCTATGATTTGCAGTTCGCGATCGCTTAGAGACGCGGGAGTATGGGACTCGCCACCAGCCATAGGTATTTTGCCCTTGGTATATCTACTTACCATTTTAAGAGGATTGTTTAGGGTTAGCACTTAAGAGACAAAAGAGCATAGGAATCCATCCCACCATTGGGCGCAAGGGCTGCCAGCGTCGTCCCGATCCGGGATATGACGGTATCAATCTTGACCAATGAGGATTTATCCCTAGTAAAGGAGAAAAAGTCCTTGATTTATTAAGTATATATACGTGAGTAGATTTCTCTACTTTTTCGTGAAGGATTGAAAAGTTGGTATCAAGGGCGAGGGAAGCATCGAGTATAAAATTATTCATCGTTGAGTCTTCTCAATCCGCTTCTCAGGTCTTGGCTCTGGTAGTCTGAAAACAATGTCAAGATGAGAGCAGCCGTGACCAATCCTCGTGTACTCTGCCTAGGTGAAATCTTATTTGACTTGCTAGCTGATCAGCTAGGGCGATCGCTAGAACAGGTTGAATCTTGGACGCCTTATCCGGGAGGTGCTCCCGCAAATGTTGCCTGTGCTTTGGTGAAATTGGGAACACCCGCCGGTTTTATCGGTTGTGTGGGATCAGATGAAGCTGGAGATACTTTAGTTCAGCTATTGCAGGATGTTGGAGTAGATAGCACTGGTGTCCAACGCCATCCGACGGCACCAACGAGAAAAGTGTACGTGGTGCGTTCTGCAACAGGCGATCGTGAATTTGCGGGTTTTGGTGAACTCGATACCACGAAATTTGCCGATGCCTTCCTTGATGCCTCAGCGTTACCAGAATCCTTATTTGAAGGGGCTGATTTTTTAGTCTTAGGAACTTTAGAGTTAGCGTATCCTCAAACCCGTGCGGCAATTCACAAGGCACTGCAATTAGCTGAACAGTATGATGTCAAAGTCTTTATGGATATCAACTGGCGTCCCATGTTTTGGCCTGATCCCAATGAAGCCAAACCCCTGGTTCAGCAACTGTTAAAACGAGTCGATTTCCTAAAAATTGCCAAAGAAGAAGCAGAATTATTCTTTGATACGGCTGATGCAGGAGCGATTACTCATCGTCTTGACTCTGTAGAAGGCGTCTTGGTAACTGATGGAGATCAAGGCTGTGGCTACTGCCTCAGTGATTATGAAGACAAGCTACCTGCCTTTTCTGTAGAGACAAAAGATACAACGGGGGCAGGCGATGGTTTCGTCGCTGGATTCGTACACCAGCTATGCCAACATGGGCTCAAGGGCATTGCTGATGCCGAGTCAGTTAAGAATGTCGTGAAATATGCCAGTGCAGTAGGAGCACTAACAACCATGAAGCCGGGAGCGATCGCAGCTCAACCTACAGCCGCAGAAGTCGCAGCATTTCTCCAAGAGCATCCATAGATTTATCACACCCCAAATATAGGTGAAAGCCTCGCCGCAGCTTAACACAGATGGGCTCAGCTCACACCCAATTTATCTGCGTTTACCTGCGTACCCTTCGGGAATGCTTTCGCCTATATCTGCGGTTGAAAATCTTTCTGACTGCTATCACTTTACCTTGATCTATCATTAGAAACATCTTAACCTCTTACTATTTTCAATTCCTTTAACCAGTCAATTAAAAATTCATAGTACTCGCTCGAGAGTGAGTATTCACGCATTACCAATTATTGGTGATAATCTAATTTCCAGAAGCTTTTAAACCCTAGTTTTTATGAATCATCCTTTCAATTCAAAAAATAACACTCAAACTGCACAAATTTTATCCTTCACCAGTGACCCAACCCTGTACCGCTTAATCGCCAATCACATTGCCAACGCGCCCAATCAAAAAATTACCTTTGCTGAATATATGGATTTAGCGCTGTATCACCCTCAGCACGGTTACTACACAACAGGAGCGGTCAATATTGGTTCAGAAGGGGACTTTTTTACCTCATCTCACTTAAGTAGAGACTTTGGAGAATTACTGGCTCGGCAGTTTGCCCAAATGTGGGAGATTTTAGGGCATCCTACGCCTTTTACTTTAATGGAAATGGGAGCAGGTCAAGGACTGCTAGCAGCAGATATCTTGCATTACCTGCATAGGAAGTTCCCCGACTGTTTTGAGGCGGTGGAATATATCATCATTGAAAAAGCAGCAGGATTGAGGCAAAAGCAACAGCAGCAACTTCAGCGATTGAAACTAGGGACAAAACCATTACCGATACGATGGTCTTCTTTAGAAGAAATCCCGGAAAATTCGATTACGGGGTGCTGTTTTTCTAATGAATTAGTTGATGCTTTTCCCGTCCATCAAGTAGTGCGAGAAGACAGAAAATTAAAAGAAATTTATGTCACGATCCCTCAGGGAGAAGTCGTTAATAACGATGCTTCGGCAGAACGTCTCTCTGAGTCAGGGGTAAGTAACAATCTATCCTTAAACCAAAATTTAAAATCAAGGGATTCTAGTGATAGCGAATCATTGGATGCAGTAGCCAACTCGGAAATTAACTTTATTGAAATTACAGATACCCCTTCAACAACCAAGTTAGTTGAGTATTTTGACTCTGTGGGAATTGATTTGCTCTCAGATGCCTATTCAGAAGGCTATCGCACTGAAGTAAATCTGGCTGCTTTAGAGTGGTTGGAGACAGTGGCTAATCGATTACAGAAAGGATTTTTGCTTACCATCGACTATGGTTACTCCGCCGATCGCTATTATCAGCCAACACGTCATCAAGGGACGTTGCAGTGCTATTACCGCCATCGTTATCATAATGACCCCTATGTGAATGTGGGGCAGCAGGATATTACCGCTCATGTCAACTTTACTGCCTTAGAACGTCAAGGTGAGTTGTGCGGCTTACGTAAGGTGGGTTTTACTCAGCAAGGATTGTTTTTAATGGCATTAGGATTAGGCGATCGCCTTTGGGCGCTTTCCGCCGCTGATGCTCCTCGTGGGCAAGCGATCGCAAAAGGGCAAGATTTAGCAACTATTATGCACCGTCGTCAAGCTTTACATGATTTGATGAACCCGATGGGATTAGGGGGCTTTGGCGTACTCGTTCAGAGCAAAGGGTTGACGAACCAAGAAGAACAGGTGTCACTGCAAGGGTTGACTGTACCGCCAATGATGTAAAGTTAATGAATTGGTTTTCGTCAGCTATAAATACAATAAAATAGACCTTCGTTTGGGAAACATTCTGATAAGAATTTGGGCATTATGCACTGTTAAATATTTTAGATTTGTTTCATGGTTTAAACTAGGAGCTTGAACCCATTGCATTGTATTTAATCCAAAATTCAACATCTAAAACTGCTTCGGTCAATCAACAAATCTTGCTTGTTCACTGAACCAATAGCAAATGTTAAGTCTAATTGTGATTGGACATACCTGGTGTGTTCATTTTTGAGGGAGATTTTCTCTAGAATTAGTCATAGAGCTAGTCCTGCCTGAGGATAGAACACTTACAAGAAACTGAGTAATAGCCTTGTAGAGTAACGTGTTTAAGAGATGAAATTTATGACATCAGATACTCCTCAAGACAATCGGCAAGATGACGTTCAATACGACCCTCAGGATAATCCTGGTAGGGAAACGAATGTACCAACCACAGAAGAGGGGAATACTCCGCTCGATGAAAGATATCGTATGACTAGTCAACAGTCGGATTCTGAAGTCCGTTCTGGTGCCGAACCTGAAGCTCCAGGCGCAGCTCCCAAGGTGATTGGTGCTCCTAATCAAGGAACGGACTCTCGTTAAAAAGATTCCTGAAAATTGGGCAAATCTTTAATAAGAATGAACTCCTCATTTCAGCTCAGTTCCGTTGCCCTCATGAAGTGTCTGGGTTGAAAACTAGTGCAGCGCGGCAAAAATAACCCACCAGGCTAAAAAGGTCAGGACTTACGCACCTACATCATCTATAGCGGTAATGGTGCGTTACGCTTGGAGCCTCGTGCCTTATATCTTGGAGCCTTCTTTCACTAGAGTCATTTAGGGGTGATTTATAAAGTGAATATTAAGAGTTTGCATAACCTAGTTCCTTGGCGATCCCCCTAGTCTCCTTTTTCAGGGAGATTTACGGGGATCGTATTTTCTTGAAGTAGCATCAATCTATCTATATCTATATGGATAATCAAAATTTTCTTATTCTTGTTGCAGTAAGTGTGAGTACGTTGCTCGTCGTGCTTTGGGTGGTGCGATGGTGGCGCGAACGCCAATACAATCTCACAGGCAAGACGGTGCTGCTTACGGGTGGTTCTCGCGGACTGGGTTTAGTCATGGCACGCCAGTTAGTACAGGAAGGAGCGCGTGTAGCAATTTGTGCCCGTAACGTAGAAGAGCTGGAAAAGGCGCGTGTCGAGCTGGAACAGCGCGGTGGAGAGGTGCTGACTGTCCCCTGTGATGTAACAGACAAAGTCCAAGTTGAGCAGATGGTGCAGCAGGTACGCGATTGGGCAAAGCCCAGCGCCAAAGGCGATCGCTTTGGTCAGATCGACATCCTCATCAACAACGCAGGCACCGATATTGTTGGGCCAATGGACGTATTGACGATGGAGGACTATGACGACTTAATGAAGCTGCACTTCTGGGCACCCCTGTACACCACCTATGCAGTTCTACCAGAGATGCGTCAACGACAAGCTGGACGCATCGTTAATATCTCTTCCATCGGTGGCAAAGTGGTTTCCCCGCATATGTTGGCGTATTGCGCTAGCAAATTTGCCTTAACGGGTTTGTCTGAGGGAATGCGGACAGAACTGGCAAAGGATGGGATTGCTGTAACAACGGTATGTCCCGGTTTCATCCGTACAGGTGTTTTGCCCCATGCTATCTTCAAAGGTCAGCACCGCAAGGAGTATACCTGGTTCAGCATTGCTGATTCTTTACCCTTGCTCTCGACCAGTGCTGAAAATGTTGCTCGTCAGACTATTGCTGCCCTTCGGCGGGGTGATGCAGAGCTGATTGTGCCATTTTGGACTCAAATCAGTGCCAAATTGTTTGCACTCTTTCCAGGACTTAATTCCACTCTGCTGGGTTGGGCGAATCGATTGCTACCTGAAGCAGGCGGTATTGGCAAGGAACGCGCTTTCGGAAAAGACAGCCACTCATCTTTGTCGCCTTCCTTGTTAACCTCCTTAAGTGACAAAGCTGCACGGGAAAATAACGAGATCGCAACGGGGAACACAGATAGCGCTGGAGCAGATCAGCAGGTTGAAACAGAGCAATCACCTCGGCAGGTAGAAGCACAACGAGTCGTGATCGGAGAGACTGACTCCTTTAGCATCACTGCGGGAACGCCATCGCCTGAACCAGCGATCGCAGAAGACGACGAATCGGGATTCCCGTTGATCGAGCCGTCCCAAGCACCCCCTGAAATTCAAGCCTGTTTAAGCGAAATTCAAGATACGTTGGGAATTCCCTGGACACCTGTAAACTGGCGTGCTTATGCAATGTATCCATCGGTGATGCAGTTGTTTTGGGAGCGTCTCAAAGGGGCAACGCAAACTGAATCTTTTTTGGAAGATGCGATCGCAATTACCGAGCGTGTTTATCGGGACACCAGCGACTGGTATCAACCGGGCTATCAAATTGAGGTGGACGAAGCACAGCGACATCAGATCCAGAGAGTACTCAATGCCTTCACCTTTGGCAATCCCCAATTACTGATTCAGCAAATTGCCTTGAGCCGAACTTTAGCAGGTGAAGTGGTTGGCCAAGAGGGCAATGCTGATGTTCGTCGCGGACCCAATGCCTATCAGCACACTGAGATTCAACTGATTGGTGAGCAGTCTGTTCGGGAAATCTCGACCCAGATGCAACAAGCCTATCGAGACATCAAACAAACTCTAGGTGTACCGATTGTCAACTCCGACTACCAGGCGTTAGCGCGATGGTCTGCGTTTTTCCTAGCAGCATGGGAAGACATCAAGCTTTGGCGGGAGCGACCGGAATATCAGCTTCTCAAGCAGGATATTGTCCGCAGAGCAGAGGACGCTGCCAGTCGTCTGTGTCCTGCTGTTGCGCTCGGTGAGCGGGAAGTACGCGATCGCTTGGACAATCCCGAAGATTTTGAGCGGATTCAGCAGACGGTGCAAATGTTCAAGGATGTCTTGCCGGAATTGATTGTACAGGATGCCCTATTTCATATGGGTCTGGCAAATCTTCAATCCGTCACTACACTTTGAGCTTCATGGATTGACAGTAGCTTTAAGTGGAAAAACGTTGTTGAGGCTCATCGCTACAGGTCGAACAACAGCAACGTTGGCAAGATCGTCCTTGCGATAGCGCCTTGCGTGGCTCCTCCGGAGCATCGCGAAGTGGGCACTCTGCGCCATCGCCTCAAAGCGACCCATTATTTGACAAATAGAGGAAACACAAATGCAAACGAAACAGCTAGGAAACTCTGATCTGTACATCACACCCATCGGCTTTGGTGCTTGGGCAATTGGTGGAAGTGGTTGGGCTTACGGCTGGGGTTCGCAAGATGATGCTGATTCAATCGACGCGATTCACCGTGCCATTGACTTGGGCATGAACTGGATTGACACTGCGGCTGTATATGGTTTGGGACATTCAGAAGAAGTCGTGGCTCGTGCCCTTAAAGGAATGTCCAATCGCCCCTATGTTTTCACCAAATGTTCGCAAGTTTGGAACGCTCAGCGTGAAGTGAGTACTGTCCTCAAGGCAGATTCCCTCCGGCGAGAACTGGAAGGGAGCTTGCGGCGGCTGCAAACTGATGTTATCGACCTCTATCAAATCCACACACCTAATCCCGACATTGAGGAAGGCTGGGCTACCCTCGCCGAATTCCAGAAAGAGGGGAAAGTCCGGTATATCGGCGTTTCTAACTTTGATGTAGAGCAAATGCGCCGTATTCAGAAAATTGCGCCGATTACCTCACTCCAACCACCCTATTCGCTGCTTGACCGCGATCTCGAACAGGAAATCTTACCATTCTGTGAGCAGGAAAATATCGGTGTCATCGGCTACTCACCTATGGCATCCGGCTTGCTTACAGGCGCAATGACACGAGAGCGCATCCAAAATCTACCGCCTGATGACTGGCGTCGCCGCAGTCCGAAGTTCCAAGAGCCAAACCTGTCCCGCAACCTGGAGTTAGTCGAGTTACTGCGCCAAATTGGCTCACGGCACGGGCGATCGCCTGGTGAGGTTGCGATCGCTTGGACATTGCGACATCCTGCGATTACGGGTGCCATTGTCGGCGGACGCAACGCTAAACAAGTTGAAGGAATCATCGGTGCAGCCGAATTCCGCTTAAGTGAAGATGAAATCAACGAAATTGAAAGCTTCTTGAGCGAGAGATTTCAGCAGATGGCTGTGTAAGCCATACTTCTCGGCTAAGGTAGACTTCTGCCACCCGAGGCGATCGCCAGATTAATTATTAAGTAACTGATGCCTTGACTAATGACAAGTTTGTCGAACTCAGGGCATGAGTTAGTATGCTGTGGCTCCTACTACCCTAGGCAGACTAGCCTTTGATACTTTAGAAGGTAGAACTAGTTAATTTAGCGTTGCTTTATGGCTCGGATTAATCTGCTGGACACTCGCACTACTAGCTTCGGTGATTTAATCAGCAACGGCAAGATCTACCGAGTACCACTCTTTCAACGTGATTATTCTTGGAAAGAGGAAAATTGGGAAGACCTCTGGTTGGATATTTTAGCACTTCATACTAGTCCTGATGCTAGTCATTACATGGGAGCACTTGTTCTACAAAGCTCTGGTACTTCCGATAAAGAATTCACAATTATTGACGGTCAGCAAAGATTAGCCACTCTCAGTATCATTGCCATTGCCGTAATTGACAAAATTCAAAAGCTTGTAGAGCGAGAAGAGGAAGCTGAAGCCAACCAAGAGCGACAAGAAATTCTAAAACGCACCTATTTAAGTGATAGAGATCCACGTTCTCTTCGTTATTCCAGTAAACTCATCTTGAATGAAAACAATAATGACTTTTATCAAAGCAATCTAATTAATCTAAGAAGACCACGAAATATTCGCTCCTTGTCAAAATCAAACCAACTTCTTTGGCAAGCCTTTGAATACTTTTCAAGCCAAATGGAAGAAATCCCAGAAATTGTTCGAGACGGAGAGAAACTTACTATATTTCTAACAGATGCTGTGGCTCAACGGCTACTTTTTATTCAAATTAATGTTGAAGATGAATTAAATGCATATACTGTTTTTGAAACATTAAATGCTCGAGGTATAGAACTAAGTTCAACTGATTTATTAAAGAACTATTTATTTTCGCTATTTCAAGGGCCAGATGATTTACAGGAAGCACAACGGCAATGGAGAAGAATTATCAATACAGTTCAGATGGAGAAGTTTCCCGAATTTCTTCGTTACTATCTTAGTCTTACGCATGCTAGAGTAAGGCGTGAACGGCTATTTAAACTCGTTCGTGAATCTGTAAGAAACGCCCGACAGGCATTCGACTTGCTCGATCAACTTGAAAATTACAGTAGTCTTTTCATAGCTCTTGGTAATTCTAATGATGAGTTCTGGCGCGATGCTTCAGAGAATCGCCAATATATCCGCGAATTTGAGTTGTTTCGGGTAACGCAAGCATATCCAACCCTGTTCGCTGCCTATGAAAAGTTCTCCCCCGAAGACTTTACTCGTTTATTAAAACTTGTTTCTGCACTCTCATTTCGTTACACCATTGTTAGTAGTCTAAATCCTAATGAATTGGAAACTTTTTATAATAGGGTAGCAATTGCAATTACAAATAGAGAAATAACTAATCCAAGGCAAGTCTTCGATAATCTACGTCCAGTTTACGTTTCAGATGAAAAGTTTTTGCAAGACTTTTCTTTACTCTCAATCTCTACAAAAGGACAAAAGAAAAAGCTGGTTCGGTATATCCTTTGCAAGCTAGAGGCAGATGCATCACATATAGATATCAACGAAGATAGTTTCTCCATCGAGCATATTTTACCTGAATCCCCAACTAATGATTGGCGACAAAACTTCGCTGATGCTCAGATAGAAGAAATGGTTTATCGTCTCGGCAATCTGACACCTCTGGAACCCCCTTTGAATCGTGAAGTAGGAAACGAGTCTTATTCAATTAAGCGAGAAAAATATCAGCAGAGCGTTTATACTCTGACACAGAGAATTATGGCTGAAGAATGGACACCGAATACACTTGCTACACGTCAGAGACATTTAGCACAGCGTGCTGTTCATATTTGGAGATCTGACTTTCCCTTGTAGATTCTAAAGTTAAGTAGCTTTCCTACCGACTTGTTCTAGTGCGATCGCTAAGATACCTTCAGATTGATACCACCGCCTCGAACTCTTGATCTTTTTGGGAAGTAACATCACTTTCTACCTGTTGTGAAATCGAACGTTCTTTATTCCAAGTCAAGAATTCGACAAAATCCAGTACCTGTAGGATTTTTACTTCAGGTAGATGATGAAGCTTGCGTACAATTTCTTCAATCAATGCTTCCATAGTTCGTCCTGTCCTAGCCTTTTCGTAAATATTGAAGGTATTGCCGATCGCGTCCGGTCATTCTCTCCAATTATGTCTGATGAAAGAGGTTGAATCTGTGATTATCAACTGCAATCGTTAGTAGGCTTGTTGGGATGATTATCCAACCTGGTACAGCACTAATCGATGCTCAACATATTGGAAAAAAATAGGAATCATCAATGCCTAATTCAACTAACCAACAAATTTTACTTAAAAGCCGCCCAGTTGGGGAACCAAAAGAAAGTGATTTCGCCTTGGTCGAAACTCCAATCCCAGAACCAGGAGAAGGCGAAGTTCTCAACCGCACGATCTACTTGTCCCTCGACCCGTATATGCGTGGTCGGATGAGCGATCGCGAATCTTATGCTTCTCCGGTAGAATTGGGTTCTGTGATGGTTGGCGGCACAGTTAGCCAAGTGGTGAAATCGAACCATCCCGAATTCTCAGCCGGAGATTTTGTGCTGGGTTATGACGGCTGGCAAGCCTATGGCGTATCGAAAGGTGAAACGTTGCGTAAGCTTGACCCCAATCAATCGCCCATCTCCTATGCGTTGGGCATAACGGGGATGCCTGGAATGACGGCATATTTTGCGCTGCTTGATATTGGGCAACCCCAAGCAGGCGAAACCGTTGTCGTTTCTGCTGCCTCTGGCGCAGTTGGTTCTGTAGTGGGACAAATTGCCAAACTCAAAGGCTGTCGGGCGGTGGGGGTGGCTGGGAGTGATGCAAAATGCGATTACGTTGTGAAAGAATTAGGGTTTGATGCTTGCATTAACCGCAAAACTCAAGACCTCAGTTCAGCACTGAAAGCTGCTTGCCCTAACGGAATTGACGTTTACTTTGACAATACGGCGGGACCAATTTTAGAAGCCGTGTTGCAGCAGATTAATCTTGGGGCAAGAATCCCATTAGTTGGTTTAATCTCGCAGTACAACGCTCAAAATTCTCCTCCTGGCCCTAATTTGATGCCACTGTTGGTTAAACGCGCTTTAATCAAGGGTTTTCTGGTTGGTGATTATCAACACCGTCAGGCAGAGTTCGTAAACGATGTTTCTCAGTGGTTGCAAGAAGGTAAGCTCAAGTATAAAGAAGACGTTGTAGAGGGGTTGGAAAACGCTCCTCACGCTTTCATCGGTTTACTGCAAGGGAAAAACTTCGGTAAGCTGATTGTCAAAGTCAGTGACGATCCGACACGATGAGCGTGCATTATGTGAGCATCCAACTAGTTTAGATGCCCGACTTGTCTAAGAAGTCGCTGAGTGGAGTACGGCTAGATATCCACACAAGAAAGTGGCAGCAATGAATCTAACAATACGAAAAGAACTTACTTCTGATGTGGCGGACATTAAAGCATTGACAACTGCCGCATTTCTCAATGCTCCCCATACTAGCCACACTGAGCAGTTTATTGTTGATGCCTTGCGTAACTCAGGGAACTTGACAGTTTCTCTCGTTGCCGAGGTGAATGGACAAATCGTTGGTCATGTTGCTGTATCCCCGGTTGCCATTTCCGATGGGAGTCAGGGTTGGTATGGACTCGGGCCGATCTCTGTAGCTCCGGAACATCAAGGCATTGGAATCGGGTCACAGCTTGTGAAGCAGGCGTTGGCTACTCTACGCGAGTTTGGTGCGAGTGGATGTGTATTGGTTGGCGAACCAACATACTACAACCGTTTTGGTTTCAAAGCCCAGCCAAATCTCGTTCTACCCGATGTTCCACCTGAATACTTCCAAGCTATTTCGTTCGGCGCACAGATACCCAGTGGAGTTGTCTCATTCCATGAGTCATTTAATGTACAGGGCTAACAGTGCTATGACAGGGGTTCGCTCGTGTTGCTTAGTTTGTGGCAAAGGTTAATTGCAGTCGAAATTACCAATACCCAGTTCTAGTGTGTCTCTAGCGAGATGTTGTGAACGTTTCCTTGCGTTTGAATTTGCTCATAGCTATATGCACTCTCAGCAGTAGCTGGCAGACAAGGAGAACAGATGTCAGAAAGTACGTCAAACTCAGAAATGCTTTACCGAACTCTCGGCAGTACAGGAGAGAGGGTTTCTGCGATCGGATTAGGGGGTTGGCACCTCAGCTTGAAGCACGTTGATGAGCAACTGGCTATCCGGATTGTTCACACTGCGATCGATCGCGGCATCACCTTTATGGATAACTGTTGGGATTACAACGGTGGAGCCAGCGAGATTCGCATGGGGAAAGCGTTGCGTGATGGCTACCGAGACAATGTGTTCCTGATGACGAAAATTGATGGTCGCTCCAAGAAAGAAGCTACAAGACAGCTAGACGAATCACTACAACGCCTGCAAGTTGATTGCATCGATCTCGTCCAGCACCACGAAATCCTCCGCTACGAAGACCCGCATCGAGTGTTCGACCCAGAAGGGGCAAATGCCGCTTTGATTGAGGCGCGTGAAGCTGGCAAGCTCCGATACATTGGCTTCACGGGGCACAAAGCCCCCCAGATTCATCTGCATATGCTTGAAGTTGCAGCCCAGCAGGGGTTTAAATTTGATGCGGTTCAGATGCCGCTCAATGTGATGGATGCCCACTACCAAAGCTTTGCGAAGTTAGTTGTGCCAGAACTGGTCAAACAGAACATCGGCATTCTGGGCATGAAAAGCATGGCAAACGGGGCTGTGTTACGGTCAAATACGGTAACGCCAATTGAGTGTTTGCACTATGCCTTGAATCTGCCTACATCAGTTGTGATTACGGGAATTGACAGCATGGAGATTCTCGATCAAGCGTTTGAAGCGGTGCGGACATTCCAGCCAATGAATGACGAGCAGGTGCGATCGCTCTTAGCAAAAACAGCACAAGCAGCATCACGCGGCGAGTTTGAACCATTCAAAACCTCATCAATTTACGACGGCACCGCCCAGAATCCGGATTGGCTGGGAGAGGAGCCAGAGCGTATTCAGCAATTAATGTCAGCGTGATCGGAGCGATCGCAAGGGTATTTCCTTTGGCAATTCGAGGACGGCGATCGCAATTCCCGATATACATCTATTGCCAGAGCTAATATAGCGTTTCTCAATTGGATGAGGTACAGGACTGATGGTTTTAAGGCAGAGGGCAGAAGGCAGAGTTATACGCAGTTGCGTTCAAACATAGTAGTTGAGACAGACGCGGAGACGCGGAGACGCGGGGACGCGGAGAAAATGAATATGCTACGTATGAATGCAACTTGGTATTAGATGTACTTCACATATAAGGCATCCTACTAGATTGGCGATCGCGTGGCGCGGTTGCGAAGCATGGTCGAAGAGCATAGCGATAGCGAGGTACGAGCGTTAACGCTGCGGCTTACAGCAAATCGCACTACAACATTCTGCAAAGTAGTCGCGGACAGAACTCCAGGAAGGTATCCTCAAACACACAATATTGAGATTCCGTCTTAACCATAGGGAAGATGAAAGAGAATCGCGATCGCAGTTACAACCAAAGAGCATAACGCATGAGAAGTTTACTACCGATCGCTGGATGATCATGCAGCATAGCCCGCGCATCTACCCCCACTGATAAAGCTAATGACAACGGCAGAGCGTTTGGCACAAGAGCGTGTCCGCGCATTTCTATCCAACGAGAAGCCATCGATTGTTTCTCACCTCATTTATGCTCGCGATGGCGATGCTCATGATCTTTATTGATGGGTGATTATGCGAATTGTAATTGAAAGAATAAGGTTATGGAGCAGCCAGCAGTTCGACCAGATTTTGCAGAAGAACCATCCTGAGTGGGCATGGCTAGCAGAAAAGCCTGCACCGCTACCTGTTCTCAATCGTAGCCTTTGGAGGGGAGCGGTTCCTTCAATTAACTTCTACAGTCTATTATTTCTTTCCGGAGCGATCGCAACGTTGGGACTACTCGCTAATAGTGCTGCTACCATTATTGGCGCGATGATTATTGCTCCATTGATGGGGCCGATTATTGCGATCGCCTACAGTGTATCAATGGGAAATCGTTTGCTCTTGCGACGAGCAAGTTTTACGTTGTTTACGGGGATTGTTCTAACCGTTGCGATCGCTATCATTATTACCTGGTTAGTGGGATTACAAAATCTGGGTTCCGAAGTCATGGCACGGGTGCGTCCCACCTTAATCGATTTAGGCGTTGCCCTAGCCGCAGGAGGAGCAGGAGCCTTCGCCAAATCTCGCAAATCTATTGCAGATGCACTGCCGGGCGTAGCGATCGCCGTTGCGTTAGTTCCGCCCCTTAGCGTCATTGGAATTGGAGTTGCTCGTGCCTCTACTGAAGTTACCATAGGCGCAACTCTTCTGTTTCTCACAAACTTAATTGGAATTATTTTTAGTGGTGCAATAGTCTTTTTGTGGCAACAGTATGGCTCAATTACCAGAGCTAAACACGGGTTGACTCTAACGGTGCTCTTATTACTGCTTTTAGGTTTACCGTTAGGATTATCACTACAAAATCTTTTGATTAGAGAGCAAGTTTATAATACCGTGTGGTTGATTGTTCATACGAAAACCTTAACCTTCGCGAACTCTGATGTCCACAACTTAACAGTAACTGTTCAAAAAAGTATGCTGGACGTAAATCTAGAGGTTACGGCTCCAGCCAATTCTATTACATCAAAACAGATTCAAAAAGTCCAGGAATTATTGCAGCAAGAATTAGAAAAACCCGTTACATTCAAAGTGCGAGTGATTCCTGCTAATGAGTTTGAAGCTTCGTCTGAATTGAATGATTAATAGATTCTTACTAGCACATTTGTTTTAAAATCCTTAACAAGATGAATCAATTTTATTAATAAGTGCATAAAAAAATTTTGTATTCTTGCTTACCAACCAACTTAATAAAGGCTGTGTCGTTAGCAGGATGAGGCGAAAAGGATAATCAAGATACTTTTTAAATAGGTGAAATCGGGGTAGTTGTTTTCAGAAATCGTAGCAGCATCCATCATCTATACCTGTCGCCATAAAGGTTAAGACAGATATAAGCGCTAAAACGACCAGGTATCAGTAATAAACATAATAGCCCTCTGCCTTTTGCTATAAAAATCAGCGTAGAGACTCCTGTTATAGCCGTTTAGGCTTAGCGGGAAAGGCTGATACGGCAGCAATTGTTTAACAAATCAAAGGAGAATTTAAAAATGAGTGATGCATCTATGCCAAATCAAGCAAGTGAGCCAAATCAAGAAGTTGGTGCATCTCAACAGTCTCAAGCTTTTGCACCCCCCAATCCAGGTGGAAGTGCTGTTTTAGATGCAAACATTGCAGCCGGAACCAGCACAAATCCAGAAGGAGAAGCGATCGCCAATCCAGTAGCCACCAATTTCTCTTCCGAAACCGGACAAGCTGATGCCAAAACAGCCGAAGCTTCAAGCATTGCAGGCCCTTATTCGGCAGATACAGAGTTGCCGGAAAAAGGTCGCGTTAATCTTCACAATAATCCAGACGTAGCCGATAGCAACGCTCAAGGCACACTACCCAATACTGACCCAGTTGGAGTTCCAATCAATTCTGATGTCAATCATCAGGAGTAAATGTTAGGAGCAGTACCAAAAAACATCTAAGTTCCTTTACGGCTGTAAGGTTGTCGTTGTCCGGTTAGCTTAAATATTATACGTCTCCAATTATTAGTTGGGTCAGGGGTTGAGAGGTTATCTGTTAGCCTTTACCATTAAGTTAAATCGTAGAAACAAAGACTTGTATGGAAAGGCTCACAGAGTTACCAAAAGACCTTCCTATTCCAGTGAATGATGGTGCTTGCAATCATCTACTGGGGCACTCATTGCCATCGGTCTTTTTACCTTCAACCCAGGGGAGGCGTGTAGACTTGTCGGCAATCTCAGGTTGGGTTGTGATTTACTGCTACCCAATGACAGGACAACCCAATATTCCGCTACCTGATGGATGGGATGAGATTCCCGGAGCGAGGGGGTGTACTCCACAGTCATGCGCTTTTCGAGATCACCACCAAGAACTAAAGGAGTTGGGAGCGCAAGTGTTTGGTCTTAGCTCACAAGATACTGAATACCAAATAGAAGCAACAGAGCGACTTCATTTGCCTTTTGAGCTTTTAAGTGATGGTGATTTGAGCTTTACTAAGATGCTAAAGTTGCCAATATTCGAGATAAGAGGACAGCAGCTTATCAAACGGGTTACGCTCATTGCGAAAGCTGGGAGAATTGTCAAAGTTTTCTACCCAGTCTTTCCGCCTGATAAAAATGCTGATGAAGTTATTGATTGGTTGCGGAATAACGATTTATTTTAAATTTATCTACTAATTGTAATAATTAAGATTTTTCAGAAGGTGATAGAAAAATTACTCAATCTGAGCTGAATTAGGTTTAAAGTAGAGAGACGATTGATACAAGACTTGTTCTTGATGCGTTTCCAGAATGCAATCAGACAGTGGGTAGGCGACGCAGGTAACCGTGTAACCCGCAGCGATTTCTGACGGTTGCAGAAACTTTTGTTCGCTTTGATCCACCTCACCCCTAATAATTTTGGCGATGCAGGAGGAACAAGTGCCTTCACGACAACCCACAGGTAAACGAATCCCCACTTCCTCCGCCATATCGAGGATATATTGATCGTCGGGGACATTGATAGTGCGATCAAGATTGAGGGTCGGATTAACTAGCCGGACTTGGTAAATAGCCATGTTTTTTCTTAATGGGTTCTATGTCAACCTAACAGTGTTAGTGAGCGATCGCTTCTACAATACCAAGCCATCGGATCGAAATAACATTCAACCGTTTAGCCATGAAATTCTCTTGGACTGTTGCTACAACGCTAATCTTCACTCAGATGTTTAGTGGACTTGCCTTGAGTACTCTACCCAACGTTGCCGAGACACCTCTAGCGCAGGCTACTCCCCTATCCCGCAATGCCGTCAGTCCTCCTAATCACAAGCTAACTCATCAGTCTATCTCTCCTCTCAAGGAAATTCCCTCAGCAACTTCAACTTTAGAAAAGCCTGCTGTTCTCACACAACAACCCTCCTCAACACCTGACAGTCTCGGCGAAGAACTCATGCAACAGGTGTTTGAGTGCATTCAGAAAAATCTTTCCAGTTCACAGCAACCTTCAATGGCCGCCCTCGAAGCTGCTTCCATGCAATGTGTCTTCAAAGTGGTGATGTTAGCGCCCGATGGTAGTATTCGTCCAGACGCTAGCGATCGCTTAACCGCATTAGTGAGGACAACTGGCGTTACTTTACCCAAACCGTCTGGCCAAGGGCAAGCCGTTGTACAACTTCAGCAATTACCCGATAGCCAAATTTTCACCATCCCAGTCACCATCAACGGACAGTCTCAGACTTTCTTGTTTGATACGGGGGCGTCTAATTCGATTGTAGATAGTCAAATTGCCAAGAAATTGGGTCTTGCAGGAACTCCTATCCCGCCAGATTTACTGAAATATATGGTTGTTGGCACAGATTGCTCTGATGTGCAGGCAACATTGCATAGCTTACCCGCCTTATCAGTTGAAGCGGCTAAAGTTGAAGGCATTAATGGTTTGGGGCTACCTAGAACGGCAATTATTAGTAATTTGTCGGGGGTTTTGGGACTGGATTTTTTAAGTAGTTTTGATGTGGTTGTGAATCCAAAAGCCTTGCAGGTACAACTCTTGCCACCTTCCAACGCCAGTTCCGATGCCATTCCTCTCAAAGGCAAGCTGGGCGTTATGACGGCTCAAGTGTACATCAACGGTCAAGGCCCTTTTACTTTTCTTCTGGATACTGGTGCGAGTTGGATGGTTGTATCGGAAGATTTGGCAAAACGGCTATCTCTTGATGTCACCCAGGCGAAAGAAACTGAAGTTCGGGGATTTTGCGGGACCCAAACAGGCAAGCAAACCAAGTTAGCGCAAGTCAGGTTGCAGCAACACCAATCTACTAACTTAGATGCTGTGGTTCTCGGTGCTGAAGTCCTAGATGTGCTGGGTGTTGATGGAATCGTGGGTCAAAATTTTCTCAATCAGTATCAGCAGCATTGGCGGTTTGGCGATCGCAATGAGTTGAGCTTTCCTGAAGAGGGGAGTTTAGTTTTATCGCCAGTGCGATAGGTTTTGCCTTCGTCGTTTCTTCTTAAACTCTGACTAAAGTTTACTGAGTCAGAAATTTGGGTGTGTGATCATCTGCTAACTTCTAGACATTTTGAGCTCAAGGAATTGTCTGAATTCCTTAGTCTAGGGGTAAATGCATCTTTAAAAAACTCAATATTCTTATATTTATTTTTTCTTTGTTGACTTTTTTTAAAAAATATGTATCTATGTGGTATTCTAGACTACAGAATAGAATTAATCCCCCCCTAATGATAGATGGCAAACCAAAAACATATTGTCTTACTGGCTCAAGGAGTTAATGCATGGAACAGTTGGAGAGAGAAAAATTATGTCTTAGTTCCCGATCTTCAGAGCGCTAATCTGAGGAAGGCTATGCTTAATTCCATCAATCTCTCTAGCGCGGATTTATTTAGAGCAGATTTATTTGGAGCTAGGCTCAATGGAGCCGACTTGACTGGAGCGAATCTCAAAGAGGCTAACCTTTTTTTTGCTGACTTCTTAACCGCTGATTTGGCTAGAGCTGACCTCAGAGGAGCTGATTTGAGTGGCGCTAATCTTTTTGCAACCAATTTTAGAGGAGCTGACTTGAGTGGTGCTAACCTGAGCGGAGCTAATCTGAGAGAAGCTAACTTTAATGGAGCCAACCTAAATGGAGCCAATCTCAGTAGAGCCGATCTAACTAGAGCAAGTTTTCTGAGTACTCGAGCTTTAGGTGCTAACTTCCAAAGAGCATTACTCACCGCAGCTGTTATAGAAGACTGGAGTATTAACAGCCATACTTACTTTGATAGTGTTCACTGTGATTATATTTACTTGAAGGCACACTATCAACAACGTTACCCGAGTAGTAGAAAATTTTCTCCAGGAGAGTTTGTAAAGCAATGCTCACAAGTAACTCTCAACCGTTGATCTAGCTTTTAGGTAATGCAAACCCAAGCTTATTTTTAGTAACCCTGTACGCTTCAAGATTAGATCGCTTCGCTCACTTTTTTCCTTCTTATTTTGTTGACCAAGAACGATACGGATATCTCTTGATCAACTCCTACTTTACTACACTCATTAAATAAAAATAAAACTCTGCAAAAGCAATAGTGAGTCTATGTACTAATCTCAGACTGCTTAGGCAAATCAAGGGAGTACAAGTCAAAGTTTTGCAGACAATTTATCGGTGGGATAGGTAAAACCTACCCACCACTGTGTCATTGCCATGAAATAGCGGTTGGCGATTCCCTCATATTTTTATAGTTTCTTCATTTATGCTTTTTAAAACTTAAAAAATTCCTATGATAGGCTATGATGACAACCAAAAGTTTAGTCCTATAGATAGATGACCACTCAAAAGCCGATTAATCTACTCAAGCAAGGAGTCAATACTTGGAACAATTGGAGAGAGAAAAATCTGAACATAGTGCCCAATCTCCAACAAGCTAATCTTAGGGAAGCGAATCTCAAATATTTCAACCTTTCTAGAGCAGATTTATTTGAAGCAAATTTATTTGCAGCCAAGCTTAGTGGCGCTGACCTTAGTGAAGCTAACCTGAGAAAAGCTAATCTGATTTTGGTCGATTTCTTTACCACTGACCTTAGTGGAGCTGACCTCAGTGGAGCTGACCTCAGTAGTGCTAGTCTTTTTACCGCCAGCCTCACAGGAGCCAATCTGACTGGAGCTAACCTCACAGGAACTAATTTCACAGAAGCTAACCTTAGAGGAGCCAACCTCACTGCCGTTAACCTCAGTAATGCGGATCTCAGCAGAACCAAGTTGAGTGGAACTGATCTCACAGGAGCCAATCTCTCCGGAGCCAAGCTTAATGGCACTGATCTTACAGGAGCCAACCTCACAGGGGTCAACTTTTGTGGAACCAATCTCACGGGAGCTAACCTGATGGGAGCTGATTTGACGGGAGCCAAACTTTGCGGAACCGACTTAACTCGAGCCAACCTTTGTGGAGCAAGTTTGATAGGGACTCAAGCGTTGAATGCTAACTTTGAACACACCATCCTAACAGGAGTTGCTTTGGAAGATTGGAGTATTCACAGTGAGATCAACCTGAATAATGTAATCTGTGATTACGTTTACTTAAAGGCACACCATCAAGAACGCCGTCCTAGTCATGGAGAATTTGCACCGGGAGAGTTTATTGAGTTATTTCAAAAAGGATTGGTATACCGTTGATCAAAACAATTCTCAATTCCTAATTCGCTTGGCTCCCGATAAGAAAATGCAAAGAACACGGATTTCAGTCCAACTACTAGGAAGTTCATCAGTAGTGACTCGTTCGATATGAATCAGGGGAACCTCACAAGTGTCCTCTTAACTAAAGGTAAATAATTACTCCAGCTATTCCCAATCAATTCGTAGCTTATCTCCGTCCAAGCTCAAGATCATGTTTTTCATTCTCCAGGGGAGCATGAGATTTCAAACAACCAAAGGGGAAACTCGGTCTCGATGACCAGTCTGTAACACGTTAATGTCACCCTTATCGTCTACATCGACAACAACGGTGTCTCCCTCTTTGATGCGATCGCTTAAAATTTCTTCAGCAAGGCAGTCTTCTAACAAGCGAGTAATAGCCCGACGCAAAGGCCGCGCTCCATAACTAGGGTCATAACCTTCTTGCACCAAGCGATCTTTAAACCGTTCTGTGACTTCCAGAGCAATTCCTCTCTCAGTTAAACGGCTGCATACTTCGCCTAAAAGGATAGAGGAGATTTGTTTAACCTCATCCTTGGTCAGTTGTCGGAAGACAATGATTTCATCGAGACGATTGAGAAATTCTGGACGGAAGTAAGCTTTAAGTTCTTCATTCACTAAGGAGCAAATGTATTTGTAGTGAGAGTCAGCTTGATTCTCAGCCAAATCAAAACCCAGATCACTACCCCCTTTTTCAATCACTCTAGAACCGATGTTGGAGGTCATAATCAACAACGTATTTCTAAAGTCCACTGTACGACCCTTCGTATCAGTCAAACGACCGTCTTCCAGAATTTGTAGCAGCAGGTTGAATACATCAGGGTGGGCTTTTTCGATTTCGTCCAACAGCACTACACTATAGGGACAAGAGCGAACGGCTTGGGTTAATTGTCCCCCTTCGTTGTACCCCACATAGCCAGGAGGGGAACCGATGAGCTTGGAAACGGTGTGACGCTCCATATATTCGGACATATCCAACCGAATCAGGGCAGATTGGGACCCAAAGAAGTAAGCCGCCAGTGACTTGGCCAGTTCCGTCTTACCCACGCCTGTCGGACCAGAGAAGATAAAACTAGCGATTGGGCGATTGGGGTTACTAATACCAACTCGGGCGCGACGAACTGCACGGGAAATCGCTTTAACGGCTTCTTCTTGACCGATGAGCCGAGTATGGATAGTATCTTCCATCTGCAATAGCTTTTCAGACTCAGATTCGGTTAGTTTGCTCACCGGGATTCGAGTCCATGAGGCGACAATGTGGGCGATATCCTCCTCATCTACCACGGGAACGCACTCAGCGTCAGTCGAATAAGAGGGATGATTTGGGACAAGCGCCTGAATCTCTGCCTGAATTTTGATTTCGCGTGCACGCATTTCTCCTGCCTTGCTAAATTCTTGCAAAGCAACAGCGTCTTCTTTATCTTTTAGAACTTGGCGTAGTTCTTTGTGCAGAATTTTGGCAACCGATGGTACTTTAGAGTTGAGTATCTGCACACGAGAACCGGCTTCATCGATTAGGTCAATGGCTTTATCCGGCAGGAATCGGTCTGGTATATATCGGTCTGAAAGCTTAGCAGCAGCTTCTAGCGCAAAGTCGGAAAATTTGATCTGGTGGTGCTGCTCGTAGCGATCGCGCAAACCATATAAAATTTCAATGGTTTCTCCAACACTCGGTTCATTCACCATCACAGGTTGGAATCGGCGCTCTAAAGCGGCATCTTGCTCAATATACTGTCGGTATTCATCCAGAGTCGTTGCACCAATACACTGGAGTTCGCCTCGTGCCAGAGCTGGTTTAAGGATATTAGAGGCATCAAGCGTTCCGCCCACTGCCCCAGCTCCAACCAACGTATGAATTTCGTCAATGACCAGGATGATATTCTGGCAAGAGCGGATCTCTTCAATAATTGCCTTGAGGCGCTCCTCGAACTCACCACGGTATTTAGTACCTGCGAGCAACGAGCCCATATCTAGGGTAAGAACCTGCTTGCCTTGAAGGTTATCAGGAACATCATTGTTGACAATGCGCTGAGCTAACCCCTCAGCTAACGCTGTTTTACCAACTCCTGGCTCTCCAATCAAAATCGGATTGTTCTTGGTGCGACGACCCAGAATTTGAATCATGCGTTCAACTTCCTGTTGGCGACCCACAACCGGATCGAGCCTGCCCTGAGCGGCGAGTTGAGTCAAGTTAGAACCACATTGACTCAGGTGTGGTGCCCTTTTGTGAGTGTGGTTGCTATCACTTCGGGTAGTTGCTGTCTCGGCAAGCATCCTAATCACTCTACTTTGAACTTCTTTGGAGTCAACTTTTAGGTTGAACAGGACTTTTGCTGCTATCCCTTCTCCATCGCGAATTAATCCCAGAAGTAAGTGTTCAGTGTCAATGTAGTTCCACCCTAAAGAGCGAGAGACTTCTAGCGAAAGTTCAAGAACACGCTTGCTCCTTGGGGTGAAAGGAATTTCCCCAGCACCAATACCAGTACCGCGACCAATAATTTTTTCAATCTCTTCCCTTACGGCTTTTAGAGTGATGCCCAACGATTGCAATGCTTTTGCCGCGATCCCATTGCCTTCTCTAATCAGCCCTAAAAGAATCTGCTCTGTACCTACAAAATTGTGACCTAGGCGACGTGCTTCTTCTTGAGACAGCCTCATCACCTTAATCGCTGCATCTGTAAAGCGTTCAAACATGGATGTGTCCTAGTAAAGGAAGTAATTGTGGTTCTGTTTGGAATCAGGATTTTCAGTCAACCCTTTTCACTAGAGCTTCTCGGTGAAACTGAACCACGCAGGATGAAGATTCTCGATACGGCACACATGTGGATACTTTCAGTGCAATGTTGCTATGGGTCGAGTCTATTAAACGTTGCACTGTACAAGTTTGCATCTTGTTCTTACAGTAGACAACAATGCGATCGCCAACCTTTATTTCTAGCGCTTGAATATTCATTCATACTCCTCTTCATGGTCAAGGAATTGGATCAGTCAGTCGTATCCAGTTCGAGAAAAGGGCGATCGGCACAACTCAACCGAGCTACCGTTTTTTCTTCTGGAGATGTTTTGAGTCGCTACTGCCCTTGTCTTCCTGTGGCCTCAGATAGGAAGAGTAGATTTCTAGTTCTTTGCTACTTAACTGTGGTAGCGCCCCTTCAGATTAACATACAAAACTAACTATAATATCAAAAATTAAAAATTACCGTCAAGATAATACTGCTATACTAAAGCCATTGTTCACTCGAACTCAAAAAATGCTAGTTAAGTTAACAAAGCTGCGCCCAGCACAGGCTCACTCAACAATGTGTTTCAGCCGACAGAATACCATCAGCATTCTTGGACGAGCAGTGATGATTAACCCTAGTTGCCCTTGCTGCTCAGATACCTTACTCCGTCATATGCGTTTTGAAGGACTTTACTGGCGATGTAGTTCCTGCTATCAAGAAATGCCCATCTAAAAACTAACCCCGTAACGAAGTAGTAATTGTTAATAAATAATAGAAAAACAATGAAAGTTAGTGAACTGATCAGTCGATATGCAGTGGGTCAAAGAGATTTTAGAGGAGTAAATTTGATGGGGGCACAGCTCAAAAGAGTGAATTTGAGTTATGCCAATCTCAGTGGAGCAGACCTGAGAGGTGCAAACTTAACAGCAGCCAATCTGAGTCATGCCAATCTTGACCATGCCACCCTGACTGGGGCAAATTTAACGGCAGCCAACTTAACAGCAGTCAACCTCACTCAGGTTCATATTGACGAAGTGAACTTCAGTCTTGCCAATATGCGTGGGGCAATCATGCCTAATGAAACTATTTCAACTTAATTAATAGAGTGAATTTGTAAAACTGAGTCAACCGGCGCGGTGAATTGCATCCAAACATTAGCAGGGTCAGAGCTTACATTGCACACTTTAACTTTAAGGTAACCAGAAATCTGGTAAGACAGCCTTGCTTAAGCCACGTATTGTTTGGTTAATAGTTCGGGCAACTTGAATATGGGGTTCATCAGGCTCAACAGGAATAATATTTGCTTTACTTCCACATCCAAAGTATTCAGTTACTAAATTTGCCGCTTCCAAACCCGTAACATACGCCTTTTCTTGCGACCAAGAACCATGACGGGTAATCATCCAATCTCCACTCATAAAGACATTTTCTATACCCGTTTTTGCCCTCAATAGATACTGATAGCTACCAGGGGCAAAGTGAGTCACTCCTTGCGGCACCCGAATGATACTGCTATCAATCACCTTGGCTGCTCGAAATCCTGGCACACAAGTTGCTAAATCACGATGGACTTTTTGTACGATTTGCTCATCACTTAGAGAAAGCAACTGATTAGCGTGGTAAAAGTCTGCTTCAATGACGCTACCGGATTCATCATGGTATTCGTCATGGAGCACATTGAGGTCAAAAAATGTCCAACCTGTAGTGGAGTCAAAACCAAAACAGGCATTAGAAGGATGACGGATGTCAATTTTGCGGTCAAACCATAACCGCGTTGCTAGCACGTCAATAGCACCTAGATTGCTTAAATCTCGAAACTCTCGGTAACTTTGCAAGCTGGGACTACCATTAACTATCTTTTTCATGCCGTTGACATTAACGGCAAAAATTACAGCATCTGCCTCAAAGACTTCATCGGTGCAGACAACTCCTTTTGCTTTACCACTACTGTTTAAAAGGATGTCGTTGACTCGTTTATTTGTCAGCACCTTACCGCCAGCTTGTCGAATACGTTCCACCCAAGGCTTAAAAATCATCTCTCCAACCGTTCCCCGACACCAAACCACATCGAAATCGGGTTGGTGAGCGAGGATAAAGTAGTACAGCATCCCTAGTGCGGCGGCTGCCGAACACTGTTCTCCTGGTGCAAATAAACCGACTAGCAGCATCGGCTCAAAGGAATCTTTATAAAGTCGGGCAGAAACGCCAAACTGTTTGAAGAGTTCGCGGGCGGTTACTTTGTCGTAGCGTTGCCACGCTTGATCTGAATTATCAAAATCAATTACGGCATAGAGTAAGGGTAATGCAGAAAGACGGTCAATCAAAGGTAAGCGTTTGAACTGGATGTAGAGAAAAGTTCCTAATGGCGTGGGGAGTCGGGGTTCATTTTGGAAAATCGGGGATTCAACTTCTAACCCTGCGGGGGAATATTGGGAGGAACGAGTAAACGGAGTAAATGGATTGAGTCCCAATTCTCGAACTAAGGAAAAGATGTTGCTGTAGGGATACCAGAAGCCATGAATACCCCCCTCAACGGAGCGCCCCTCAGATGTTTTCCAGCCTGCCACTAAGCCACCAGGATAGGGGCCAGCTTCTAGGAGGGTAACGTCGTAGCCTTGTTGAGCTAAGTGGTAAGTTGCACCTAATCCAGCCCAACCTGCACCCACGACGACTACCCGTTTTGGTTCTGACACTTCTGACATCCTTTACCTCATGAGTCTCTAACCTCTTTTTTTAACAGATTCTGTAAATTTGACTAGGACTAGGGGCACGGCATTTTTCAATTCCCTGCCAACCGACACATTCCTGTTGCCGTGCTCCTACAGGAAATGGTGAAACATCAGCTAAATCCCAACCCTTACCGAAATATTAGTGTTGCCGTGCCCCTACAGGAAATGGTGAAGTTATTTTGGGACAAGCCGTTAATAACATTGCGGTAAGCATTTAAATATTTTTGGTGCCATGCCTCTAATTCCTTTACCAAGTTGGGTCGGTATAGAGATTAATCGTCACTTCTTGACGACCCGCAGGAACAGCAGAGATACAGGAACAAATCGCTTCTCCATCATCAAGCTCCACCTCACAGGCATGACAAGTTCCCATCAAGCATCCGGTGGGGATGAAGATACCAGCGCGTTGAGCGACTTGGAGAATGGGTTCTCCTGCTTGTGCATTAATCGTCACATTATCGGGTAAAAAGCGAACAGTAACATTCATGTTCAGTGCTTAGGGATTAGTCGTTAATTGTTTTCCTCATCGAGGATGAAGTATAAGAGACTGTTTCTCAAGTCATGTTAACTGGCTAGGTTGCCATAACGATGGGATCGATCCCCCCTAGCCCCCCTTAGAAAGGGGGGAATAGAAATTCTTTTAAGTTTCTCTGCGTGAAGGGGGATGCGAGGGGGAGTTCCAGGGATTTACAATTCTTTAGAAACAGCCTCTAAAACCTGAATTCACGCCAGTTTAGACTTCATCCTGTTTAGTTATGCTTTTTGAGAGGGTACAATCTGGCTTAGCTCTAAATGAGCTTCGACGTGATCAGCAAGTGTGTTTAAAAGCGCTTCTCGCTGTTCGCGGTAATTGGCAACACCAGTGGGAAGAGAGGGCAGTCCCCGTTGCTGTCGTAGGTAGTTCAACCAGGCACGTCGCCAAGGGCCGTTATCAAAAAGACCGTGTAAATAACTGCCCCAAACAGATTGATTAATGTCAACAATCCCTAAACCTGGGTCATCAAATAGGGGTTTGCAAGCAGATTGTTTATTCTCCTCTTCTGACTCTACCAATCGCGATCGCCCTTGATGAATTTCATAACCTGTCACGGGTAAGCCAATTTGAGGATAGTTAGAGGTTACCATCCGTTGACGAGCTACTTTGTTTCCTGTGATCACGGTTTTTAAGGGCAATAAATCCAATCCTTGATAGCGTCCTTCTTGCCCTTCTATCCCCTCCGGATCGGCTAGCATTTTACCCAGCATTTGAAACCCGCCACAAATGCCTAAAACGGTACCCCCTGCGGCCGCGTATTCTTTGATTGCTGCTGCCATCCCCGTTTTTTGCAGGACGAGCAAGTCAGCAATGGTTGTCTTAGTGCCTGGAATAATCACAGCATCAGGATGCCCTAATGTTTGTGAGGGCGAGATGTATTTGACATGGACGCTGGGTTCAGCTTCGAGGGCGTCAAAGTCTGTAAAGTTAGAAATTCGAGGCAGTCGAATCACTGCGATGGTGATTTCGCTTCCTGCCTTCTTCATCGCGTTGCGTTCCAGCAAGTTAAGGGAGTCTTCGGCAGGGAAGAGTTCATCGATCCACGGAATCACGCCAACCACGGGAATTCCAGTACGTTCTTCGAGCCAGGTGATACCCGATTCTAAAAGCGATCGCTGTCCTCTAAACTTATTAATCACCACTCCTTTAATCAAGGCGCGTTCTTCAGGTTCTAACAGTTCTAGAGTACCGACGACATGGGCAAAAGCTCCGCCTCTGTCAATATCCACCACTAATAGCGTTGCAGCATTTAAATGCTTGGCCACGCGCATATTAGTTAAATCGCGGTGTTTGAGGTTAATCTCGGCTGGACTCCCGGCCCCTTCACAAACGACTAAATCAAATTCGTTACTCAGACGCCTCAGGGATTCTTCAATCGCCTGCCAACCTTGAGTAAAATACTGTTCATAGTATTCCGAGGCACTGACTTTCCCCACTGCTTTGCCCATGAGTACGACTTGGGATGTCATATCCCCTTGAGGCTTGAGTAAAATGGGGTTCATTTCGACACAAGGCATTACCCCAGCAGCCCAGGCTTGTACAGCTTGTGCATGACCAATCTCTCCCCCGTTTTGCGTTACATAGGCATTGAGTGCCATATTTTGCCCCTTAAAGGGGGTTACGCGCCAACCGCGCCGGGAGAGAATACGACAAAGAGCAGTTACGATTAAAGACTTTCCTGCATGGGACGTTGTCCCCACAACCATAATGGCTTTCATACTTAGGGTTAGAAGCTGGTAATATTAGGAGAAAAAAAGAATGTAGAAGCCACCCGTTGAAGCGCCTGCGGCGCGGGAAAAGGGGAAAGGCGAAGGGGTAAGGGGGAAAACTGCTTTGAGAAGGAGATTTAGGCTCCCACCAAAATCGCAAGTCCTTTAATCTATACCCCTTTAACCCGAAGTCAATTGATTCCTCCCCACATTGATAGTTAGCCCTCGTGGGCGGACAACGCCCGACAGATGGGGAATCTCTGCTTCGTCTTGTTGAAGCGTGAATCAAAAGGGCAATCGCAACCATCGGCTCAACGCATTATAAAGCCGATCTAACAATGATGCCGGAGGTAAGGTTCCTCCTTGGTTTTCCCACTTGTCTACCAACTGACGCCCTAGAGGTGTTAAGCGAAAGCTATCCGTGATGCCTTGGCCGTCCACTTCTCGGCGCAAGATTCCGACTTGAATCAGCCACATCAATTTATTTTCAACCGCTAACTCTGACATAGGGCGTTTGATGTATTGATGTTCAACCCCTTCGCGCCCAGCAATTGCTGGTAAGGGAACACTTTGCGATCGCATCGCCACAAATAGCGGTAACTGGAAGGGTAAACAACGCATTGCCCGCTCTGCACGTTTTACGGTGCTAGCAGGATATTGAGTAGACTGGGTCTTCAAAGGCTGAATTGATGTCATCGCAACGGTTGGTAAAATAACACCACGCTGACCGCTGGTGGAAGTTTTTCTATCTTAAGCGCATTCCAGCTTGTACCGCCCTATTGGGTTAGGCCCCTATAGCTTAGCTCAAGGCAAATTGTAATCTATTGTAATATTTAAAGGTGAATTTTTACTGTAAACAAATCAGGAAACAGCAACAATGGCTCTAACAGTTGGCACGGATGCTCCAGCATTTACTGCGAAAGACAGTGAGGGCAATACCATTTCCTTGTCTGATTTAGCGGGTAAAACAGTCGTTCTGTACTTTTATCCTAAAGACGATACCCCAGGCTGCACCAAAGAAGCCCAAAGCTTCCGGGACAACTACGCCGAATATCAAGGCAAAGATATGGTTGTACTCGGTGTCAGTATGGATGATGAAGCATCCCACAAGCAATTTAAAGAGAAGTATGGTTTGCCTTTCCAGTTGCTAGCCGATGCAGATGGCACGATTACCAAAGCCTATGATGTTGATGGGGGCGGTTATGCCAAGCGCGTCACCTATATTATTGATGGCAATGGCAAAATCACCTACGTGGATGAGAAAGTAAAAACTGATAGCCACGCCAAAGATATTTTGTCAGTACTCGGCTAATTTTTTCGGCTCTATCAAAAAAATAGGGGCAAGTTTAGCGAACTGCCCCTATCAAATTATGAATTGTAAATTATGAATTATGAAATGATTGGCAATTTCTACAGATTTGAAGCCCCCACTCAAAAATTTTACTGGTCTACATTTAGGGGGACTCAATGCCTCAATCTTTAATTCATAATTCAGCATTCATAATGAATCATTTAAGGTATTGGTTCATTCTTGAGCAGGAGAAACTGGAACTGGATTTCCGCGTTGTCCCTGTTGGAGTATCCGCAGTTGCTCAAGTCTAAATTTTTCAGCTTCGCTGTTCAGATTCTGCTGCTGTTCTAGATTAAACTCTTGCGGATCTTTGAGAGAACCCAATTGAGACTGATGAATCAGTTGCATAGGGTTGAAGCCACCGTTACCCAATCCCCCTCCATAAAACGTGCTTCTCTCATTTTCGCGACTGACATCGGGTAGGGGTTGAGCGCTATTGGGGTAGCCTGGTGCCATTTGGGCCGAAGCGGATTGAGAGAGAATGGCAGGAGAAACAGCGATCGCTAAACTAGAAACAAAGGCTGGAACCAACAAATTACGTATGTTCATGGTTAGTTGTGGCTCGAATAGGTTAATTCAATTTAAGCAAAGCGGCGACGCAGTAAGGGTTGAATCGCTAACAAAACTACAGCATCAAACGCCAGCAGTACCAACAGTGCACCACCAAAGGAAATAGACGCCCAAGGCGTTTGCATCACCATACTACCCAACGACCACTCACTGTGAGTATAAAGATAGCGAATGGGTTCGATCGCATAACTCAATGGATTGAGACTGGCTACAATTTGCAACCATCCCGGCATAAAGGAGAGCGGCGCAAGCGCAGTACTGGCAAACAGTAAGGGTAAGTTGGTAACAAAAATAACCGCAATTAACTCAATGTGGCCGGGTAGAGCAAACGCTAATCCTAAACTCAACGCCGTAACCCCAGCCACCAATAGGAAGATAATCAAACCAATGACTGCCAAACCCACCGGACTAGGGACACCCGCACCTAAAAAGGCACCGACAGCGATAATGGCTACAGCCTGAATCAAACTTAAGGCGATGATATAGATCGCATTGGCGGTAACAATTGAAAACCGAGAGGATAAAGGAGCCACCAACAAGCGGTTCAAGAAACCAAATTCCCGATCAAACATTACGGGCAATCCAGCATTGAGCGCACCTGCAAAGGCGGTAAAAACAATTACACCAGCACCGAGAAATCTGCCATAGGAAAGTCCTTCACCAAACAACCCTTGCGGCGCATTTTGAAATAATGCGCCAAACAGAATCAGCCACATAATCGGCTGAACAATACCAGCAATTAATGTGGAAGGACGCCGTTGCAGTTGGATAAATAGACGCTTGGTTAGGGCTAAAGTTTCTTGAACGAACTCACCCAAGCTTGGATTATCGTTGATGGGGATTTGATCAGAGCGATCGGGTTTTAAGTTAATGTCCGATTTAGACGGAGTAATAGTTCCACTCATTTTAATTTTTTTGTGTCTTTCACAAGAATTTATTGTTTTTCGGTGGAGCAGGCATCTTACCTACTATCGAAAACCAGATAGATTGTTTTTTTGTGGAGCAGGCATCTTGCCTGCTATTAACAATCAGATAGAATACCTGTTTTACTCGCGCATACTTTGTTTTTTCTCTGCTTTGGCATCGCGTGTGCCTACAGCAGCAAGTTCTGCATCCAATAATGTTCTCCCTGTAGCTGCGAGGTAAACATCATCAAGACTTGGCCTAGCTTGAGCAATTCCGAAGATGGGTAAACCTGCCTCTTTCAAAGATTGCTGAACATGGGCTAAAGCATCACTTTGGGGTTTAACTACTAAATTGAGAGAGTTGCCTTGAGCTTGATTAATAATAACTTCTTGGACAAACGGGAGAACCTGAAGCATATTTTTCGCTTTTTCGGCTTCCTCCATTGGAGAGAATTCGCGAATGCGAAGCGTTATGCGATCGCCTCCGACTTGATCTTTCAACTGTGATGGTGTCCCTGCCGCAATCACCATACCGCGATCGATAATAGCCACGTGGTTTGCTAAAGCATCAATCTCTTCTAGATAGTGGCTGGTAATTATAATCGTTGTCCCTGCTTCCCGCAGTTTCCGCAATAAATCCCACACCACAAAACGGCTTTCAATATCTAACCCAACCGTGGGTTCATCTAATACCAAAACCTCCGGTTGATGCAGTAACCCTGCCGCTAAATCGAGACGTCGGCGCAATCCTCCGGAGTAAGTACCCGTTTTTTTATTCGCATACTCCTCTAAACCCAACAAGCCAATCACTTCCTCAATCCGCTTTTTGGCAACATTACCGGGGAGGTGATACAAGGCCGCTTGCAGCTGCAACAGTTCCCGCCCAGTCAGCATCTTATCGAGGGCGACTTCCTGCGCTACATACCCAAAGTGTCGTCGTGCTGCTCTGGGGTTGTCAATGACACTGATGCCGGAAATCTCTATTTTTCCAGCGTCGGGTTTACTTAAAGTACACAGACAGCGAATCGTCGTTGTTTTCCCCGCACCGTTGGGGCCGAGTAACCCAAACATTTCACCGGGTTCCACCTTAAAGGAGATGTCTTTGACAGCCTCGACATCACCGTAGCGCTTTTGGAGATTTTCAATTAATACAGCGGCAGCCATATATGTTCCTTGCCTGGATAGGCTACACAAATCTACACACTCTTTCTTTCTATCTTAAGGCGTCAAGGGTGAGAGGGCTTAAGCTCATCCTTTGTTTGCCAATCTGACTGTTCACGGCATCTTGATTGTGGAGAGGGGGGGGGAGAGTCGGGAATCGAGAATCGAGAATTAATGGTTGCCTTGCAATAGACTCAGTTGCATGAATCCCTCAGGACTTACACAGCTACACCATCAATAGAAGTTATAAGCTGACGCGCCTTTAACTTGCATATTTGATGTTCCCTGTTCCCCATTCCCTATTTTCAAGCAACTTTTCTAGGAGCAATAGGAGTCATTCGCATTTAAAGATTATGTTGCAATAACGTTTCTTTTAACTACAAAAACAATTTAAATACCTCAAGAATCCATAAGATTTTTGAGGGAGATAGCTATTTTTTAGCGAATATCAGTTAAAACAATAAAACGAATAAAATTTTGCCTATAGAAGAACACTTCAACTAAAAAAGTTATTATGGATTCTTGATCGAGGACAAGCGATTCGGGATGAAGCGGGTAATGTAGTACGGATGGCAGGTTCACAAACAGATATTACACAACGAAAACAAGCGGAAGAGGCACTGCGAGAGAGCGAAAATCGATTTCGCGCCGTCTTCGAGCAAGCCGCCGTGGGCATCGGTTTGTGTACCTTGGAAGGTCGGTTTTTCCGAGTTAATCAGAAGTTGTGCGATATCGTCGGCTATACCAATGCAGAAATGCTGGAGCGTACCTTCCAACAGATTACTCCTGTGAAAGATCGTCCTCAAATGCGAGAATTTGCCCAGCATTTATTGGCGGGTGAAATTGAAAATTACTCACTGGAGCATCGCTACATTTGCAAAGACGGTTCTCTGGTGTGGGCTAATGTCGCAGTATCTCTAATGCATGAACCTACGGGGGAACCCAAGTCTTTCATTTATGTAGCAGAAGATATTAGCGATCGCAAACGTGCTGAACTGGCTCTGCTCAAAAGCGAACACGCCCTTGCCGAAGCCCAACGCCTCGCCCATTTGGGCAATTGGTCGTTCGATGCTCTCACTCGCGAGTTCTTTTGGTCGGATGAAACCTTTAGAATTTACGGACTCGACCCCACCCAAGGCGAACCCAGCGAAGAGCAGCATTTACAACAACTCCATCTTGAGGATCGAGACAAAGTTCTGCATAGCATCGAACTTGCCCTCACTCAAGGCATACCCTACGAACATGAAATACGGATTGTTTTACCCAATGGCTCAATACGATACACCTTAGGTCGGGGACAGCCTGTAGTCAATGAAATGGGGCAAGTCGTTAAGCTGTTTGGTACTGTGCAGGATATCACAGAACGCAAGCAAGCCGAGGAAGAATTACGGGAAAGCGAAGAAAAATTCCGTCAACTGGCAGAAAACATCCGAGAAGTCTTTTTTATTTTGTCCCAAGCAGGAGACATCATTTATATCAGTCCCGCTTACGAACAAATTTGGGGAAGAACCTGCCAAAGCTTGTATCACAATCCCCGTTCCTGGTTGGAGGCTGTTCACCCCGAGGAAGAGAGGCAAATAGCGGCAGCACTTCATCGTCAGCTACGCGACATTACCGAGTTTGACAAAACTTATCGGATTGTGCGACCCGATGGAGAGATTCGTTGGATTCGCTCTCGTTCCTTCATCGTCGAGCATCAGAACTCCTACCGATTTGTAGGAATTGCCGAGGACATTAGCGAGCGAAAACTAACAGAAGAAGCCTTGCAACAAGCTAAACTTGCCGCCGAAGCCGCCAATCGAGCCAAAAGCGCCTTCTTAGCAAATATGAGCCATGAACTGCGGACTCCTCTCAATGCCATTTTGGGCTTTTCTCAATTGATGGCTCGTTCTTCTTCCCTAGCGCCAGAACACAAAAAAAATCTCGACATCATTATCCACAGTGGTGAACATTTACTCACCTTAATCAATCAAGTCTTAGATTTATCCAAAATTGAGGCAGGACGCGCTACCCTCAACGAGGCGAACTTTAACTTCTATCACTTCCTTGATGATGTGAAAGATATGTTCCAACTCAAAGCGAATAGCAAGGGGTTGGATTTACACTTTGAGCGCAGTTCAGACGTTCCTCAATATATTCGCACCGATGAAGTGAAGTTGCGTCAAGTATTAATTAATCTGCTCTCAAATGCGATGAAATTTACCACTTCTGGTGGTGTCTGCTTGCGTGTATGCCGGGGAACCGGGAACGGGGAACAGGGAACGGAAAATACCCATTCCCTATTTCCTACTCCCCATTTGCCACTCCATTTTGAAATTGAAGATACAGGTTCTGGCATTCCTCCTGAAGAGTTAGAAAGTATCTTTGAAGCCTTTGTGCAAACCAAAACTGGCCAGCAATTTCAGGAAGGAACAGGCCTAGGTTTAACCATAACCCGGAAATTCGTGCAACTCATGGGAGGGGAAATCTCCATCACCTCTCAAATAGGCAAGGGAACTGTGATTTCCTTTGATATTCCAGCCACTACCATTGCCGCTACGGATATCGCAAGTAAACCCCCAACCCGTCGAGTGATTGCCCTCGCCCCCAACCAACCCAGGTATCGTCTTCTGATTGTGGACGACCACGCAGACAATCGCCAAGTCCTGATTGAACTTCTTGCGCCGTTTGGCTTTGAACTCAAAGGAGCTAGCAACGGACTTGAGGCGTTAGAAATTTGGGAAGATTGGCAACCTCACTTAGTTTTTATGGATATGTGGATGCCTCTGATGGATGGATATGAGGCGACTCAACAAATTCGAGCCAAGGAGAGGAGAATAGAGGAAGAGCCAAACAATTCTCCCTCCCCAATCCACCCACTACAACCGCAAATGGCAACGGCAATTATTGCTGTAACCGCCAGTAGTTTAGAAGAAGAGCAAATCAAGGTTCTCTCGGTGGGTTGTGATGATTTTATCCGCAAACCCTTCCCAGAGGCAGAAATTTTTAACGCCTTGCACCAACATCTCGGCGTGTGCTTTATCTATGATCAACCTAGCGCCGCCTCTCCAACAACTCAAACTCAGACAGAAAGTTCAATTTCCACGGCAATCACTACTTTACCAGCAAATTTAGTGGCTGATTTTCGCCAAGCCTTGCTAGAACTCGATGTGGAGCAAGTCCAAACCTCAATCGCTCAAATTCGCTTACTGAATGAACCGCTTGCTGATGCGATCGCTACTTTGGCGAACAAGTTTCAGTACGAACGGCTATTAAATTTTATCTCATTAGATTGACAAAATTCAGGGGAAAGGAAAAACAGTATCCCATCCCATCCCCTTTCCCCTTTAACCTTTCCCCTTTAACCTTTCCCCTCCCCGAAGAGTTTGACTAATGGCTTCTAATAACTCTTCTTGAGTGTAAGGCTTAGACAAAAATGCGGTTACACCCAGTTTATCCGCTTCAGCGAGCATGACATTAAAAGCGAGTCCACTCATCGCAATAATCTTGACGGAGGAGTTAATTTTTTGCAAATGATGAATGGTGCTTACACCATCCATAGACGGCATCATCATATCAAGTAGCACCACACTAATTTCATCCTGGTGGTGTGCGAACAACTCTACCGCCTCAATTCCATTACTCGCTGTTAGCACTTGATAGCCATATTTTGCCAAAGTGACTTGAGAAAGTTCTCGAATAAACGCTTCATCATCAACAATCAAAATTTGCTCTCCGTGACCTTTAGGAAGTTGAATTTCTTCCCTCTGCTGAATCTCTTTTTCTTTGAGTCCCGGCAAGTAAACCTTAATTGCTGTACCTTTTCCCACTTCGCTGGACAGGTTCAAAAAACCACCGTGACCTTTGATAATACTCAGAACTGTAGAAAGCCCAAGTCCTGTGCCTTTGCCTATCTCTTTAGTGGTGAAAAATGGCTCAAAAATTTGCTCTATGAGGCCAGGCTCAATGCCCATGCCTGTATCGGCCACAGTAATCGCAATATAGCGACCCACTTTAGCATCAATATTGAGCTGTGCTTGAGTTTCATCTAGGAAAACATTCTCAGCACAGATGCTCAAAGTCCCTCCCTGAGGCATGGCATCCCGAGCATTCACACAAAGGTTCATCAGCACCTGATGCAATTGGGTTGCATCTCCGGAAACAGTCCACAAATCTGGAGCGATATCCATCGAAATTTCTATGGATTTTGGAAAGGTTTGCATGACAATTTGCCGAATGTCCGCAATCAGATGTTTGACTTGAAGCGTTGTAAACTTACCTTCAATCCCTCGCCCGAATGACAAGACTTGCTTCACTAAATTGGCTCCCCGTTTAGCGTTGCTAATCAATATTCGCAGCAGCTTCTTACTTTGCTCATCTTGAAGCCGTGTCTCCAAAACTTGAGCACTAATCAACATGGGAGCTAATATATTGTTCAAGTCATGAGCGATGCCGCTAGCGAGTGTACCGATGCTCTCTAGGCGCTGAACGCGGAGAAACTGTGCTTCCAGTTGTTTTTTCTGGGTAATGTCGGTGTTGACAATGAGAATGGATTTGGGATTGTCTTTGCTGTCGTACACCACTGTCCAACTGCTTTCTACGATGATTGCCTTGCCGTTTTTCGTGATTTGACGTAACTCTCCCTGCCACGCACCTTTTTTATCCAGTGTTTTCTGGATGGGTTCGAGTTGTTCGGTTTCTTGGTACAAGAGGTTCAAGGCATTTTTTCCTAAAATATCACTGGTTTTCCATCCATATACACGTTCAGCGCTTTTATTCCAAAATAAAATTTTATTGGTAAAATCTTGGACGAGAATTGCATCGGTCGTAATATCAAGCAAGGCAGCTTGCTCTTTGACTTGCTCTTGAGCTTGTTTGTTTTCTGTGATGTCATACCAAGCGCCAACAATTTCTTGTAAGCTTCCCTCTTGGTTGTACACCAGTTTCATTTCATCGCGTATCCATCGGTAGGTTCCGTCTTTGTGGCGAAAGCGATATTCGATGACATGATACTGATGTTGAAATAAGTGAAGCGCGATCGCAAAGAGTTGTTTGGTATCGTTAGGATGAATCTGTTGGGACCAAAACCTGGGATTTTCGATAAATTCCTGGGGTTGATATCCAAGTTTTTCACTGACATTATCACTGACAAAAGTCACCCCTCCATCACCGGAAGACTTACGGGTATAAATCACGGCTGGACTAGAGGCAAGTAGATGCTGTAGCTGAGCATGAGTCGAGAGCAAAGCCGACTTGGTTTGCTGTAGCGCTTCAATTTGGCGTTTTAATTCTGCTTCCCGTTCTACCCGTTCCGTGACATCATCAATCACTGTAATCGTACCGATGCAGCGGGAGTCTTCCATCAGCGGCCCAATTCGCACACTCTGGAGCATTTGAGAGGATTGGCTGGTGCTGATACTGGGTGACATGGGTAACAGATAACTATGCAAGCGTTGTGCTAATACCACAACTTGACCGTTCAACGCCTGCTGATAAAAACGATCTAATCGACGCTTAATCAATTCAGGATAAACTTCTAGTAAATTGCGCCCAATAACTTGTTGGGCACTCAATCCACTATGAATTTCTAGCCAATGATTCCAGCTATAAATGTTTAATTGAGCATCAGTTGTCAAAATACCTTGAGCTGCGAGGCGTTCTAGACCTTGAATTACGGCATTGTTAGCCTGTAAGGAATGATTTAAACTCTTGGTGAGCATCTGAGTTGTCTATTGAATGTTAAGTTTCAATTAATTCGGGGTTACAAATACTCTTGATGAAACTAAGGAATTGAATAGGAAATTTCATTAAAAACTATGACTGATAAAGAGATTTTTTATCAGTATAGTGAAGAATTTGAGTCATTTTTTCTAAGTCTTAAGAGCCAGCTATCGCTAACCTCTTTTGACAAAACCCTAAAACTTAAGCCTTAATAATCATCCCCAACATTGCTCAACGATGGATGTATATCCCTAAAAGGAGATATATTAAGTTTTATCAAGTCAAGTCAAAAAGTATTCACAATTAAATTTTATCCAATTCTTACAGAGTTAGATCTTGCTATATGTGTTTCTTAATAAGGCACGAGAAATACTGATATTAAGCCCTTTTAAGGGGTTATTGAACAAAAGGATGACTAAAAAACAGATATAGCAATTCTCATTTGAGTAAGGTAGATTTTTTGCTTGCCTGTTCCCCGTTAAAGAGTTCCCTGCCCCTCTCACCCCATGGCTTTACACCTCATTCGATTGAGAACCCCTATCATCGAACCAGTCAGGATGTATAGCAAAAGGCTCCAAGGAAGAGGGAAGATTCTATTAAAAAAGCTTCTTATTCTAATACAAACAGATTCGATATCAAACCTTCAAAGAGTAAATTCAATAGTTCTGCATTCAAGGATTAGCAACTTCAATGTCTGCCCATTGATCGATCGCCTGGAGTAAGCAGTCTAGAGAGGCAACGCCCAACACCATGACGAGATACCCATCTACCGCACTCTCTCGGATATGAAAAGCTGTATAAATCACCATGGCATAACGCAGTTCCTCCTTGCCGATGATGAGAGAATGGAGCAACCCATCTAGAGCTTCGAGATGCAAACGCGGCACTGAAAACGAGATTTGGATTTGGAGTAGATTGCCGAACATCCCCAAACAAGCGTTTAGCAAAATATTTCCCACTTCAGTCAGCACCTCGGCAGCCGAGGCATCCAGTCGCTGGGTATGGGAAGTTTCAGGCGGCGTCAACAAATCCGTGAGCATCACAGCTCCCTCATAGTTCAATAGCAAGAGGGCATTACCAGAAACCGGCCCTGTAAAAATCTGCTGAACTGTGGCAACTTCACCTTGTACAAAAGTACCGAGTTTGGGGGCTAATTCGGCAATCGGATGGATAGACACCTGCGGCACTTCTAGCATCACGCGGTAACCCGTGAGTTCAGAGAGGGAAGTAGCCGTGCGAGCGAAGCCAATATTAATAAATTCCGTCAAGGCATCTTTCTGTTCTTCTGTGAGTAACATTAGGCTACTCCTTGTAATACCAGGTTGACAGCGTTGAGTACATTGGCAGCAAGAAAGGGTTTGTTGATAATCCCTGCTGCCCCCGCAGCTTCAACCCTCTGGCGCGTTAATGTTTGCAAATCAGCAGTGGCGATAATAACTTTGGCTGATTGATCCATTTGGCGTAATTGCTCTAAAACTTCCTCTCCCGTCATGCCAGTCATGACCAAATCGAGGATAACTAGATCAGGATGTTCGATAAAATAACGCTCGATCGCGGACATACCATCGCTAGCTTCGATCACCTCATGTCCATCGGATTGAAGTATCCCCCGCATCATGCGGCGCGATAAACTCGAGTCATCGACAATCAAAATTTTAGCCATTACAGCGCCTCCAAAATTGCGGTTGCTATTTGATTAAGAGGTACGCTTTTATCGCTCAAACCCGATTCATCCACCGAGCGCGGCATCCCATAAACCACACAGGTTTCTTCAGCTTCGGTAAACACCAAACCACCTTGAGCTTTAATCCAAGCAGCACCTTGCTTGCCATCAGACCCCATACCCGTCATAATGACACCCAACGTGCGATCGCGAAATACTTCAGCCGCCGATTGAAACATCACATCCACACTAGGACGATGTAATGTATCAAAAGGTCGGGCATCCAAATGCGTGAGTATCGTACCATCAGCTTGACGAATAAAGCTCAAATGCCGTCCTGCTGGGGCAATGAATACCTTTCCCGCTTGCACCACTTCTCCTTCCCGCGCTTCACTAACATGGAGGGGTGAAATTTCATTGAGTCGATGGGCAAACATTTCCGTATAACCAACAGGCATGTGCAAGACAACAGCAACAGGCACAGGCAGATTTTCCGGTAACTGAGGAATTAAAAACGTCAGCGCTTGAGGGCCACCTGTGGAGATTCCGAGCACCACAATTTCGATCAAACCGGATCGAGGAGTACGAACCAGAGGAGTGGAAACCTTATGAGTGGGAACAACCGACAGGTGCTTGAGGGAAACACTCGCCGCCGCTTTAACCTTTTGGATGAGTTCATTACTAATTTCAAACACTTTTTCTGTCGCCAAAGCGGTTGGCTTTTGCACAAAATCAATCGCCCCAGCATCCAGCGCTTCTAATGCCATCTCACCCCCCTCATTAGCAATACTAACGACGATTGTCGGCACCGGGCGTCGCTTCATCTGCTCCCGCAAGAACTCCACCCCATCCATGTTAGGCATAATTAAATCCGTTGTTACCACATCCGGGTGAAGTTGCTCGATTAATTCCAACGCTTCTAAGCCATCACGAGCAGTCCCCACCACTTCAATAAACGGGCTGCGGGATAGCATTTGTTTAACGACTTTGCGAACATAGGCCGAGTCATCGAC
>CBKWLJ010000024.1:0-38158 GCA_966675205.1 uncultured bacterium
CGACAACCAGATGTGGGGTACCACAAGAGGTGCCCCTACAAAATTTCGATTGATAGGGTTTAACCCATTCTGAATTTGCCAACAATATTTTGGCTATGTAAACTAAGTCCGCCTACTCTTCGGGTCTCCTTTGGAGTACGCGGACTATATGAAGCAAAGCCACCCCTAGAATGGCACTTTGAATCGGGTAACTCAGTCATTTAAGAAGTCGATCGCAAATTTATCCTCAAAAAAACTTAATATTTCTACAGCACTCGCCTCGTCGCTCATGGAGGTCAATGTTTGAGTCCTCAAATTTGGATTGTTAACCAATTTGCCAATACTCCGGATGTTCCCGGACACATCCGGCAGTACGAGTTAGGTCAGTTTTTAGTCCAGCAAGGCTGTCAAGTGAATGTCTTCGCCTCAGACTACAACCTGACTCAGCGACAGTACTTAAAACTCCAATTTCCTCAACTATGGCATCTGGAAAACTTAGAGGGGCTGCAATGGAATTGGCTCTATGCCGTTCCCTATCAGGTCAATAACTGGCGACGATATGTGAACATGGTTTCATTCTGTCTAACCTTGTTTCTCATCGGTCTGTTCAAACCCAAGCCTGACCTGATTATTGGCTCCTCGCCGCAACTTTTAGCCGCATTTACGGCTTGGATACTGGCTAAACTGCGAGGCGCTACCTTTTATTTTGAGGTTCGCGACCTTTGGCCTCAAGTTCTGATTGAGCTGGGAGGAAAATCACCCAATAGCCTAATCGTAAGGGTTTTGAGTTGGATCGAGGGGTTGCTGTATCATCAGAGCGATCGCGTAATTGTCTTAGCCTCTGGCTTAGTGGACTACGTCAGTAAGCGGGGTGCTGTTGAGGTGGTTTGGCTGCCTAATGGACCGGATGCTGAACAATTCCAAGTTGAACTTTCCTCTGAACTGGCTAAAGCTCAATACCACATCAACCGCGATCACATTTGCCTCATGTATACTGGGGCTCACGGCACAGCCAATTCTCTCAACACGATTGTTGAAGCTGCACGAATCCTTGAGCAAAGCTATCCGCATCGCTTTCAGATTTTGTTAGTGGGTGATGGGCCAGACAAAGCCCAATTGATGGAGCAAGCTACTGGTATTGAATGCTTAGAGTTTAGACCCCCGATCCCAAAAGCTGAAATTCCCAAACTCCTCAAGGCGGCTGACGGACTGATTCTCACCCTCAAGGACGTTCCCTTATTTCGCTATGGGGTCAGCCCTAACAAGCTTTATGATGCCTATGCGACGGGTAAACCTGTGGTGGTCGCGGTTGGCGGTACCATCAATCAAGAGGTTCAAGTTCATCAGGTCGGCTTCACCGCAGAACCTGAAGATGCCAAAGGCTTGGCACAAGCCATGATTCAACTGGCTCAAACACCGCATGAAGAACGAGACGCGATGGGTAAACGGGGACAGGCTTTAGTGAGTTCAACGTACTCCCGAACAAGAGTAGCCGAAAAACTTTGGGCGTTGATTCAAGAAGACTTATGAGTGCAGATGTATTATTGACGGGTGCAACTGGGTTTACGGGGAGCTTTGTCTGTCAACAACTGCTGACTCGTGGGATCTCGTTTGATTGCTTAGTGAGACGGACTTCTGAGCAAGAAAAACTTAAATCCCTGAACTTGAGGTTGGTGGAAGGTGATTTAGACGATTTAGAATCGCTGCGTCGTATTTTCCCTGGCTATCAAGCCTTAATCAATGTTGCCTCGATTGGATTTGGTGCAGCCCCCAATATTGTCACAGCCTGTCAAGAATCGGGAATCCAGCGGGCTATTTTTGTAAGTACAACGGCGCTATTTACGAAACTCAATGCCAAGAGCAAAGCCGTGCGCCAAGCCGCTGAAGAAACGATTCGAGCTAGTGGATTGGACTATACCATTTTGCGTCCCACGATGATTTACGGCACGCCGAGCGATCGCAATATGATTCGATTACTCCGTCTGATTCAGCGATCGCCCATTATCCCAGTTCCCGGTACCGGAACCTCATTACAGCAACCCGTTCATGTCGAAGATGTAGCTTGGGCAATTTGTGCGGTGCTTGACAATCCCAAAACCTACCGTCGTGAATACAATATTTCCGGTGGTCAAGTCCTCAACTATAACGAGGTCGTTCAACTTGCCAGTCAGGCATTAGGCAAAAAACCGATGCTTTGGCATCTTCCGATCAACCGATTTATCGGTTTGATTCAATTAGGAAAGTCCTTGGGATTGAAAATGCCAGTCAGTCCAGAGCAAATCCTACGATTGAATGAAGACAAGGTATACGACCATCAAGCAGCAAAAGAAGACTTTAACTATGCGCCGAGAAGCTTTACAGAAGGTATTACTCAAGAAGTAGCGCTGCTTTAGAGCTAAGACATGATTGTGTGTAAAAGTGACCTGAATGATCAATTTTATTTTTCTTCTTCTGACCGAAACTACCCTTCTCCAAACTCGATTGGGGAAAGGAGAACGGCTTTCATGTTTCCTTCGTTCCTTTTACCTTTTACTTATTTCCATGATTGACGATTTAGATCAGGTTGAGCTGAATGGATGATTTAATCTGTTCTCAATCTTGTTAAAATGCCGCCAATCTTGACTGATTAGAGTCTTTAGAGGGAGAAAGTGTGGTCAAAATTTTAGTAACTGGTGCTGCTGGTTTTATCGGATTTCATCTCAGCCAGCAACTCATCGCTAGAGGTGACGAGGTTGTTGGGCTAGATAACCTCAATCATTATTATGATGTATCTCTTAAAAAAGACCGTTTAGCCCAGTTGCAGGATAAATCAGGTTTTAGTTTTCACCAGCTAGATTTAGCAAATCATGAAGGCATGGCTCAGCTATTTGCCCAGGAACAATTCGATATTGTTGTCAACCTTGCTGCTCAAGCTGGCGTTCGCTACTCCCTTAAAAATCCCCATGCTTACGTCGATAGTAACTTAGTCGGCTTTGTCAACATTTTAGAAGGTTGTCGCCATTCAGAAGTTAAACATCTAGTCTTTGCATCTTCTAGTTCTGTGTACGGTGCCAATACCAAAACACCATTCTCTGTTCATGACAATGTTGATCATCCAGTTAGCCTCTATGCAGCTACCAAAAAAGCGAACGAATTGATGGCACATACCTATAGCCATTTGTATGATTTGCCGACTACTGGACTACGCTTTTTTACGGTGTATGGGCCTTGGGGGCGTCCCGACATGGCACTGTTTCTGTTTACCAAAGCAATTTTGGCAGGACAGCCCATTGATGTATTCAATTACGGTAAAATGCAGCGCGATTTTACCTATATTGACGATATTGTAGAGGGCGTTGTCCGAGTTATTGATAAAATTCCCGAACCCAATCCCAATTGGTCAGGAGATGCTCCCGATCCGGGAACCAGTAAAGCGCGCTACAAAGTTTACAACATTGGTAATAACCAACCGGTTGAACTCATGCACTTTATTGAAGTACTGGAAAATTATCTTGGCATAAAAGCCAACAAAAATATGCTCCCCATTCAGCCGGGTGATGTTCCGATAACCTATGCGGATGTCGATGATTTATTCAATGACGTAGGATTTAAACCCCAGACATCCATTGAGGTAGGAATAGAACGTTTTTTAACCTGGTATCGATCTTACTACAAGATGTAAAGGAACCTAGTCAATTTTGCTGGGCGATAGACTACTGCAACAATAAAACTGCTGCAAAGCGAGAAAATGATTGAGTGTGAGATAGTGTGAGAGTGAATTGGAAACATGAATTTTGTCTTTGTGCTTCTGGGGCTTGCCAGCCTTCTGCTTGGCGTCTTTTGTGTTGGCTTCATCAAACGCCAATTCAGCCAAAAACTACTGGATATCCCTAACGAACGTAGTTCCCATACACAACCGACTCCCCGTGGTGGAGGTTTGGGGTTTATCATCGCCTTTGCTGTTACCGGAACAATTGCTGCTGTTTTAGCCAGTTACTTTCCCCAACTGCTACCTAGTCAGTTGGCTACCCTTAATCCCATTTACCTTTGGTTCATCCTTACCCCTTTAGCCCTAATTGGCATTATTGATGATCGGCGCGGTGTTCCAGCCAGTATGCGGTATTTGGTTCAGCTTACAGTTGCGGGAGTGGCGATCGCTTATTTTGGTTCATTTCCTCAACCTTGGCTGACTCCCTTCGGTTTAGTGGGTCAAATTATAGCGGTGGCACTGACTGTAATTGGCATGACTGCCCTGATCAACTTCTATAACTTTATGGATGGTTTGGATGGTCTGGTTGCGGGTGTTACTGCTGTACAGTTGAGCTTTCTAGCGTACTACCTGAATCAACCTATTTTCTGGCTTTTAGCCGCCGCCTTATTGGGCTTTCTCTGGTGGAATTGGTCTCCTGCCAAAATCTTCATGGGTGATGCAGGGAGTACAGTCTTAGGGGCAAGTGTTGCGATCGCTTTACTGAATACCCACAACGACCCAATCCAAGCCTGGTCAGCCTTAGCGGTCACTTTCCCCTTGCTTGGCGATGCCATCTACACCCTCATCCGTCGTCTGATGCGTGGCGAAAATATTTTCAAAGCCCATCGCACTCACCTTTACCAACGCCTCCAACAAGCCGGTTGGTCTCATGCTCAAGTGGCAAGCACCTATATTGCAGCTACAATCCTAGCTATCCTGGCTATTACCCATTTTGGCTTGATGGGTAGCGGGTTAAGCGCGATTGGAGTAGCCGTGGGAATTGCTATGGGCGAAAAGTATTTGCGATCGCATCGCTCTTCAACTCGTTCTTCACAAATAGGTCAATTACCCAATACTTTAAGCTTATCTGGAAAGTAGGTTTAGGTTTAACTGAGATTTTGCCTCATTGTTTCGAGAGACCTACTTTAGGGATAAATAGGGGAAAAAATAAAAAATTTAAACGAGAAAACCGCCCTAATCCAAATTTTGGAAGGGTGTTTTTTTATATCAGGACTTACGCAAATTCACTGTTAAACCGCCATTTGTCAGGGCGATTCATGAATCGCCCCTACTATATATGGTATCCATGCGTAAGTCCTGATATATAGCAGTCGCCAAGGCGATTAGGACATATGCAAATCCTGAAGCCTTGACCTATCAATCTTTTTCCTCCTGCCTTTTGCCTTCTGCCTTTTGCCTTTTGCTATAACTATTTTTCGCCAGTTCTAAAGAACATCTGCAAAAGCTGGACGCAGCCGTTGATAGCACCAGAATCCAATCCCAAATACAATCAAAGAAATCGCGGAAGCGATTCCCCATTCTCCCCAATGTTTGATTTCTCCAATTAATATCAAATCCCGATAAACTTCGGCGATCGCTGCTAGAGGATTCAGCCAAAAGACCCAACCCCGAAAGGCTTCTGGAATGATAGAAGCTGGATAGACAATGGGGGTGAGATAAAACCAAAGATTTAAAACGACCCCCAACGTCTGAGGGATATCCCGCAAAAATACGGTTAGCCCTGCTGCGAGATATCCCAGTCCAACCGTTAAAAGTAACTGGGGCAACCAAACGAGCGGCAACAGTGCCAACGTAGAATTCAAGGTATGGGACGATACCGCTACCAATACAATTAATGCAGCTAAGCCAAACGCGCTTTCAATAAATGTCGATAGAATGGGTACCAATGGTAACAATGCAAGTGGAAATACCACCTTCTTCACCAAATTGGGCTGACTGATCACCGAACTCGCTGACTGAACCAATCCACCTGTAAACGCTATCCAGGGAAGCAAGCCCGCAAATAACCATAATCCGAAAATAACGCTGTTATCTTCTGGTAATCCCTTTAGGTTTAACTTCACTCTTAGCACAATCGAGAATACATACGTGTAAATCAGCAATTGTGATAGCTGATTTAATAAAGGCCACAAATTCCCTAGAATAGACCCTTTGTAACGTGCGTCCAAATCGCGTCGCACTAAAGCTCGTAGCAAGTCAAATTTAGTCCACCACTGCTCACTAAAAGGCAACCAACGCCTGACTCGCTCAACTTTTCGGATAACTACCTTGATTTCTTTGAGTAACAATCGCATTCTTGCTCACAACCATCACACCACACCACCTGTCCCCATTGAATTTGAGTCAAACACTGGAGTTCCCACTGCCTCTCGTTCTAAATTGATGGGGAGACATATCACTTGTTTTAAGTTTAAGGGTCTACTAGCCATTCACGGTTATGGTCAACAGCATCAAACTTTAACTGCGCCATCTTTATTGAATGTCAAATTTTGGTGATCAGGGGTGAACAAGAAGGCTGTCGCGATCGCTCTGTCCCATGCCAGGTTATAGATATCTTTTTTTCGAGGAGAATTAGCGACGGTAATCAACACTTTAAATACTCCGCCTTAGTGTAAAGCCCCTGATTCCGCTAAACTGAGTGATGGTTTATAGAATTGTTGAGTCGGAATGGAAATCGGGCAAAAAGTAAAACTCTATCGCCTGAGAGATCGGGTGTCTCCAGCGACTGTGAGTAAACTGGGGAAAGTCGGCACTATTAAAGAATTCAAAATGACTGATGGTAGCGGAGTTGGCGTCGTAGTGCAATTTGACGACAACTACACAACCTGGTTCTTTGAAGACGAACTCAAACCTGTAGAGTAGAAAGTTAACGATGGCCCTGATACTCACCTTCTTGGGCAAAGGCGGCACAGGTCGCACTACCATTGCGATCGCCACCGCCAAAAAGCTATCTAGCCTCGGTCAGCGAGTGCTCCTGGTAGGACAAGACCCCGGCCCTGCCTTCGGATTATTGTTGGGGGCACCTACTGGCCCTGACCCCCAGGAAATTGGCGCGAACCTCCAGGTCGTGCAGTTACAAACTACATTGCTACTGGAACACGGCTGGGAAGAGGTTAAAAATCTAGAAGCGCAATATTTGCGATCGCCCACCCTGAAAAATGTCTTTGGTCAAGAACTGGGCATTTTACCGGGAATGGATAGTGCGCTGGCACTTAATGCCATTCGCGAATATGACAAGAGCGGTAAGTATGATGTCATCATCTACGACGGTAGTGGTGACCAAGCTACCCTGCGGATGTTGGGGATGCCAGAAGTTTTAAGCTGGTATATCCGCCGCTTCCGGAAAGTGGTGGAAAATTCGGATGTTTGGAAAGCGGTATCGCCGTTTATTCAACCCGTCACTAGCGCTGTCCTTAACGTGTCGTGGACTGGAGAAAGCTTCGCTCAAGAACCCACCCAACAAGCGAACACGCTGCTGGAACAAGGCAAATCTGCGCTCGCTGACCCCAACCGTGTTGCTGCTTACCTGGTAACTACTGGGGATACAGCATCTCTTGCCACGGCTAAGTACCTGTGGGGGAGTTCCCAACAAGTTGGACTCACCGTTGGGGGTGTCCTTCTCAACCAAATTCCCGCAACAGAGCCTTTGACTGCTGAATTTGCCCCGCTTGACGTTAGCGCCCTTCCTAGCTTGTCAGCGATCGATGACTGGCAGCCCTTAATGGATGCCCTGCCAGATTTCAAGCAAGCCTCTCAAGCTCCGAGACCCATTACCATAGATATTCCTGGTCGTCAAGTCCGCTTATTCCTGCCCGGTTTTGACAAAACGCAGGTTAAACTCACCCAATACGGCCCAGAAATCACGGTTGAAGCGGGAGACCAACGGCGCAACATCATGCTGCCTCCGCAATTGAGCGGTCAATCGGTCAAAGGTGCTAAATTCCAAAATAGTTATCTCATACTTTCTTTGTGATTGGTTGGTGGTTAGTGGTTAGGAGCGCCCTACGAACGCCTCGTACCCGTTTATAGATCAAAGAAACCTACAGACGCTTGTAGGGGAGAAGCATTTGGGCGACTCTCTTGAGTTAAAAGACCAAAAGTTTAGTATCCAAATGCTTCGCCCAACCTCAACGACAAGTGTTTCTTGAGAGTTAGTGGAATGGTAAGTAATTGAGGGGATAGTGAGTGAAAAGCTCTGAAAACTGACCTCATAACCCCTAACGACTAATCACTAACCAACTCGCTGCTCATCCCTAACAACAGACCAAGGACTAAGGACTCATGACGAATGACAACATAGCCGAACGTAGCGCCAAAACTCGGCAGTTGCTGGGTATGAAAGGTGCTGCCCCCGGTGAAACTTCGATTTGGAAAATTCGCCTCCAGCTCATGAAGCCGATTACCTGGATTCCCCTAATCTGGGGCGTTGTCTGCGGTGCAGCTTCTGCGGGTGGATATAGTTGGACACTGGAAGACATTCTCAAGGCAGCAACCTGTATGTTGCTCTCAGGGCCTTTGATGACGGGTTATACCCAAACCCTGAATGACTTCTACGATCGCGAAATCGACGCCATTAACGAACCTTACCGTCCGATTCCTTCTGGTGCAATTTCTATCCCTCAAGTCGTCACCCAGATTTTAGTGCTACTTTTTGCTGGGATTGGTCTTTCCTATGTTTTAGACCTCTGGGCGGGTCATGAGTTTCCCACCATTACCTGTATTGCTATCGGCGGTGCCTTCCTCGCTTACATCTACTCTGCCCCACCCCTGAAACTAAAGCAAAACGGTTGGCTGGGTAACTATGCTCTGGGGGCCAGCTATATTTCCTTACCTTGGTGGACGGGTCATGCACTGTTTGGTGACCTGAACTGGACGATTGTCATTCTCACGTTGTTTTACAGTCTGGCTGGATTAGGGATTGCAGTCGTCAATGACTTCAAGAGTGTAGAAGGCGATCGCCAACTCGGCCTTCAATCCCTCCCTGTGATGTTTGGTGTCAGTACAGCAGCTTGGATTTGCGTGCTGATGATTGATTTATTCCAAGCAGGAATTGCAGGGTATTTAATCAGCATCCATCAGAACCTCTACGCTGCCATCTTATTGCTGCTGATCATCCCTCAAATCACCTTCCAAGATATGTATTTTCTGCGTGACCCCCTAAAAAATGATGTGAAGTATCAGGCTAGCGCTCAACCCTTTTTAGTTCTGGGAATGCTGGTTGCGGGGTTAGCGTTGGGCCACGCGGGCGTTTGAAGCGTTGAAGGTTAGAAAGTGAGAAGGTTAACGGTTGTTTGGGAACCTTTTACGATGGAGAAAGCCCTATTCTCCTCTTAGGTCATGCCACAAAACCCTCCTCTCCCAACCGAAAACGAAACTTTCAACGATTCACAAGGTAAAACTCCCACAGCAAAAAAGAAGAGCAAGTCCCTGCCTCCAAAGCTCATCATCTGGTTCGGCAAGTTCGTCTGGACAACCCTTTGGCACATGATGATGTCAAAGCTTGCCCCCCGGAGTAAGTCGGGAGAATATATTCGCCCAGAAAGTCGGTTTAGGAGCGTTATCGGGACAGAAGAAGGCAACCTTTATCCACAAGAGGCAGGACGCTATAACCTCTACGTGGGGCTAAGTTGCCCTTGGGCGCACCGCACTCTTGTCGTTCGCGCTTTGAAGGGACTCGAAGATGCCATATCGGTGACTATCGTGTCTCCTTCACCCCTTGAAGGGGGTTGGGTTCTAAATCAAGAAGAGGAAGGTTGCCGTACCTTAGCCCAACTGTATCAGGTGGCGGAAGCGGGCTATAGTGGGCGCTGTACTGTTCCTGTCCTGTGGGATAAACAGACCAAGACAATCGTTAACAACGAAAGTGCTGAGATTATTGTGATGTTGAACTCACAGTTCAACGAGTTCGCCCAAAATCCTACCCTAGACCTCTACCCAGAGGAACTGCGGGAGAAAATTGAGGCTTGGAACGAGAAAATTTATCACTCAGTCAACAACGGTGTCTATCGCTGCGGTCTTGCCCAAAGTCAAGAGGCTTACAATCAAGCCTGTGATGAATTGTTTGCAACCCTTGATGAGATTGAGGCGGCGTTGGAGACGAACCGATATCTCTGTGGAGATAGAGTGACGCTTGCAGATGTCCGTCTTTTTACTACGTTGTTTCGTTTTGATGTTGCCTACTACGGACTGTTTAAGTGTAACCGCCAAAGAATTAAAGACTATAAAAACCTAGGCCCCTATCTCCGCGACCTCTATCAACTGCCTGGAGTTGCTGCTACTTGTGACTTAGAGAGCGTGAAGCAAGACTACTACGGAAATCTATTCCCGCTCAATCCGGGTGGAATCATCCCCTCTGGCCCTGATATGACTAGTCTCCTAGAACCCCATAATCGCCAAACCCTAGAAAAAGCGTCAGTTCTGCAAGGTTAGACACGGGACATCGAGGAGAAAAACATGAGTTCCTCTTGTCTCCCTTGTCCCCCTTGTCTCCCTTGTTCCCCTTGTCCCCTAATCAAACCGTCTCGCTAACTTCAAGAATTTGCCGATACGCCTGAATCATCTGCTGTGCGATCGCATCCCAACTATAATGCTTCAAGGCATAATCTTGAGCATTCCTGCCTCGGCGTTGCCGTTCTCCAGCATCCTGAAGTGCTTCTCGCAAAGACTCTGCTAAAGCCTCCTGATCACAAGCACCCACCCATCCAGCGTGAGCTTTCTGGATATCTTCCCAAATATAAACCTGATTAGAAATCACCACTGGCGTTCCGACAACCATTGCTTCTGCTACCGCAATGCCAAAGTTTTCATAGTAAGACGGTAGGACAAATAAATCTGCATCGTGTAATAAAGCAGTCTTTAATTCCCCAGTCACAAAACCCGTGATAGTCGTGCGTGATGCAATGGGTGAAGCTTTAACCTGCTGAATGATTTGGTTTTCATAATTGGGGTCTTGAGGATTGCTTCCTGCTAAAACAAACTGAAACTCTAATCCTTCCTTTAACAACCTTTCCAATGCCGGAATCAGCAAATCTAACCCCTTTTTCGGGTCAATGCGAGACATAAACAGCACCAAAGGCTGATTATCGGGAAGGTTTAACTGAGTCCGTGCTGTTCCTTGAATAGGTATGAGGGGTAGCGTTACACCTAATGGAAGCACTAAATCCTGCGCCTCGCTTCCAAAGCGTTCTGAAATTTTTGCCTCTTGGCTACTGGTGAAGTGAACTGCCGCCGCACCTGCTAAGTTCTGTTGTTCTAGTAGTGTTGCGTAGATTTGCTTTAGACGTCGTTTTTTTTGTAAATCTGCTGGGTCAAGGGTACCTAAAGGACGCAGGATATAGGGCAGCTTTTTGTGTCGTGCGATCGCTGCGGCTGCCGTACTCACTGGCGAAAAAAGAGCGTGAATATGAGCTAAGTCAAATTCTGATGCATTATACCACAACCAACGCAACAAATCGGCAGAGAATTTGTAGCGGCGAAAGGGAGAACAACGAAAGTACCATACCTGATAGCCATCTTGCTGGACAGGTTGATTGAGGGGAACATCCAGAGGGGGTTGGCCTGCATCCCCATTGGAGTCGGTAGTCAGTACTGTAACGTCCACACCCTGAGATGCCAGCGCTGCTGAGAGTCCCCTTACCATCTGGCTTGGCCCCCCATAAACCAGAGAAATTGAGGGAATAATTTGTACAATCCGCAGTGGCTGGCGCATGGGTTTTATATTTTCGGGTTAGTGCGAGACTCTTGGAGAGTTATAGTATTGCGGAATTTTGAAGCGAACTGAGCCATATTAAATCCGCTTGATTGCATATTTTATCTGTAGGGGAATAGCATTGCTGTGCCCTTATCGGTTGTATTTCATATCACTGGTTTGCGATCGCTCTTTTGAAGTAGCGTCTTTATGCGATCGTAAGACGTATGCGTTAACTAAATTTAGTGATATCTTTATTTGTCATCTCTCTGAAGAGAGATGTTAAATTGGAAGTCACCCGAATAGGTGAAGCCATATTTTCGCACACAGAGATAGGTTTAGATCAGTCGGTGTGTCCTGCCTGAAATAGAGGCAGTTCTGAGTCAGGAGTAAGATTTTCAGTCTTATCTACTGTTCCAGGTCGAAAGTCACTCGAATAAATTTTCCGCAGAACTGATCGACAGACAAGCGTTTTCTACTCTAGCCCCAGTCAACTTTTTCGATCACAAGTAACTTCTTGATTAGAATTTCACTTATTTCGTATGAAAAGTGCTATTCCAGTTTCACCCAAGCATTCTACCTTTGTAGCTCTTTTTCTAATTGCTAGCTTGTTCTGTGTAGGAGCCTCAATTCAATTACTCCTGGCTCAATTTAAAGAACCGGAGGCACAACTCCCTAAGCTAGAGGCTTCGTCTGATTACAAATTAGATTTGAGTTCCTATTTGCCTACTCAGGCTAATGCGGAAATGCCTTGGTTTAATTTAGCAGATTGGATGTACCTGCTCAACCACAGCAATCAACACTCCCCAGAAGGCGCTTTAGCTCATGTCGTTGCTTCGATTCTGACGCGAGATACAGGTGCTATGGCTATCAAAGACACGGGGAACTTATCCAGAAATTATGGTTTAGATCCGTGGCTGACTGAGTACGGAAAACGGAATAAGCAGAAATTAGCCAGCTTAGATATTGCTTCAACCTGGCCCAATACATTAATCATAGAGCGATCTGAATCATCAGCCAATGGAACTCGCTATACTTACTGGCTTAAAGGAACAGTACAAACCTCAGAACCTGGAGTTTTTTCTTCTATTAAATTGTTGATCCAATTAGCCAAAGATGATCAAGGCAGATGGTTCGCCAATGACTTTGAGATCAATCCTCAATCTGGCGAACGTCGCTCCAGTGAATCATTGAGCAGTAGACAATCTAGAAACTGACCACTAGAGAGCATCAATTGCCAAACTTAAGGTGATGCTAAAAGAGGGTGAGGAGCGAACATTTTTTATCAGCCACAAGCATAAACATATTAACCCAGCTATTGACCGGCTGGGTTTTTTTTTAAGGTGATAATTTGAACTCTTCTGCTGTTGGTGGTTCTTAGCTGTTTCGGGCTTGATGTACTTCTAGGTTAGCTTTGATCTAACCTTAATAGTCCACAATGCCGCTTGGGCTACAGAGTCCAAAGTTAGTGACAATACATTTCCCACCCACTCCTGCTGGTGAATTTCTACCCCATTTGCCTCCACCCGACTACCAGACTTTAAGCCAATCCAAAGAATTTCGTTCCTCAGGCATTCCTGAATAACTTCCCCGCACGGGTTCACAGGTAAGGATATTACTATCCCCCTCACGGTGTTGGGTAAAACGGCGACGGCTACCCGCTTCCGTCAGGTAGGTGTTACTTTCTCCATCATCTTCGTAAAAATCTAACTCTCCCTCAGTCCCCGCATACACCTCCAAAATCAGAGTGCTTGGCACTGCTGTGCCAACACGTGGGGAAATTTCGGATAGGGGCAAAATCGCCCCAGCTTGAACAAAAACGGGCACTTGGTCAAGAGGAGCAAATAAGTTTAAATGCTGAATTCCAGAGTAGAATTTTTTCGTGGAGCGTTCCCACCATTCCCCTTGAGGCAAGTAAACTGAGCGGTAACCTCCCGCTTCAACCACTGGCGCAATCAGTAAGCGATCGCCTAAGAGAAACTGTGTCTTTACCTGATACGCTTGTTGATCTTCAGGATAAACCAAGTACAAGGGACGGCACAAAGGCAAACCCGTCTCGTAAGCAATCCGACTTAGATGATATAGATAAGGTATCAGTTGTATCCGCATCTGCAATGCTTTTCGCACTGCATTGAGTACCCACTGCCCGTAACTCCAAGGTTCGCGTCGGCCATGATCAGAATGAAAGCGAACAATGGGGCAAAAGCAGCCAAACTGTACCCAACGGACAAACAATTCCGGATCGATGATTGGCACACCGGGAACATGACCAAAGAATCCTCCTAAATCATGCGACCAGTAACTCACTCCTACATTACCCGCTCTTGCCGTGAAATCTACCAAAAACTGGAGGACTTCCCAATGAGCGTAGGTGTCAGCCGAGAATTGTACCGGATAGCGATGGGAACCAAGGCCCCCTGTACGAGAGAGAATGAGAGGGCGACGGTGCTGATGAGCTTGTAAATGGGTGAAATAAACGTGGTTTGTCCACAACTGGGAATTCACACCTGAATACTTGGCATTAGAGCCGTCAATCCACCAAAAATCAATACCGTCTTCTTCGCGGGGACTGTGTAACCCCTGCATAAATAGCTCAGCTTCTGCTTGAGTAGCAAGATTGAATAGCAACCAACCTTCATCCGAATCAGGGCTAGCCAAACTATCCAAAGTTGGGGCGTCCGGTTGCCAGGAGTCAAAAATCCAGTCAGCCGAGGGATTTTTCACGGGGAAGACTTTGCCTGCCCTCACGTCATCCGGATTAAGTCCTCGTGCTTGGCATAAAGCCTCAAAGTGACTCTCTTGTGGAGGTACGCCTTCAATATGGACGTTAGCGCCGATATTCAACCCCGCACGATGCGCCCATTCTAAAAACGCCTTGGGATCAGGGAAAAATTCCCGATTCCAGTCCCAACCACACCAACCCGTCAGGTGCCAATCAACATCGAGAACGAGTACATTCAGGGGTAATTCTAGTTCATCAAATTGCTGAACCAGTTGCTGGTAATCCGTATCGTGCATTTGATCATAGAGGGAGAACCAGACTCCAAATGCCCAACGCGGCAACATGGGAATGTGCCCACATAGCTGCACGAAATCTTGCAAGGCTTGGGCATAGTTTAAACCGTAACCGAAGAAGTACCAATCTTGGCAATGGGAGTCAGTGCGATCGCTAAGCCATCCGTCTTTAACCACAGCACTGCTGGAATCATCAACAACACTGTAGCCACTCGAACTTAGTAAGCCAGGAGGATAGTGATGCCATTGTTGGAGAAACTGCTGCATAACTTCAGGCAGTTCCTCCCGACGAACAGTATCGAGATACCAGAGAGGCGGGTTCTCAAAACTAGTGGTTTCGCCGCGATCGCGTAAAGTCTTATGGATTGACTTCAACGCCGTATACAACCATTCTTGCGTATAGGGATAGCGGTGAACAACAGAAGCCGGATGCACACCAGTAGGGTAAAAGTTACGATGAATTAAATCCAGGCTAGTGAAGGTTCCCCCCAAGTTATGGGTATCCACAGTTGAAGGAACCCAACTTAAAGAAACGTTCTCACCAGTCCCTTGAATTTTCAGATTGTCATCATTAAAAGGTTCATCACCCACCCGATAGATAATGTGAAGTAACTCAGTGTGTAGGTGAAGTACTCCCTCATTGGTTAACTCAATTGCCTTGAAGGGCATGGGTTGAGGTTGAGTAAAAGCGATAACCGTGGGAGAGTCTTCAAATTGACCTAAGGCTGAGTATTCAAGACGCACTAAACCATTACTCAAAGCACTGAAACGGGCTGTTTGACAAACCACACGCTGATCGATGAGTTCATATTGCACAAGATGCACTCCTGCTAGCTTTTCAAAGTTTTATATCAAATCCATTGAGACAATCATCATAAAAACTCTCTGCATCTATCCTTACGATGAGCATTCAACCAAGCAAGATCTTATCTGCTCTCCACGTTACCAATCGATTCTGATTCAGGGTTATTTTCCTCTAGCTTTTTTCCAGGTTATGGCAGTTCTCTTTTTCCATAAGGGCTAAAGCTCCCGCATCTTAAGCAACAAGGTATATTCGCATCAGTTAAGGGCTGCTATCGTTTAAAAAATCACTGACTGCAAACATTCACAATCTTAATTAAAATTTTCTAATTCTGAAGAAATATCAATGTTAGATTATTTTTTTATTTGACAGAGAAATATGAATCTTCCTTTAGTCGTAGATATCGCCATTGCCTTAATTTTTATTTACCTGATTTTCAGTTTGCTGACCTCTGAAATTCAAGAACTCCTTACCACACTTTTGCAGTGGCGAGCGGTTCATCTCAAAGAATCTATTGAAGGTCTTTTAGCAGGGAGCAATGATACTGCCGAACTTCAGCAAGCGAGGAAACTAGCTAATCAGCTATATGCTAATCCAGTAATTAATACACTCAATCAAGAATCCAAAGGTTTTTTTGCTTCAATTCCACGTCGGATTAATCAGATAGTGGGTAAGTATTTGCTGATTATGTTTAGACGAGACAATGTATTTGGTAAAAAAAATAGTGGCCCTTCTTATATTGCGTCTGAATCTTTTGCCACTAGCTTCCTCGATGCTTTAGGGATTCCTGCCGTTATCCAAAAATTTACGTTACTCAGAATGGAGGATTTTAAGTCTAATTTAATAGCTCAAATAGACGCCGAGCTACAAGGTGCATCAATTCCTGGTGTTAATGAAACAACTTTGAAAATAGATATAGCTAAGAAAGAGGATGAAAGTAAAATTCAGGATTTGTTAAGAGAGGATTTTAATGTGGATGAACCAAGTCAGAGTTTATCTGTATTAACCTTATCTTATAACTTAAGACAAAATTTAGATAAAACCCTTAATTTCTATCAGCGTGGAGGACTAGATTTAGTAGCAACCGTTAATCGATTAGAGGAAATTTTAAATCAATACATTGATAACTTGAAAATTAACTTCCCCGAACCTAGTGAAGCCCAATATGAATTAATTAAAAATTTACAATCTCTCCGCTCTAAAACATTTGGCAAAATCTCATCTAATACCCTTGAGAATCAAACGAGTAGTTATATCAGTAGTGAGAAAAAGCTGCTGATACGATATCTACAGCCTAATTTAACAGAAGCAGTAGAGATAGTTCAAGGATTCTGGCAATTAAAATGGTGCTGGGTAATCTATAAAGAAGTTCGTCAGGTCGCTGCGCTTGAGGCAATTGAACAGCTTAAAAAAATTATTAGTAATCAACCTAATCTACCTGAATTTATAAAACAGAAGCTTTTAGAAAAAATTCAATTAATAGCAGCCAGTAGCTCTGATTACGGATACACAAGAATTATCAAAACGATTGATAACTATCCCAAATTGGGTTTACCTGTAAAACAAAAGCTCTTAAAGAATATAAATATCATAATCCAAGACAGTTACCAAGAGGTTCGAGAAGTTCTAGAGAGTCCCCAATCCCTTGGATTACCTGAATCAATCAGAAATGCTTTACTTGAAAAATTTGAACAGGAAAGAACGGGTGTTATTAGCGTTAGCTTTTTAAGTTATGAATTTAAAAAAATCAAAAAGCTCCTTGTAAATCAAATCCAATCTATTAATAGTACTGATATAAATAACCAGTTCATCAGAACAGAGCCAAATGCAGAAAGATTAGAGGAAGAAGAAATTAATCCAACATATCTGGGTATTTCACAGCCTAACTTTTTAGAAGATTTAGATGAAATCCTTGAATCTGTCGATCTCATTATTCACAACAGCTATGAAAAAAGTGAAGCAGAAATTAAGAAAGAAACTAGCTTACATCAATCAATTAGAGAAAATCTAATCGAGCTGATTAACAGCATCACAAACACTCGTTTAGATTTTGAATTGGGAACTCTCCAAAAAATTATTGAAAATCAGCCAGGAGTTCCTTCATCAGTCAAAGAATCTTTCCTCTATGAAGTTGACAAAATTATCAATAGCTGCCTGGAAGATGAATATAAAAAATTTAAGAGAGTTATTGAAAGTCAACCCAACTTGAACTTATCAGTCAAGCAAAGTCTTTTACTTTTAGCTGCTGCCGTCACGCTTCATAAAGATCGTGAATTGGCGGCGTTAATTGATCAATTGCTAGGAATGGGTAGCTTACCCGAGTCAGTAGAGCAAAATCTTCTCCTACTTGCCCAACAAGCTCAAATTAAAGTTGATGGCATCAAAGAAGAACTCAACCAATTCCGCAGAGAAGTGGAAAACTGGTTCGACCGCTCAATGGAGCGATCGTCGGGAGTCTACAAGCGCAATGCTAAACTGGTGGCTCTGTTCATCGGTTCTTTAGTGGCAGTAGGGGTAAATGCCGACACGATGCATATTATTACCCGATTGTCAGAAGACCAAGTGCTTCGTTCAACGGTGATTCGAGCTGCTAATCAGATTGCTGTCGAGCAGTCGGAGCTAACAGCATTATGCTTGAGTCAGGCACACCCAGAAAGAAGTCAAAATCAACAATGTTCTCAGGTATTGAACAATCTTGATCAAGCTGCACGAAATATCTCTTTACCTATAGGCTGGGATGAATCTAACCGGAGGCAACAGTGGCAGGAAGCTTCACGTTTAGGACACTTGAGGTTTTTCAGGTATCTTTTAGGCTGGTTAGTCAGTGGAATTGCTCTTTCTATGGGTGCCTCGTTTTGGTATGAAATGCTTGGTAAGTTTATTAATGTTCGCAATACTGGTCAGGCACCTCCCCCTCCAAAAGAACAGCCTAACACTCCACCTTATCCTCGCGAACGCTAGTACTCTCAAACTTTTAAGAGGAAACGGAGAACGGGGAACAGGGAACGGGCAATCCCCCTACTTAAAAGTAGGGGATTTGGATGAGGACGCCTTGAAACATCGCATCAAGCTGCCGGACTTCGTCCCGCTTCGCTAACGTTTCAAATATTTTTTCCTCTCCATTAATAAATTAAGGAGCTTGCATCCTTTATCTTCGGGGCTTATGTCCCATTCAGGCTTACACAACATAAAAGCTTCTCACTGATGTGAGAAGCTTCTGAGATTGATGCTTAATGTCGCTTAAGCTAGCTTACGGGAATCATGATAGCACCAGCTCAACACTATACCGCCTGCCACTAACTTAATAGCTTCTAGCAACCAGTACCCTGCTTGCATGGACATCATACCAGCAGGCATTCCATTAACTGGCTCAAAGGCATTCAACTGAATTGCCAGGGCACTCATCTGCGGGGTCATAATATAGGTATAAATGATTGCAATTCCTAGCAAAACCGCAGATAAGAAAATAGACCAGCGTCTGACGTAATGATAAAGAGGAGAAGTGCCGCGTAGTGCTAATAGACTTGCTAAAACCACACCAGCACACAACAGCTCGATCCGATTAAAAATCCAAAAAATTGAGTAACCTGCTGTTGCGAAACTCGCTTGATTCATCATGCCAGCCGTAGATAAGACGGGCATAAAGATAAAGTCTAAAATTAGACTACCGCTAAGCCAAAACCCCAGAGCTAACATTGCGAATGTATGCCATGCGGGTCGCTTTAATCGAGCGTCAAAAACAGCATGCATAAACGTCCCTCTTGTTTCTGTGCTACTTTCAGCTTAACGAATAGTTGGAACCAAAAATATGAAGTATTTTATCAATTGAGCGAAAGTTAATTTAACGTCGGTCGAGTAGGAATTTCAACTTATTCTTATAATTAAGACTTGTTAAAGAAATAATAAGTAATTTTGCTTAACTTTTACCTCTTGGAGAATTGGTATTGGTTCCCAAAATTCCGTTTGGTAATTGACAACGTCACAGAAGATATATTCAGTTACACCCTTTATCGGAGTGAACTCATGCGAATTCCAAAGATAGCTCTAGCAACTTTAACAACTCTAGTCAGCCTTTGGGGTATTGCACCCCCATCCCCTCAAGCGATGGAGTTGGTCCAAGGAAAAGTCTCCTTTAAAACGGCTCTGAGCTTAATTTCTGCAACCACTACCTATAACGAAACTGATATGTGGGGGGCAAGGTACTATTTCACTCTGTCTCTTCCTGAAAATGCTGGTGAAGCGCTTGGGAAGGTTACCATTAGTCAGCGCCAAGGATTTGAGGATATTCGATTTAAAATTAAAGACACCCAGGCGTTTAAGGGTACACCTCGGCATCAAGGAGTGGAGTTAACGCTAAAAGAGGTAACCAAAGACTCCAACTCACCAGCGATTTCTGTAGCGTTTGACCCACCTGTGAAACCAGGAACAACTGTAACGATTGAGCTTCGTCCTGTTCGTAATCCTTCGGTGAGCGGGAGCTATATTTTTGGAGTAACAGCTTTTCCTGCGGCGGAAAACCCCTATGGCTTATATCTAGGGGTAGGGCGTCTACATTTTTACGATAGCCATCCAAACTTGATTCGTTAAACTGAAGTGTACTTTAAGTTTTACGGTTTTGAGAGTCCCTAGGAAAGGGTGACGATCGCTTGAGGTGAGCTATTGCCCGTGAATCTGCTACTGTGGGGTCTTTGTATCTATTTTCACGAGATACAGCAGAAGATAGCGATCGCACATTTGTCATGCCCCAGGTATACTCAGTCGCCATGCCGACTAACGACACATCACCATTGCTTTTTCTGTTCTTGGTGCCACTGATGCTGACGAACAGGGAGTAGATACTCCTTGCTCCCCTGAAAATACTACTTTCCACTGATACTTGTAGCAGGAAGTCAGAGAAATAATCAAACCCTCATTACTCTTCTTTTGAGCGTCGATCCCATATTGAGGGGAAGTCAAATTTTTCTCAGAACGACAAAGTTGATTTTTGCGCTCAAAACGCTTATGAGAATTAGCAGTCATTATCACAGCCTCTAGTCAGTCCGATTTTTTAAACTTTTTTTACCTAGTCTTATTGTTTAACGTTTATGCAGAAGGCACATCGCTCTTGAGTAGTAGACTGAAACTTGAGCTGATTCAATGTGAATTTTAGCGATTAAGATACTTTTTTGATTCAAACGTTAATTTCTAAGAATATTTTAATGTTTTTTGGGTCTATGAATACTTATTCCCATTACAGCATTCCTTGGCTAGAGGAGGCAGAGCCTGCCATAGGGAATATAGCTGTCGCCATAAAGGTTAAGACAAATGGAACGGCTCAAATGACCATGTACTAGTAATAAGCCTTCTGCCTTAGAGCTTTTTGCTATAACTTCGCCATTTCCTCTCTTTGGGCACGGCAACATTAATATTTAGGCAAGGGTGGAATGCTGCTGATGTCGTGCCCCTACAAAAGACAGATTTGATTTTGGCAACTCTTTACTAATAACCAATGACCGTTGTCACGAGCAACGAAAAATTGTACCGACCTAACTGATTACTTTGCCCGCATTCTTTGCCAAACCGTAAAGCCTAAAAGCATCACAATGCCGAGCATCGTGGTATGAATCACAGTCGGAGTCATACCTTGCAATTTCATCGCCAACCAGTTACAAACCAAAGTCAGTCCCCAGAGCGTTAGTGCAGCACGGCGCTGAGAAAAACCCCAAGCAAGTAAGCGATGATGCAAATGGTCTTTTCCTGGAGTACTCAAGGGATTTTTTCCTGCCATCAGTCGCCGCACAAATACTTGGGTCGTGTCTAGTACTGGCAAGAGCAAAAACAACACAGGAGGGACGAGAGAAAAGACAGTCGTTACTTTTAAATTCCCTAAAATACTAGTGGCTGCAAGCACATAGCCGAAAAAGTAAGCTCCCGCATCGCCCATAATGATATGGGAAGGATGGAAGTTATGCCGTAAAAAGCCCAAGGCTGCTCCTGCTAGCGCCGCCAATAATAATGTTGCTGCTGCACGCGTGGGAAATTGAGCAGAAACTCCCAACAGACTCATCGCTGTAATAAAGCTGACTCCACCCGCTAAACCATCCATTCCATCCATCAAATTGATGGCGTTGGTAATGCCTACGACCCAAAGAATAGTGAACAATGTGGAAAATAACGGGTCAATCGGAGTGCCAAAAGCTGCTTCGATACCGCTGCTGCTAGCAACTAGCAAAAGTGCCGTGAGAATCTGGGTGAATAAGCGAAATAGAGGGGGTAGACCAAATTGATCATCAATGAAGCCTACCAAGACCAAGATTGAGCCGCCCAGCAGAATTGTGAGTACTTCAGCCAAAACACCTTCGATCACGATGGGTCTTAACAAGCTAGCGAGTATGAGTGCTGCGACGACTCCAGCATAGATGGCTAACCCTCCCGCATTCGGTAACGGTTCTCGATTAAGCCGTCGTGCGTTGGGTTGGTCAGCCCAACCCACTCGTAACGCAAACGAACGTACTGCTGGAATAAAACGCCAAGTCACTCCCCAGGCAAGCCCAAAGGTGAAAACTACCGCCAGCCAGCCGGTGCCGCTGGGGTTGGCAATGCCGAGAGACCGAAGAAAGTCGTAAAAAATCATCTCTCAATTCCCGCCAGACCGCCAATAAAGAACATTAGCCTCAACAGTACAATTAATCTACTAAAGTGTGATCCAGTTTTGTCGCTTATGCCTGTTTAAAATAGAAATCTACCCGTTGATTGTCAAAGAACTTACAAGCAGAGTTGATGTCTGTCAGGAATTTGATCTTTGGCTTGATTGAAGTTACAAAAGAGGTTAAAGAGAAGTTAACTTCAGTCTCAGCGCTACAACGGAGTGCAAAGGCAATAGAGGAATTGACTTTGTTCACTTCTTGTGTATTGCTATCACTACAGGGCGAGTGAAGCGAGTATGAACGCCAACAAGCAAGTCGTTTGCTTGATTTAGGAGAAAGTCATCGGGTTGTAACCTGGAGTGTTATCGCTGTATAGCTTAGGTGTGGAAGTACTGACTGACCGCATACGAAGCTAAAGTAAGGCTGAAAGACTACCGCGATCGCAAACTCTTTGCCACTCCAAATCTAGAGGCATTGTCCTCAATGCTTCTTATCGCCCTGTGGAAATGCTCGTTATTGATTTGTAGAGACAATCACAATGATCTCTCCTTTGGCTAGAACGCAATACTACTGTACGGTTGGAAATTCCAATTAGGTCATTGAGGAGGATTGGGGCGGCTGTTCACTCTCTGAAGGAGTGGTCGCAGCACTATCAACTGCCTCAATGTACTGGTTATCCATAAGAAATGCCCCTTTGGCAAAACGAACACCCCAATACCCTCCTGGCCGGCGATCGAGAATTACACCCTCTTCTCCAAGTTTGATCACATTAGGAGGACGTAACATAGGCATCGATTCCGCCGTCTTAACGTAACGGGGTAGAGCAATCACCCGGACGCGATCGCCAACCGCAAATTCCTTAGACATAAGCTACAGGCATAACATTTCAACTTCAGTTTAAAGGGTGAAGGAGAAAGTGTAAAAATTTTTTAACCCTCATCCTTCAACCTTTATCTTTCAGCCTTTTGATAATTGCTGATCGCGTCTTCTAGTTCTATCTACTCGTTTAAATCTACATTTCAGGACAGGTACAGAAGTACCGTCCTTAAAAATTTCAAAACTCTCTACGGAGTGTTCCAAATTCGTTGGTGATATTGCTCCTCCTTGGCATAGGGATCGGGCGTCGCATGAGAGTGGTTGTGTTCGTGATGATGGTGATGGTCATGACTGTGGTGATGATGATGAGAGTGGGTCTGATCAGCGCCATCACCAAGGGGTGCCAAGCGGAACTTACACATTTCACAATTCATCTGTACCTGCCCCAGTTGAGTTTCAATTTCTCGCTCTCGTATCACTGATAACAATTGAGGCACAATGCCCATTTCTGGCAAACAGGTCATGGAAATTTCTGGATATTGCTCCTGTTGCTGGGCGGTAATGTCAAAAATCTTTTTGACTAAAGCACCCGTAAATAAGAAGTAAGGCAGAACAATAATCCGCTTGGGTTGATACAGTCGGGCGCGACGGAACCCTTCTTCTAGACGGGGATGAGTAATGCCGATAAAGCAGGTTTCCACCGTGTGGTAACCACTGCCTTCCCAAAGCAGGCGAGCCATTTTATAAACATCACTATTCGCATCCGGGTCGCTAGAACCTCGACCTACAAAGAGAAGTACCGTTTCTGAGCGCTGCCATTGTGGCTGGTCAAGTGCAGCAAGGCGAGTACGCCATAAATCCAAAATTCCTGGCGTAATGCCAAAATGTCGTCCGTAGTGAAACTTGATTTGTGGATGTCTCGCCCTTGCCCGGTCTAACTCATTGGTGACATCAAATTTATTGTGCCGTGCTGCAAATAGCAAAATCGGTAAAGCAGAGAGTTCTGTGTAACCTTGTTCGACACACAAATCGACTCCTTCCTGAATGGTCGGTCCCGTCAATTCTAAAAAACAAGGTACGACAGGGCGGGACGAATCTAAAGTTTGGTAAGCCTGGGCAAAATCGAGAAAAGCCTGACGCCCTTGTTCATCTCTTGTGCCGTGACCAATCATTAACAAAGGACGTTGTATCGGTAGAGGGGGTAACGACAGGGATTCAGAATTGAAATTGAGGGGATTGAGAATATGCATTAATGTTAAGGCTCCTTCCTGTGCAAGGCAGGAAATAGAGTGGACAAGCAACAAAGAGGTGTTCTGGCTTGAGGAGGAACAATATTAAAGATGGAGGATGAAGTCTGAAGAAGGAAATAGGTTTGTGATAACGATTTTCTACTTTTTGTTCTTTTACACTTCAACCTTTCCTCCCCTAACAGTTGCCGCACAGCCCCGGACTTGCACCGGTGTTTCCCTCCATTGTTGCGGTCTACTTGTGCCTTGATATCTTATACCGATCAGACTCCCAATCAAAATGCAGGGGAGGGGCTTCTGTTATTTTTCACTTTATGCTCGAAGCTCAAATTACAAATATGGAAGTGCTATAAATGGATGAATATCTGAAATACGGCAATCAATTCCTTAATTTGTTAATTGCTTTTACCATTTTATTTACAGATGCTTTTGCTGTTTATAGGATACTTTTATTGTTAAAGATAGCCTCTGTTTTGAAAATAGAATTCTCCGAGTCAGGAGTCAGGAGTCAGAATTCAGGAGAGGGAATTTTTCATTTTTTCGTTGTGAGCGGTAGCACATGGGCAGCTAGCTTGAAAATAGGGGTCAGGGATCAGGAGTCAGGAGTCAGGAGTCAGGAGTCAGAATTTAGGAGAGGGAATTTTTCATTTTTTCGTTGTGAGCGGTAGCACATGGGCGGCTGTCTTGAAAAGAGGGAACTGCTGAACAGAGAACACGGGAATTAGGATTTTCATTCTTTTCAGGGTGCCTAATTTGAACATTTGTATTGTTCGAGTAGTTGTGGAAGGTAGTCATAGCCATCAACGCCGATGTTTTTAATAAACTCATCTCGGTGCTGTCCTAATAAATTCTGGAAAGCCGCTGCTCCTAATTGACCCTGCAAAATTGTCAGTAAGCCTGCCGATTGACGCCACTCCTTGCAACCCATTCGTTCTAAGAAATACATACTTAGACAACCCATATAGATAGCTTTTTCCAAGTTTTGCAGGCTATAGTATGCTTCGGCCAGGTATGTAAAGTTTAGGCCTTGAAGGTATAAATCTCCTGAAAACTTTGCGGCTTCAATTCCCTTTTCTAGGTACTCAATAGCGGTTTGGGGTTGTTGCAAAGCAATGTAAGCAAGACCAAGACTGTTACAGGCGAAAGCTTGACTCTGGCGTGAAGCGAAGCTATCCCAAAGGGTTGCATCTAATTTCCCCGACAACTGGAAACTTTGTTTGAGGTACTCAATCGCCGTCTCATATACTGTCGGTTCCATTTCTTCCCGTTGCTGTGCCTTCTTCACCTCACTATAGCCAAGATTCGCCAGCGCATTCGCTTCTCCTAAGCGATCGCCGACACTGCGGGATAGAATTAATGCGCGTTGGCTGCAATTAATGGCTTCAGTATAATTTTTTTGGGCAACGTAGATTCGGCTTTTATGGTTGAGATTGGCAATTTCACAGAGTTGATCCCCTGCTTGGCGAGCAATCTCTAAAGCTTCCTGATGAAATGAATTTGCCCGTTCGTATTGCCCTAAGATACGCTGAGAATAGCCTAATAGCGTGAGAATGCGAGCCTTTTCTTGAGTTCCCTCCACTTGCTTGAGAGGTTCTGAGAGATAGTTGAGAGTATCTTGTAGATACTCCCCTGAAAATGAGGCAAAAACCCCACCGTAGAGAGGAAAGTATGCCCGTTGAGCAAAGGCCCGGAGAATTTGTAACATCATCTGAAAACAGGCTTTATCTAATTCTTGACGCATACTGGCGTTGAGGCTGGTAGCACCCTTGCAACCATTGGATAATTGACACCAGATAATCGCGAACGTCAAAAACGTGGAAATAGACGAAGCCGTTCCCCATTTTGAGTTATAGGGTTGTTTTTCAAACCAGGACACCAAGCCTCGTTGCACGCATTGGAGAAGAACCGTTAACTCAACCCAAGCTTTCAAATCGCCGTGGGATTGCTGACTCACGAATGAACTGGGGGATTGGTTGTAAGCAAGCGTCAAAAATAGCTGTTGCGGTAAATGGCTGCTCACTTGTTTGGCCCAGGATGCCCAAGGTTCGCGCTGTTTGGGAGCAACCCCGATGCCAAGCTGGCTGGAGTTTCCCTCATACATCCAGCTCACGAGATGTCCTTCTAGCTGCTGCCAGGATGCCAACCCTTGGCTAATGCCGCTAGCTAACTGCTTGATTTCCCGGTCTTGCTCAGGTTCCGGACATGATTCTACTAAATTCTGTAAGGATTTACCGAGTTGCTGAATTTGGCTGAGGGTGAAGATGCTGGTTTGATTGGGGTCTAGCACTTGTAGTAAGGTGGTGAAGCGTTTTCCTGGCTCAGCAGTGATAATGTGTCCAGTGGCTTTTGCGATCGCTTCTGCGGCTCTATTTTCTTTCTGCCATCGCTCCCATTCCCCCTCGATAATCTGTAAAGCTTTAAGGATACGAGTTTGCTGTGCTTTTTTTAACTCAGCCGTGCGTGCAGGGAAAAGGCGCTGAGACTCTTGAATATGATCTAGGGTGTACTGAGTGGCATTCTTGCGTTCAGCGAAACAGCGTTCAAAGATTTCTCCGGTGCCGCTGCTAATCGTTTGAACTAACATTTGATAGACCTGCTCTTTTGAGCGGATTTGCCCTTTGATAATGATTTCAATAATTTGGTCAATCAAACCCAAGTATTGAGAGTGATGGGAGGGAGAGTCTGTTACGGGGTGGGAATTCTCCTCGGCCTCAACTTTTGCTGAGATTTCCTCATCAATTGGCAAGGAGATTACGTTCTCATCACTTGATTTTGGTGGGGTTTCTTCTGTGGTTGGGGACGGGGAAATGTCTGATGGTGTTGATTGGGCCGTTGAGGAAGAGTAAATTCCCTCAAGTCTTGAACGATACCACTCTGCTAAGGGACTACAGGCAAACTCTTCTTGAAATCGGTCTATTTTTGAAGCTGGCTTCGATGAACGGGAACGACGGTTGTTGTAAACAACTACGGCAGCGAGTAAAGCGAATAACGTGACTATGCCGACTCCTCCTGCTAGGGGAGTTGAATTGGGTTGTTTGTCAAGAAAGTTTGATTGTTGAGATTTAGAAGGAGAAAGATGAGTACGGTTTTGAGCAAGAGCGGTTGTACTCACGGAATTGCTCAACGTGCCATAGGTGAGTACGGTAGTAGATAGTACGATGACCAAAAATTGATTGAATTTCATGAGGGGGCTTTCAGCAGGCGGTTTGCTCAACCGTATATATCTCTCCTACCAACCGAGCTTATGCAGAAACTTAATCGGGTGAAATATCAGAGAGATTTTGACTTTCACCTCATGTGGAAAAGTTGACTCAAAACTTAACGGACATAATATCGCTTCTGTAAAATGCGATCGCACTCCAAAACAAAAGCACCCACTTCAGGAAAAAGTGAGTGCTCTCATACAAACCCTTAAAGTGCATTGCCTGAACTAATAGGCATCCTGCAACTCATAAAAATCAGGCGAGATATAATCCTTCCGCAGCGGCCAACCGACCCAATCTTCCGGCATCAACAACCGCTTCAAATTTGGGTGTCCCTCGTAGATAATGCCGTACATATCGTAGGCTTCCCGCTCTTGCCAATCAGCAGCTTTCCAAATCCAATACACTGAAGGTACTTGGGGATTCTCTCTCGGTAGAAATAGTTTCAATCGTACTTCTTCCGGGCGATCGGCATTATCACTGAGTTTAATTAAGTGATAAAAACTAACCAACTCTCCACCCGGACCTGTATCATAGCCGCCTTGGCACTGTAGATAATTAAACCCATAGGCATACAGGGCGGTAGCAACTGGAATTAACACTTCTGGATCAACTTTAATAATTTCGACCCCTAAGTGATCCAGTTCCATGAACTCATGCTCAAAGTCGTTTTCTTCAAGCCAACCCGAGACTTTACCCGCCTGTACGATTTGCTCTGAAGTTTCTTGATTTGCTGGTGTTGATTCTTCAGCCACGATTGACCTCCTGCTTTTGAGACAACATCAGCGCTGGCGGTACTGGCATTCCCATTGCCTCGGTCAATTCCTTCGGCGGCGTGTAACGAGTGTCCGACTGCAAGTACTTCCCTGTCAAAATTTCTGGAACTACTTTCATTTTGTGAGTGGTGCTGTAGTACCGATGCGTTTGCTTAGTCTTCGCTCGCTCTTGCATAGACTCGTCAGCAACCTTTTTCCGCAGCTTGATGATGGCATCAAAAATGGCTTCGGGACGAGGAGGACAACCTGGGATATAAACATCGACAGGAATTAATTTATCGACTCCGCGTACTGCCGTTGGGGAATCAACGCTGAACATCCCTCCTGTAATGGTACAAGCCCCCATGGCAATGACATACTTCGGCTCTGGCATTTGCTCATAAAGACGAACCAAAGCGGGGGCCATTTTCATGGTGATTGTACCCGCTGTGATGATCAGGTCAGCTTGCCGAGGGCTGGAACGAGGCACCAATCCAAATCGGTCAAAGTCAAACCGAGAACCAATTAAAGCGGCAAATTCAATAAAGCAGCAGGCGGTTCCGTACAGCATTGGCCACAAGCTAGAAAGCCGCGCCCAATTATATAGATCATCGACTGTTGTCAGAATGACATTTTCTGAGAGGTCTTGAGTAACGATTGGTCGAGAAACGGGGTTGAGAAGTTGTTCTGTTTGTTGTTGCTCTAAAGTCGAGCTGTTCATTCTATTATTAGGGGTCATGACCATTCCAGGGCTCCTTTGCGCCATGCATAAACAAGAGCAACCACAAGAATTGCTATAAAAATAAGAGCTTCAATGAAAGCCAGCAGTCCCAGTCGGTTAAATGCAACTGCCCAAGGGTAGAGAAATACAGTTTCAACATCAAAAATTACGAAAACCAGAGCAAACATGTAGTAGCGAATGTTGAACTGAATCCAAGCTCCCCCTATCGGCTCCATCCCAGATTCGTATGTAGTACGCCGCTCTGGACCGCGAGTGCTAGGTCGCAGAAGCTTAGATGCTGTAAGAGCCAAAATTGGTACTAAACTGCAAGCCAGTAAGAAGCCTAAAAGATATTCGTAGCCGCTAAGAACAAACACAATGGGTAACTTCCACTAGAAACAAAACTGGCGTTATGAATTCTTTAACATTCTTAATTATATAGGGTCGGTCGTTTCGTCCGAATTTGAGAAACTTAGCGGGAGCATTGCCAAAAGCAATCTACTCTTTATCTTGACAATTGCATCATTGTATGAATTTTTCAGTCGCCTCTACTCGTAACTCACCTCATTCCAGCTTGACGGTGTGTTACGTCTTCGCACAACACACCCTACCGGGGGTTCTATACTCTTCAGAAAACCCACCTTGTGTTAAGAAAGGTTACGGTTGATGAGTGAAAGACGACAAACATGTGACGGAAGTGGGCTAGTAGGGCTAAAGGCGATCGCACCTCAAAAATGAACTCCCCATTACGGGGCAGTTTATCCTGGATGAATACTCTTGTAGGTAAAGTTGTCTAGTTATGCGATAATTTTTTTAACATACATTTTAAGATTTGCTTCTTAAATATTTTTGCGAGCAATGAGCGATCGAGCCAACGAGCAAACCCTTGCTGAACAAGCGCCGAGTCGTTACGAATGTCGTGGCTGCGGCTACGTTTACGAACCGAACAGGGGAGATAATACTCGTAACATCTCTTCAGGAACGCCTTTTGAAGAGTTACCGAGCGACTGGCGCTGTCCAGTCTGCGGAGCGCGAACTTCGGCATTTCAGGACATTGGAGCCAGTGGTGCTCCTTCAGGATTTCAAGAAAATCTAGACTACGGTTTGGGTGTCAACCGCTTGACTCCCGGACAGAAAAACCTACTCATCTTTGGTGGATTAGCGTTATTCTTCCTGTTCTTTCTAAGCCTCTACGGTTTGCGCTAAACGAGCGTGCAGTTCCAGTTTTGGGGTAATGTTGGGCAAGAACAACGGTTGTATAGCAAGAGATCGCTGACTGCGAGATTGGCGCTCTTGGAAGGTATTGCTACGGCATAGATAACAGGCAATTTGAGAAAGGATTTCCACTTAAAGGGCAAAGAGCTTGCTTTTACCAGTGCTGAAGGTTATGAACGATTTGATGAAAAAACTGAAACAAATTGTAATATTACTAGCCGTTGCTTTCTTTTGTGTGAGTTGTAGTAATGTTCCATCTGTAAGTTCCAACCCTTGGCAAGTGATTACACTGCCAACGGAATCAACGTTACAGGATTTGGGATTTACTGGCGATCTGAATCATGGATGGGCAGTGGGCAGTAAAGCTACACTCTTAGAAACCACTGATGGCGGTCAAAGTTGGCAAGAGAGAAAGCTGGAACTGGGAGAGCAAAATTATCGCTTCAACTCTGTTAGCTTTGCGGGAGACGAAGGCTGGATTGTGGGTGAACCCTCCATCTTGCTGCATACTACAGATGGTGGTGCCTCTTGGACTCGCATTCCCTTAAGCGAAAAGTTACCAGGTGCCCCCAACACCATCGTTGCCCTTGGTCCTCAATCAGCGGAAATGTCCACGACGGTTGGCGCTATTTATCAAACAAAAGATGAAGGCCGAACCTGGAAAGCAATGGTTGAAGAAGCAGTCGGGGTCGTCCGTAACATTTCCCGTTCTGATGATGGCAAGTATGTTGCTGTTTCCGCGAGAGGTAACTTCTACTCCACTTGGGAACCAGGGCAAAATGCTTGGATACAACATAATCGCAACAGTTCCAAGCGTCTTCAAAGTATGGGATTCGGTAAAGATGGGCGTCTTTGGATGCTAGAGAGGGGCGGTCAGCTCCAATTTAGCAGTAAGGAGGACTTAGAGGCTTGGGATAAGCCGATTAATCCAGAGTTTTCCACAAGTTGGGGATTTCTCGATTTAGCTTATCGAACACCTGAAGAAATTTGGGTAGCCGGTGGTAGCGGGAATTTGCTGTGCAGTTTTGATGGTGGAAAAACTTGGCAAAAAGACCGCGAAATTGAAGATGTGCCTTCTAACTTATATAAAATCCTCTTTCTTACACCCGAAAAGGGATTCATTATTGGTCAGAAGGGTGTTTTGCTAAGGTACGAGCAATCGGCACAAGCCGCTTAAGTGATCTGAAATTGCTTGAAGTAAATTAAAGCAATTTCGTATTATAGTTATTGAGTTCCAAGTGTTGACAGGAAGGAGAAAGGAGCTATGTCAGGTACAACTGGAGAGCGCCCATTTGGGGACATTATTACAAGCATTCGCTACTGGGTAATTCACAGCATTACTATTCCTGCTTTGTTTATTGCAGGCTGGTTATTTGTGAGCACGGGTTTGGCTTATGATGTTTTCGGAACACCCCGTCCCAATGAGTATTTCACCCAAGAGCGGCAAGAAGTACCCATCCTTAGCGATCGCTACACTGCCAAACAGCAAATTAATCAATTCACAACAAAGTAGTTGTAAAACAAGTAGTTGTAAAACAGGTTTAAACAATGACAAGCAGAACTCCTAATCAGCCAGTTTCCTATCCGATTTTCACAGTTAGATGGCTGGCGGTTCATACCTTAGCTGTTCCTTCAGTTTTCTTTTTGGGCGCGATCGCTGCCATGCAATTTATTCAACGATAGGAGAAGCAATTATGCCAGAACGTAGTCCCAATCCGAATAACCAACCTGTTGAACTAAATCGGACTTCTCTGTACTTAGGTCTATTGCTGATTTTTGTTCTGGGTATTTTATTTTCCAGTTATTTCTTTAACTAACTGGGTGTGATAATAATCGTTGTTGTGTTGCATTAGGAGGTAAAAATTATGACTGGAAGTGGAAAAATTCCTCTGTGGATTGTTGCTACTGTTGCGGGAACAGGTGTACTTGTCATTCTCGGTATTTTCTTTTACGGAGCTTACGCAGGTATTGGTTCCTCTATGTAAGGCTACCCAAGACTAACGATAACAGGTCATTAATAAATGCTTGTTTGATTTGATACGCCAATATTCATTAGAAACAGGTAACCGCCGATTCACTCAAATCGGCGGTATTTTTTGATAGGCTGATTGGGGTTGCTAAGCCTCAAACTCATCTAAAGAGAGGTTAGGTAAATCAGGAGGCACAACGACACAATCAACCGCAACTTTATGGCTTTCTCGCTGGCTGTCGATATCAACTGCGATCGCTTCAAACCGAATTTCCATACTGCCAAACGGAATCGTCAACTGAGTCAGTGCTTCTTGTTCTCCAGTGCGATCAGGAATTAAATCCATCAACCACCGTGGGCCGTCTAGTAAAGAACGGCTTTGTCGATCTTGAACCCATAGCTTGACACACAGACGAGAAGAATGGGGAGGTAACTTGACACGGACAATCACGGGTTCTCCAGCCGCCAATTCATTTGTGGGTATGGAGAGTTCGGGTGCGGGGATGGGTAACTCGAACTGCCGTGAAGTGAGAATCTCTAGAGGTTGAACTGGAGGACTCTGTAGTTTTTGGGGTTGAGCACTCGGTGTTTTAGGTTGAAGACTAGGAAGTTCTACCGAAGAAATCTTCGCTACCTCCTCACGTTTAACCTCCGGTTTTTCAGGTGCTGGCAGATCATCATCTTCCACAACAAATTCGTGACTAGCCCAGCTCAGATCGACGATATCTGTCCAAGGGAGCTGATCTAACCCTTCTGCCTCTGAAACGGTATTTTCTTCAGGAGGTAGCGGTTGTTCCTCTAAAAATGAGTTCTCTTCAAAAGAAGGGGGTTGTAGTGGGTCGTCTATATCGACCACTGCACTACTAAAATCGTCACTTTCTTCACTACTAAAATTGTTACTTTCTTCTTCCCAATTCGTAGCATCAAAATCTGTGAGCAAGGTATTAGAAGTCAGCGGTTGGGTGACTTCTTCAACATCAACCCTAACTTGCTCAGGTTCTACAGGGGGTGTAATTTCCTCTGTCTTGATTGGTGTGGAAGGAGGAGATGAATCAGACTTTAGCCATTCAGACAACTCAGCGTCTGTTGCCATAGAGTTGAGCCGCCACCAAAAACGGTCTTGTGTATTTAAGGCTTGGAAGGCGTTATCGACAATGGTAGGGTCGGAGGATTCTGGCGTCTCTTCTGCTAGTATGCTGTCCTCTCCCAATGCACTCACACCGTCAGCACCGGATTCTGGAACTGGTGAAAACGCAGTGAAGTCTCTCTCTACTGCCGCCGTGTTCTGTACTGATTTGGTGTCCAAGCCATCCCATAAGGATTCAACCGAGAGTGTGTCCAGTTCAGAGTGCGGCGTTATCACAGTTTCATCGTGGTTCTCAGGACTGATGTCTGAGGCCTCGATTTCTAGCACAGGTGATAGCGGAGATTGTGTTGATATAGGCAACTGAGAATTCGGGACGGAGGATTGAGTTTGTGTACCCGAATCAGCATCTAAATCCCAATCCTCTTCACTCCATATCTTCTCCCGATGCTCTGAACTGTCCCATTCCCAATTCTCTTGACTAGCTTGACTGGTGTTCGCTGTTTCCGGTTCTTCAAATTCAGTAACATCAGTCCCATCTCCATTGACAGGCACAGCAAGGATTAGCGAGTCTGATACCGCAGCCGGAGAGTGTAATTGAGCTGATGTATCAACAGCGATCGCTAAAGCCTCTAAGGTCTGTAATGTCTCTTCCGGTTCGTCTGTCTGGGATGACACTGCTTGCTGCACGCCATCCCCAAAAGGAGCCTCTATCACAGCTTCTTTCGCCGTGTCCATTGGCAAAGAGTTTAAGAGGGGGGAGGCAGAGTCATTACTCAGAAGTAGGGGTTGTAACTGCTCCACCCAATTTTCCCGGTTCACCTCCACTTGCTCCGGCAGACTGGGAGTAATGGCAAGTTCTGCACTTGCAGTAATAGGCCGCATTTGTGGCAGTTTGGGGAGTTGAGGCGATTTTGACGGCTTGGGCGTAGAGGAGGGTTGGTAAATTTGCGGAGGTAGGGTTTGCCCAGATGAAGGCTGCAAAGAAAGAGACTGAGCGTTTTGGGTAACGTCTACTAAGTTCAGTATGGGTCGAGGAATCGGAGGAAGAATATCTGCTTGTTGCGAATCGTCCTGAGCGTTTGGCAAGGGAGTGGAGTCATTGCTAAGTAGCACCATTTTGGCTACAGGCATGGCTCTTGTTCCCGGAATAATCGCTCCTAATAATTCATCTAAATCTGCCGTGATAGTAAAAGGTTGACTCGCTAAAGCGACTGGTTTTGATTCCTGGGACTGGTGTACTAGTTTCTCATAGAGCGTCACTTTTCCTAAAATCAGACGAGTCTGGCAGTCCAAAGGAAGTTCTAAGGTATGACTAAAAGCTAAGGGTAACTCTGGTTTGGGTAAAGGTTGTTCAACTGCTAGCAGAATTCTTGAGGTTTGAGGATCGCGCAATTCATACGATAAGAACCCTTGGTCAAGCGTTTTCTTGCTTGTGGATTTATCTCCATTGAGTTGATTAACATCCAAGACATCTAATTGCCCTGAAATAAGTAAAAACTCTCCTCGACGTGCGACGAAGGATTCCTCATCAAGGGTTAAGAGGATTCCTGGCGGGTTAATTTCTGTTTCTCTAGGCAACTCTGACTCAAGTGCCGCTTGGGGTTCCGAAGACTCCGACGAGCGTTCAAAATCCTGCATTACTGGCTCAAGTACCTGTTGTAGGATTTGCTCAAGCATTTGCAGGGATTGATCCAAAATGGGATTGCTCGATGTTGTAACTTCAGCGAAGTTATCTGAGACAACGCTCTTTTGTTCGCCTGACTCAGAGGGAGTAAGGGAGGTAACTGAGTCAGCTAATGTGATGGGCTGTGTTTCAGCTTCATCAGTGTTGAGAGTAAAGTCTTCTAGGAGAGATTCAGGAAGCTTGTTGTGATTGGTTTGAAGGGTTTCTGACTCTTCAAGAATTTCACTCTCGGTGTCAAAAAGTTGTGGCTCAAAAGCGGCTGTTTCTTGGGATGTTGTTAAGGGGGTAATTTCGGATGAGGTTTCCGAGAAGACTAATTGTGAGAGGTTTTCCTGAGTTTTAACTTCTACACGACTATCCTGCTCATTGTTCTCGGCTTCTATAGCCGCTAGGAGTGTCGGTTGCGGAAGTTGGCTGGGGAGTGAGGTCGGTTCAACTGTGATTTCAGACTCAGATGCACAGGGGAATACGTTGTCGCTTACATCATCTGCCTGAACCTCTATCAGGCTAGTCTCCAACCTGGGTGGGTCGGATTCGGCAACGGGTGAAACTTCTGTAACTTTTGAGATAATTTGCAGTTGAATCGAATGCTGCCAGGATAGCCCTAGAAAATCGGACAAAATATCGCCACAACAACGTAGTTCCCACAAGCCCGGCTTGAGGTATGTAAAGGGAATGACTACCATTAAGCCTTCGGGATTGGTGCGGCGCGATCGCTTCTGAGACCGTCGCTTCGGTGGAATTTCCTCTGTACTTTCATAAATGACGCAGATCTCCACATCCGTATTGATGCGAGATGAGTGCGCCACGATCCGATACCGCCCCTCTTCGATTTCAATCCGCTTAGACTTGATGGGCTTCCAAGTGCGATCGCCCTCTTTTTGGAGTAGAAATTCCCAATATTCCATAGTTGTTAGCGATTCTTCTACTAGGCATCAGTTTGAACTGTGGAAGGTGCTTCCGTCTAGAGTCTAATCTCTAGCATCCAAGGCTTTAATTTTTTCAGTCTAATGTCTGCTAGCAGTTCGCCAACGAACTAACCCCAATTGTCTACTTAAAGCTAGCAAGCTTGAGTCGTAGCTCATCCGTCTCGTTGAGCAAGTCGGCTTGGGCGATCGCAACTTGTTCTTTTGTCACCATCCACTTCAGGTTAACGGTTTGGTTTTGCGCTTCCTCTTCTCCTAAAATTAAACACGCCACCGCACCACTCCGGTCAGCTCGTGCAAATTGTTTTTTAAAGGCACTGCCACTTAAGTCTAATTCAACACTAAACCCAGCCTGACGCAGCTTTTGAGCCAAGATGAGTGATTGAGATTGGGCCAAGTCCCCTCTCGATACCACATAAAAATCGAGAATTTGGCGAGGAGTTTCTTGAATTTGTTGCAAAAGTATGATAAGACGCTCTAACCCAATCGCCCAACCCACTGCTGGTGTAGCAGCCCCTCCCAATTCCTGGACTAACCCATCATAACGACCCCCCCCACACACTGTTGCCTGTGATCCCAAGTCATCGGAGATAATTTCAAAGGCTGTGTGGGTATAGTAGTCTAAGCCGCGCACCAAACGAGGGTTGAGGGTGTAACCAATTCCCAAATCACTGAGTAACTGCTGCACTTGTTCAAAGTGACGCTTGGACTCGGCACCAAGATAGTCCAAAATGCTAGGGGCATCCTGAGTAATTTGTTTAGTCCGTTCGTCTTTGCTGTCTAAAATCCGCATGGGATTGCGGCTTAAACGCTCCTGAGAGTCTTTGTCTAACTCCTGTTTGTAAGGTGTCAGGTAGTTGACTAATGCCTCTCGATAGTGATGTCGATCTTCTGGATTGCCTACAGAGTTAAGGTCTAGGTGGAGATTTTTCAGTCCTAGAGTTTGAAGAATATCGGTTGCGATCGCAATGACTTCTGCATCTGCCCTGGGATTGTCGCTCCCAATCACCTCTACTCCTAATTGGTGAAACTGTCGCTGACGCCCTGCTTGGGGATTTTCGTAGCGAAACATCGGGCCTGTATACCACAGGCGCTGCACGCCACCACTAGCATAAAGATTATTTTGAATAAAAGCCCGGACTACGCCTGCTGTTCCCTCCGGACGCAATGTAACAGAACGCGGCGGAGTTGCTCGATCGTTGAAGGTGTACATTTCTTTGCCCACAATATCGGTGGCTTCACCAATACCCCGCGCAAATAGCTCCGTGCGTTCAAATAAAGGAGGACGAATTTCCTGGTAAGCGGCTCTAGACAGAACTGCTTTTGCGATCGCTTCAACGTGCTGCCAATACCGGATTTCATCCGGCAGAATGTCTCGTGTTCCTCGTAACGCCTGAATTGAACCCATTAAACTTTCGCTTCTAACTATGTCTTACAGCACTTTGGAGAGAAGTTTCTTCTTCCCAATCACCATAGTGGTTTTGATAATAGGACAAAATTTGATTCACTCGTTCTCGGCTCACTGAATCAGACGGATCACAATGCTGAATCCACAAACCACTGACTTGACTTTGGTTGTAATCAAACTGCTGTGAAGTCTGAGTAATCAGATCAACTTCCACCCCTTGCACTTGGCGCAAATGAGCAGCCACCTCTCGATAAACAGCTAAGGGGAGATTCGGATAACGAATTTGATACCGCAACGGTTCAAGCACAACCTTTGATACTCTCTTCGATTTCTACATTTATCCTATACGGGGAAGATGGTCAATTTATGGGATTTTGATCAAGAAGCAAATTGCCCCACTTTAGACCAAGCGAGGCAATCTGATCGCACTTGTAAAAATTGGCTCTACTTTACACCTAAACCAGGCTAAGGAAAATAAGTGACCCGTTCAAAAAAGTTAAAAAGCTTACCGTACCAACTTTCCTCCCCTAGAGCCTCCTACTTTTTACCATCCGCCTTTTGTCTTGGAGCCTTCTTACACTCACCTTAAAGTTTTGCTGAGGTTTTTATGACGACGGTGCTGCTCGTAGAGACGCCGTTGGACCTTGTGCTGGTTGTCCTGGCCCTGTCGTTGGTGCTTCTCCAACTCCTCTGGCAACTTCAACACCGTATTGCTCTAGAATCACCACTGGAGTAGGTCCGCGATTCATTTCGATTCGCTTGACAAGTACTTGTCCATTTGCTATCCGTTGTCCTTCCCGTACATAGCGAGCGGGTTCATTTGGCACTTTCACAATTGCCACAGACGTACCCCCCACTTCAACTACTCCTGAAACCTCGATTCCCCTTGCCTGGGTTGGTTCAGGCAACTGCGGTAGTTGAGGAATTAATTGAGGAGCGGTAGCCACCGGACCGCGAGGAAGGGAGCCACCGGGACCGGAGTTAGGGGTATTAGTGGTGGTTCCACTCGGTTTTGGTGCTGTAGTAGCACCAGGCTTAGGTAATGTACGAGCAGGGGGCACCACCCTGTTGGGTGGCGTTACTCTAGGAGATTGAGCTCTAGCTGCTGGAGATTGAGTTCTAGCTGCTGGAGATTGAGTTCTAGTTCCTGGAGATCGATTCCCAGAAACCCCTCCATTAGGTTGTCTTAAACGCGGAAGTTGGGGAACTTGGGGTACAGGTCTAGTATTAGGCGCACCTGGAGCTGATGGATTAGGCGACACCGTTA
>CBKWLJ010000025.1:0-37345 GCA_966675205.1 uncultured bacterium
GGGCAGATTGGTCTAACCCCAATGCTGGCGATGAGGATTAATGGCAAAAATATGAAAATTTAATTCACATAACTTAACTTTAACAAGATTAGCGACTTCTCTCAACTGTGTGGTATTTTTTCTGAAGAAGTAGAAATCCTCAAAACAAGGAGCTTTTTGACCACTGTGTTAGCTATTGTGGCTAAGGTGCTGTTCTTGGTCAATAAAATCTCAGATTTCCTGAAAAAAAGCAGATAATACTGAAAAAGTAAAAAAATTCCCCTGAGTGCGCTCTCAATCACCGACGGAAACAGGTGAGATTGGTAGTGGCGTTTACAGCTAGTGGGGATCGCAGGTGTTAACTTGAGTGATGTAATAACAAACTCAATTCATTAATCACACTGGCAGTTATGGCTCAGATTCTCGATCCCCTTCCTTCAGATAATCAAAACCCCATTGTCTGCTGCTATGTAAATGCAACTAGCCAGATTCAAATTGCTCGGATAACAAACATTTCCAATTGGTATTTTGAACGTGTTGTTTTTCCTGGACAACGCTTAGTTTTTGAAGCAGTACCAGAAGCTCAGTTAGAAATTCATACTGGCATGATGGCAACTGCAATTTTGTCAGATACTATACCTTGCGTTCGTTTGCGGGTTGAAGAAACTGGCAGCTCAAAACAACCGATAACTAAGCCTTTAGCAGAAGCTACGACGGCTACAAATCCTAAGCAACGAGTAGAAAATCCCAATCATAAAAGCCCATTACCAAAAGCAAGTTTAACGTTCGCGACTTTAGGCTAATTTATTCTTCCTTAATGAGATCGGGATGGGGTTGCTAAGTACGGCAACTCCTTTTTTTATAGTTAAAAAGTTGGTGGTTGGAAGGTTAGAGGGTGGAAAAGTTGAAGGTTGGAAGGTTAGAAAGTTGAAGGTTGAAGAATGTTGTGAGAGTATCCAATACTGAAAGAGTTGAACGCTCTTCTCATCTAGGTTGAGGTCTTTTGTGTGAATCTACCTTCCTTTCTTTGGCTATGGAGAATAGCTGCATGGTCAATGGGTTTATCGCTCTTAGCCTACTTTCTCCTGAGTATAACTGGGACTCTTCTTTTCAACCGACGCCAATCTCATCGCCAGTATCCCCAGTGGTTGCGACCTTTACATTTCTTTATCGGTTGGCTCATGGTCAGTCTTGTATTGTTGTTACTGGCAATTGGTATTGTAGGTACAATAGGTCATTTTGGGAGTTTGGGGCACTCAGGACATCTCATGGCTGGATTTTCAGTGGTATTTCTGGTTTTACTTTCAGCAGGCAGTGCCACTCTGATTACTCCAGATCGAACTTGGGCTCGTGCGGTTCATGTTGGCACAAATATTGCCCTGTTCGTAGGATTTATTTGGGTATCGTTTACAGGTTGGCTGGTGGTGCAGAAGTATCTACCGTGAACAAAATCTACCACCGGATATATCTTTGTAATCTCCTTAAAGCGGGAGGACAAGAAATATATCCTTTTGTCAGGGTTAAAAACGTTGACTTTAGAGTCAGGGACAATTCTTTGATACGGGATAGGATTCACTCGCACTGAGTTCTATTTGGCTTATCAGTAAAAAGCTTGTTATTCCTTTACAGTTAACTAGTGACCCTACTGACATTAAGTTAGATTATTCTTGTAGAGTGACAGACACACGATTGTTTCTTTAACTCGGGTATGAACAGATTTATTGGATTAATTATCATGGTCGTAGCAATTGCGGCTCTAGCAGGAGCAGCGATTGGCTGGCGCTTTCCTTTCTTAGGCCGGAGTCGGAGTGCAAATCAGCTCCAAACGGCTCAACAAAGCACAAACGTTCAACCGACTAACCGCACAAGCGTTCAACCAGCCAATCGTACAAGAGTGCAACGGGCAAATCAGCCCACAGCACAAGCTCCAAGTAATGCTCAAACAACGGCACAAGCCCCGGATGCGACAGTAAATCCAGAGGCGACAAACGTACAACCGGCGCAAACGGACGCCAATCAACCCGTGCCTGCCCTTTGGTAGGGTGTGTTTCTTGAGATGCTCTTGTTGGTGTCTACTGAGGATGGCTCTATGCCTGGTAGCGTAGCGCTAAAGTTTAGTTTCTGAACGCGATCGCATTTCAGGATGTTAGAGCCAACATGGTTGAACAAAAACTTGCTCTCATCTTCGTTTCTAAAGAAAAAGCAAAAAAATAAATATTCAAAGTTGGGATAATATTTTCTGATTGATAAGTACAGCGTTTTTCCCCTGACCCAGGTTATGAATAAATTTCTTGAATTAATGAGCAAGGTCGTAGTTGCGATTGCTCTTGTAGGCTCAGTAACGGGCTGTAATAACATTCCCTTCCTGGGTCGGAACCAGAGTGCGAACCAAGTTAACAATTCGCCGACAGCAACCCAAAACCAACGAACGGCCCAAACACGGGTACAACCCGCCAATCAACCCGGTACACGAGCTCAATCGAATCAGACAACGACACAAGACCCTAACGTTATTTTGAATCCAGAAGCCCCCAATACGGCGACTGGACAGTCTGATAGTACTCAAAGTGTGCCTGCGCTATGGTAGAGTAGGCCTCTTGAGGGTTGAATCGTTAGTTTTTAGGAGTGAGACAGACGTCTGAATTCGGGTGTGGTCATAAGTTGTTGGTTGAGACTGACACTCCAGACGCTCCGGACGTTCCAGAGGCAGAGAAATTTTCTCGACATCACCAGTGGGTGGATGACCGCCCCCTCTGGATTCAGGCTCTATCACTTCTAAAGCAGTCATAACTCTCTAGGGGCGTGAAGCCTAACCTCTAATACCGATTTTCAAGTGTAGGCGCGTCCGAAGCGCGTCTAATTTTTTCTCATGAATGCAGCAAGTGACATTCTCATCATCGGCGGCGGTGTTATTGGTTTAGCGATCGCCGTTGAATTAAAATTGCGGGGTGCAACTGTAACGCTAGTCAGCCGTGACTTTAAGCAGGGGTCTACCTTAGCCGCCGCAGGGATGTTGGCTCCTTTTGCAGAAGGGATTCCTGCCAGTCCCATGTTAGATTTATGCCTAAAGTCGCGATCGCTATATCCGAAATGGGTTGGCAAACTCGAACAGCTCACAGGTGTTGCGACAGGTTACTGGCCCTGTGGGATTTTATCCCCCCTTTATGAAGAGCCAAAAGATGTTCAATCCCAAGGTGACTACTGGCTAGACCGAGATGCCATCCATTTATATCAACCTGGTTTAGGCTCTGATGTGGTAGGAGGGTGGTGGTATCCCGAAGATGGACAGGTAGATAATCGGGAACTTGCTCAAGCCTTGCGTCTTGCTGCCCAAGAATTGGGGGTTAATCTCCGCGAAGGAATTGACGTTGAAGCCCTTGAGCAGCAGAATCGAATGGTTCGTGAAGTCAGAACTTCTGCTGGGGAATTTCAAGCCGACCATTACATCCTAGCCGCCGGTGCTTGGTCTAACCAACTGTTGCCGTTGCCAGTCCGCCCGAAAAAAGGTCAGATGTTGTCGGTACAAGTGCCCCAAGACAAGCGTCAGCCTTTGCCTTTACAGCGCATACTCTATGGTTCAAATACCTACATCGTGCCACGTCGAGATGGACGGATGATCATCGGAGCGACGGTGGAGGATGTTGGGTTTACGCCTCACAATACACCCAAAGGAATTCAAACCCTTTTAGCTCAAGCCATCAAGTTGTATCCCGAATTGCAGGATTGGTCGATACAAGAGTGCTGGTGGGGATTTCGGCCTGCAACGTTGGATGAGTTACCGATTCTCGGCACTAGCCCTTGCAAAAATCTTACCCTCGCCACCGGTCACTACCGCAATGGCATTCTTTTGGCACCCATAACATCAGTTCTAATTGCTGACTTGATTAGCGAGCAAAAGTCTGACCCTCTGTTAGAACATTTCCGTTACGATCGCTTTTACACTAAATCTGCTGCACCAGCAACTCCAATGGTTTTTTCAAGTAATTCTTCTACAAAATCAGTGGCGCAATCCCATTCCACCTCAGTCCTTGCACCTCAGGCATCCCCTCGCACAGAGGACAAGCTGGTGATTGCAGGTCGAACCTTTAACTCTCGCCTGATGACGGGTACGGGTAAGTATAGCAGCATCGAAATGATGCAGCAGAGTGTTGTAGCCAGTGGTTGTGAGATTGTCACGGTTGCTGTCCGTCGGGTGCAAACCAATGCACCGGGACATGAAGGATTAGCAGAAGCGCTGGATTGGTCAAAAATTTGGATGCTACCAAATACAGCCGGTTGTAAGACGGCTGAGGAAGCAGTGCGGGTGGCACGCTTGGGTCGGGAAATGGCAAAGTTGTTAGGGCAGGAGGATAACAATTTTGTCAAGTTGGAAGTGATTCCTGACGCGAAATATTTACTCCCTGACCCCATCGGCACCTTGGAAGCGGCAGAACAATTGGTGAAAGAAGGATTTGCTGTGTTGCCTTACATTAATGCTGACCCCATGCTTGCCAAACGATTGGAAGAAGCAGGCTGCGTGACGGTAATGCCCTTGGGGTCACCTATTGGTTCCGGACAGGGGATTCAGACGGCAGCGAATATCCAAATCATTATTGAAGAAGCGAAGATACCAGTGGTGGTTGATGCTGGCATTGGTACGCCTAGTGAGGCCGCTTATGCGATGGAAATGGGGGCAGATGCGCTATTAATTAATAGTGCGATCGCATTAGCACACAACCCCGTCGCGATGGCAAGAGCTATGGGTATGGCAACCGAGGCCGGTCGTCTTGCTTATTTAGCCGGTCGAATTCCGGTAAAAACCTATGCCAGTGCCAGCTCACCCTTAACAGGCACAATTAATTAAGAACTCCGCACGAGGGCGCTTCTCGTCCCCCCTATAGAGCAAGAAACATCAGACGTTCGTAGGGAAGTTCGCGAAGCGGTAGCGTGAAGCGAAGCTATAGCGAGGCATGAGCGTCGGAACGAGTGTCAGCATTTGGGCGACTCACTGGAGTTAAAAGACTAAAAGTTTCGTATCCAAATGCTTCGCCCAGCCTCAACGAAAAATGTTTCTTAAGACTGGCTGTGGAGGTTTCAGTGTTGAGGCGGGGGACATAGCAAATGTAAAAGTTCAGCCGGAATTTGTTCAAAATGCTCTAAGAGAAAGTCCATCAGAGCGAGATGGTGCAAATCGCAAGAATTGGGGGAGCGAGAGCTACAACCTCTAGTAAACCAACGCTGGACAGTAGAAGGAGAGCGAGAGCAAATTCTGCCCATCTGCTGGTAAGTGACATTCCACTTGGCATAAAACCTCTGGGGCGCTAGTTCGAGTTGGCAGTTGGTATAGAGTTCAATTAAGCCGAGTTCTCTTTCTCCGATGGGACGAGGATGAGTCATACACAATTCTCCTCCCATCGCACGATAGGTTTTATCATGATTAAAGTCTCCTTGGATATGGGAGCCAGAAGTCAGCAGGAAGCCTCCGAAACTTGATGCTGGCTTGGTGACTTTTTAGGTTTGTTGACGGTTGGATAAGTCCGTGTATCGTTGCTGCCAGATGACTTCGAGGCGAGAGATGTCGTCTTCGTTATATCGCTGGGCTTCTTGCCAAATGGATTGCCAGAGGGTTTCCAGGGCATTGAGGTTGGGGCAGTAGGAAATTAGGGTGCGGCAAGCGGCAATCCACTGCTCTAACTTGCGGTAACTGACGAAGTAACCGCCGAGTCCTTGGATGTGTATCCAGAGAACGTTATGCCATTTTTCCCAGTTGAGGATGCGATCTTGACTGATTTTCAGGTGTTTGGCGATTTGTCTGAGGGTGATGACGAAGGTTTTGGGGTTGATGCGGTGGCGTAGCGGTTGCATGGCTGTTTTTGTTGGTAAATGCTTGGCGGTTGAAACCGCAGCTACACAAACTAAACCTACCTACGCAGGTTTCAAATTTTTCTAATTGCAGTCCGCGCAGGCGGACGCGAGTTTGCCTAGCCGCTTGCTTCCATTCGCTATGGCTTAAATTGGCTTAATCCGAGCGGTTTTAGGGTCAGAACTTAACTAGAGAATGTAATGCTTGACTATTGCCACAGCTAGATGATACTTTCAATTTACATGCTTACCGTGTAAATGTCAAATTCTCGCTCTTAATTTTTATCTCTCTTCCTCGTATGCAAATCCAACCGTCTGAGCAACTAAGTCTAGATGTTTCGACTTTGAGCGAGTTGGCTCATAGACTCCATTTTCCCACTCGCTTACTGTTTGCTGACGCACACCTAGCTGTTTTGCAAACTCTGCCTGTGTCAACCTCATGTGAAGCCGTAATGCCTTGATTTGTTCACTATGCCACGCTTCTGTATCGCGCCCATACTGAACTTTAGGTTTAGTAGTAGGTTTGCAAAATGTCACTCGCTGTCCATCAAGATCGACATCCTCAACGCGATATCCTGCTTCCATCCAAGCGGAAGCTTGCAGCGCGCCTTTGCTGCGATTGCTCCACCATGCCCGTTTACTTCGCGCTGAGTCAGGCAGGGATTCATTTATTAGAGTCTCGATTTGAGCAAAAGTAAGGCTTATTTCACCTTGATTACTGCCACACAGATATTCAAGGAGTGGCTGGTACTTGCTGCCCTCCTTCATTCCACTTCTTCTTCTCCCAAGAACATTCTCCCCACAGGCTCTTTAGTCAAACAGACTAACAACACTAGATCTTCTCTAGGATGCCAAAAATCGTAGACTCTGATCGCCCCTTCTCAGTCAAATATCTATAGTCGAGGAACGATTACTTTCCAAAACAGTACATGTGTACTAATATTGTAGTACATTGGTATCAATGTACGGATAAAGGTAGTAATTGGCTAGAATAGCCGGACACTACCCCTTATACTGAGGGGCGATATGAAAGCAGAGCTTCTCAAGAGATTGTTTAGAGCGATCGCTAGTTCCGACCCAGAGGCGATCGACAAGCTGACGTACCTAGTAATAGAGGAAGAGCGCCAAAAAGGACACACGCTGCTAGCCGATCAGCTAGAAAACATCAAGAAAAAGAGCCAAAAGGAAAAGCCTGCCTCAAACAGCAAGCCAGTCTCTCCGGTATCACAGAACTTACAAGCTCTTAGCGAACTGCCTACTAGTAAGCGATTTAATCTTCCCCTAGTCACCGTCATACCCAGAGAGAAACTGCGGCATCACATGGTACTGCCTGAAGCTGTTGAGAAACGTTTCCAGCGAATTGAGCGCGAGTATGCAGCAAGGGATAGGCTGGCTCATCATGGACTGCGCTACAGGCAAAAAATTCTTCTGTATGGTTCCCCAGGTTGTGGAAAGACGCTAGGAGCTGAGCGTTTAGCTTGGAACACAGGTTTACCTTTGCTTAAAGTTCGGTTTGATGCAATGGTGTCGTCCTTTTTAGGGGAGACAGCCAGCAATTTGAGGCTAGTATTTGACAAGGCTTCAGAGGAGCCATGTTTGTTGTTTCTGGATGAATGTGACTCGATTGCCAAGTCGCGGGAGGATGCTCAGGAAGTCGGAGAAATCAAGCGAGTCGTAAACACGTTTCTCCAAATCCTAGATGAGTACGAGCCTTCCTCTGGCCTTTTAGTAGCAGCTACAAACTTGAATAAGTCTCTGGATACTGCTCTGTGGAGGCGATTCGATGATTTGATTGAAGTCCCCAAGCCAGGAGAACAGGAGCTAGAATTTATACTAAAGCAAACCCTATGTGCAATTGAAGTTGGTTCGATTGACTGGTCATTAATTATCAAGCAAATGAACGGCTTTTCGGCGGCTCAAGCCGTGAGAGTGGCACAAGATGCTGCTAAACGAGCTATCCTGGAGCGAGAGGAGTTAGTCATCCAGGAACACTTAGTAGAAGCTATAGAGGAAATCAACATCTCTTAGAAGTACTGGCTTGCTTGTTCGGAGAACTAAATGACTGAACGTTTGGAGTGGTTACCGCATCTACAGCTTAACCTGACAACAAAGGGTAGAGCTAGTTTACGTGGAGGCAGAGACAGTAATAAAATCACTCAAACTTTAATAAACTTAAGTAATCGGCAAGCACATGGAAGTAAAATCAAGAAGTCAGTATTATCGGTAGTCACTGATTGGCAAAATATTTATGAGAAGCGAGAGGAAGAAGATAAGCCCAAACTTCCTGACGTTATACCTCTCATCTTGGAAATCGATCCTGAAACCTTCGATCTTGAGGAATTAAAAACATCTGATATAGAAATAATCTCTGAGTTAGAAGGCGGCTATATTATCGGAGCTTCAGCTAATGTCGATCTTAGTGAACTTCAGAGAAAAATAGAACTATTCTTTCAATCAAAAAAAGGTGGAGGGATAGTCGCTAAAATTTTAGACATTCTTCAGCCAATTCAACGACCAGAATTTATTTTATCTCCCTATTTATTAGAGAATTGGGATCAAATTAGAGATGAGCGAGTCTACGTGGTAGATGTAGGCATATCATGCCTGGGTCTTAAATCTAAATTAAGTCCCTATCCCAAACAGGAAGATTATAGTAGCGCAGAACGTTATAGAGATGCAATAAATCGTTGGATAGAGAAACGCGATATCACATATAGTGAGTGGGATGAATTGGCATACGAGAGACAGCAAGAGCTAATCGACTTTGTGGCAGGTTATAAAGGCGAATTTTTAAGTGGCTTTATTGAAGGCACAATTCCTAAATTTGCTCAATTACCAGATAGTTTTTCCTGTCGCATACAGATTTCTGGCAAAGGTCTAAAAGATTTGGTTTTTAACTTTCCCTATGTATTTGAAGTAACAGAAAAAGACGATATTGCTAATTTTGAGCAATTTTATGAGGTTCAGGATACTGGTGAATTATACTTTGAGTTAGAAGCACCAGAACCAGATGCTCCTAAAGTTTGTGTAATTGATAGTGGTATTCAAGAACAGCATCCTTTATTAGAAAAAGCAATTGATGCAGATAACTCAAAGTCTTGGGTTCCTTTAGACAATCTAACAGCCGATCTGGTCAGTAATGGAGGTCACGGAACCAGGGTGGCTGGAGCAGTGCTTTATCCAAAAAGTATACCTCGCAGCGGAAGGCAGAGTGCAGTTTGCTGGATTCAAAATGCTAAGATCCTCGATTGTGATTGTAGATTATCGGACAAACTATATCCGCCAGAGCTATTGGAAGATATAGTGAAAAATTATTGCAATCAAACAAAAACAAGAATTTTTAATCACTCAATTACTGCGGATGTACCTTGTCGAACTAGATATATGAGTGCTTGGGCAGCCGCTATAGATAAATTGACCTGGGAAAAAGATATTCTTTTTATTGTGGCTGCCGGAAATCTTTATCTAGATAGTCATTCCAAGTCAAAAAGATTATCTATTAGAGACCATCTGAGTGCTGGTAGATTCTACCCCGATTATCTTTTGGAGAATTCTTGTCGAGTTGCCAACCCAGCACAAAGTTTTCAGGCATTAACTGTTGGTTCAGTTACACTAGATTCTTACAAGGATGGCTCTTGGTCATCAGTAGGCGAGAAAGACCAACCATCAGCATTTTCATGCTCTGGGTTGGGTATCTGGGGTACTATTAAGCCAGAGGTGGTTGAGTATGGTGGCGATCTTGTGAAGGATGAAGGTACCCCACCAAATATTACTTGTCGCTCAGGTATTGGTCCTGAATTAGTACGGTCAACATTAGGTAGTGGTTCTACCCCCCTATTCGCGTCCGATGCATTTGGAACCTCATTTGCAGCTCCAAAAGTGACTCATATTGCTGCCCGTCTTGCCGCTGAATTTCCTAATGAGGACTGTCTGCTCTATCGGGCATTGATAGTTCAATCAGCCCGTTGGCCCGAGTGGGCAATGGCAAAGAGCGATGAAGACAAACAGAACGTCATCCGTCAAATAGGCTATGGTATTCCAAACCTTGAACGTGCCCTGAGTAATACACCCAATCGAAGCACCTTAATTACAAAGGGAGAAAATAAAATTAGAGCTAAAGAGGCTCATATTTACCAGGTGAGGTTACCAGAGAGTTTGATATCTCCTGGAGAAGAGTTTGAACTCCTTGTAGAAATTACTCTTTCTTATAAAGCTCAACCTCGTCGAACTCGACGTAATCGAAGGAAGTATCTTTCAACTTGGCTTGACTGGGAATGTAGTAAGCAAGGCGAAGATCCAGAACATTTTAAGAAAAGAATCCTGAACGGATATGATGCTTCAGATGAAGCTGATGGGGGAAGCGATCTATTTACATGGACGCTTGGTAAACAGAAGCATTACAAAACTCTCAAAAATGTTTCTAGAAGTGTAGGTACTATCCAGAAAGATTGGGCATTTGTGAAATCCTATGATTTACGAGAAGCATTTTGCATCGCGGTAGTAGGTCATGAAGGTTGGAACAACGACCCCTATACAGAGGTTCCATACTCCCTAGCCGTCAGCTTTGAGGCTGTAGAAGTTAATATTCCAATTTATACTGCACTAGCCGAAGCTCAAGTTGAAACAGAAGCTCAAGTTGAAACAGAGGTTGAGCAGCAGATAGAATTTTAATCAACTGGTTGCAGCTTAGGCAATCGCTCATGGTAGAAGCTGGTTTGGTCTCCAAAAGCTGAGGCGATCGCTTGAACTAGTGGCAACGTAAAAGTTTAAGCGATCGCCTCACTTCTCAGAACTGAATGGTGTTCTTGAACATTCACCTCAGTTCAAGTAATTATTCTCCAGTTCAATTAGTTATTCTCCTTTTACAACAGTTTCGATCGCTTTTATCCCCTCAATCGACCTGACCTGAGAATACTTATCACCAACCACAAACCCAAAAAACTCGCGACAGCAAATAGAATGTTACTAATCAAAAGTAACTGACTAGTTTGTGCATTGGCAGAGATGATTGCCGCACCAATAATCAACGAACCAACGACAATACTAAAGGAGAGCCGATTCGCCGAATCATCCATACTGCGCCGCAGTGGCTCGAGGTCTCGTATCGTTATATTCCACTTCAAGGTTTCTGAAGTTACCCGGTCTAACAACAACTCTACCTGACGCGGAGATTGCAACGACAGGCTCTTGAGATCAAGCGCAGTTCTCAAAAACGTTTGTAAGGGATTGTCTCCGAGTAACTGCCGTCGGAACAAATCCGTCATCAGCGGCTTAATTTCATCTAAAAGATTAATCTCTGGGTTGAAACTACGGGCGACTCCCTCCAAATTAGCCAGAGTTTTCGCATACAAACCCATATTGCTGGGCAAGCGAATTTTGTTATTTCGAGAAACTTGTAAAATCTCATAAAAGACCTGACTAAAATTGATTTGCGACAAGCTGAGATTGTAATACTTCCGCAACATGCGATCGTAGTCATTCGCCAACCGCGACAAACTCACAGGTTGCCCCGCTTCCGCCAACTCCAGAGTGAGTTGAGCACAACGCTGAGCATCTAAGTCTACGATCGCTAACAACATCTCTGTTAAAATCTGCTGTGTGCGCGGGTCTAAACGCCCCACCATCCCACAATCTAGGAGAGCGAGCCGACCATCATTGAGATAAAATAAGTTGCCCGGATGGGGATCGGCATGGAAAAAGCCATCAATGTAGAGTTGCTGAAAGAAAGCGCGAAATAAGAGTGTGGTGATTTCTCGGCGCTGGGTATCCGCATCTTTCTCCTCCCGCAGTTCAGGCAATTTCGCCAATAAGATTGGCACCCCATCCAACCACTCCAAGACTAGAAGTTTTTTGGTGGTTAAATTCCAGTGAACCTCAGGCACGACGATCTGATTGGGGTCAAACCAGCGGCTGGTGCATAAGTTGCGGCGTAACTGATCAGTGTAGGTTGCTTCTTGAGTAAAATCGAGTTCCGCTTGTATGGCAGTCGTAAACTCATCAGCTAACGCTACAACGTCATAATCCTGCCCAAATGCAGTGCGAGACGCCAGCTCGGCTAAACTTTTAATCAGTGCAATATCCTGAGCGACAACAACCTCAATCCCAGGACGCTGAACCTTTAGCGCTACATCCTGACCATTCTTTAAAGTGGCTCGATGAGTTTGTGCGATCGAACCAGCTGCCACCGCTTGAGGATTAATGTTGGAAAAAATCTCCTCTAAAGGCTGTCGAAACTGTTGCCGTAGCAGAACCTCTACCTCAGTCCACGCAACAGGGGGCACATTGGCTTGTAAGTCGGTTAAAGCTTCGACATATTCCCCTGGCAACAAGTCAGGGCGAGTACTCAAAAGTTGCCCCAGTTTGACGTAGACAGGCCCCAACTCTACCAAGACTTTACGAAAGACAGCAGGAGGAGGTAGATTTGGCTCATCCGTCTTGCTACCTGTAAGAAGTCCTCGCATATAGTCCCAGCCATTGCGAAAGAAGACTTCAAGAATTTCGCGTTGCCGGGAACTGGTTTGAGTTAAGGCAAACATGGTTTAGAACTAGCAGCGTAAAAAGTAAGTTGTAAAACAAGAATTGACCATAAGCGGTAAAACTTAGGTCAATCCTATCCACGCTCATGTTCTAACGCTAAATCCGGCGAAGTGCAAATGCACCTGAGATAGAAAAAGGTTTTCAACGCACAGAACGCAAAGGAGAGCACTAAGTAACGCCAAGTAATGATGAGTGACTCTGGGTACCTTTGCATCATCCCTGCACCCTGTCCGTTTAAAGCATCACCGAAAAGAATAAAGGCGTCAGTCGTCAGGAATTAGAACTCCGACTCCTACGGATGAATCCATAAGCGTTAGAAGCCCCTGCCAATAAAGCAGCGATCTTGCGAGCGGCAGAGTCTGCATCCCGTTATCAACAACATTCTGGCTCCTATATTCTGACTCCTGTATTCTCCTTCAAAGTAACTCTTTTAATTTCGGGTCATCTTGCAGAGCTTTTACCACTTGCTTAATTTCCTGGGTGCGGTCTTTTTTCACAATCAAGGTCACGTTGCGATCGCGAACAACCACAACATCTTCTAACCCGATGGTTACAATTACCTCATCTTCACCCGATGCATAAAGAATTGCACCCTGGGTATCTCTTCCCACATGGCTCGCTAGTTCGACATTTTGAGCATCCCCTTTGAGCAGACGCTCGATCGCATTCCAATCCCCTAAATCATCCCAGCCAAACGATGCGGGTAACACATACGCTAGTTGAGTTTTCTCCATCAAAGCATAGTCAATACTCTTCTTCTCGAGCTGGGGATAAGCCTCTACACCCTTTTGTTCCAAAGCTTCCATGAGTTCTGGTGCATGAGTGCGGAGTTCTTTTAACACCACCCCAGCACGGAAGATGAACATCCCACTGTTCCAGCTAAAACGACCGGTTGCCAAAAACTGCTCAGCCGTTTCGCGATCGGGCTTTTCGGTAAATCGACTAACTTTGTAAACTGGTAATCCACCAAAAGTTCCCGTCTGTTCTCCTTGCTCGATATATCCGTAACCCGTGGAGGGATGGTCAGGGGTAATGCCTAGCGTGACAATAGCCGCCTCAGTTGATGCTAATTGAGCAGCCGCGTCAATCGTTTGTTGAAACGCTTGCTGGTCTGCAATCCAGTGGTCAGCCGGAAAAAAGCCCACCACAGCATCTTCTCCATAGGTTCGGGCAATTTCGAGCGTAGACCAAGCGACTGCCGGAGCGGTATCGCGGCCTTCCGGTTCGGCTAACAAATTCTTTTGGTTCAGTTGCGGTAGCTGTTCTTGCACCCCTTGAGCCAGTTGAGCGGAAGTTACAACCCATAACTTCTCCCAATCTCCTGCTAGTTCACTCAGGCGTTCAGCCGTTGCTTGCAACAGGCTCTTGCCACTGCCATCCAAGCTTAAAAACTGCTTGGGTCGCTGCTTTCGACTCAACGGCCAAAAACGCTCCCCTTTACCACCAGCAAGAATTACAGGTATCAAGGTTTTTTCCATTGGTTGCCCGAAGCCCACTTAATTTTCTGCTATATCCTAGCTTTTGCTCCATGAAGCTGATGTAGAGATTCAATCATTCTATGAGCAGGTATTGAGTAGCTGGGGTTATAATCCTGCTTGAGATTTGATACAAGTGTGTAAAACTGGACGCGCAAGCTACAGTGATTCCGTTGAGGTGAGGGTGAAGGAAAGTTTGGAACAGTCTCCAACCAGCTTGGGACTTCAATCGTCCACAAGTCAGAACGATGCTCAGGCTAAATTGGATAGCGATGTCGTTGATGGGCTTGAAGCCTCACCAGGGCAACCCCCGCCACCAGTCCCTGAAGCGACTCTCTCGCCGTCCAACTCCCGTAAGCATAACTCGTCAAACCGCCCCTTCTTTCGGTGGTTATTTTGGGGAAGTGCATTTATCCTCACAGCGACGATTTCTGCGGGATTGGGGGCAACGTTAGCCCTATTCACACCGCTTTCTCCGTTCATTGCTCCGTTAAGTCAAGGAATCTCTACAAAAGGGGAACTATGGGGTCGGGGTTTTCAGTACAAAGTCGCCAGACCGGTCAATATTCTGGTCATGGGGATCGACCGAGTTCCAGAAGCTGCCAACAACTCACAAGAAGCCTTCAACGGTCGTAGTGATACTATGCTGCTGCTGCGACTCGACCCCACTGATAATTCTGTGAGAATGTTATCCATTCCACGGGATACTCAAGTTAATATTCCCAGCGTTGGGATTGCCAAAATCAATGATGCGAATGTTGAGGGCGGCGCTGCCTTAGCGGCACGAGTTGTTAACCGTACTCTCAACGATGTACCCATTGACCGATATGTGCGCGTCACTACAGATGCATTTCGGGAACTAGTTGATCTCGTAGGGGGTATTGAAGTTTATGTCCCTTACCCGATGCAATATGAAGATGTCACTCAGAATTTGAAGATCGACTTAGAGCAGGGGTGGCAAACGTTAAATGGAGACCAGGCAGAGCAGTTTGCCCGGTTCCGTAAAGATAAAAATGGTGATATCGGCCGCGTACAACGGCAGCAGGCTTTACTCAAAGCCCTGCGGCAACGTTTGGTTAGCCCTACTGTGTTGCCGCGTTTGCCGCAAGTCATTCAGGTGATGGAGCAGTATGTGGATACCAACCTCAGCCTGGAAGAATTGTTAGCGATCGCAGGTTTTAGTCTGAAGCTACAATCCGATGATTTCAAAATGGTACTTCTACCCGGTCGCTTCAGCGATCCCAAGGAATTTATCGGTAGCTATTGGATTATCGACCCCATGGGGCGCGATCGGGTGATGCGTGAGTATTTCAATCAAATGCCCGCTTGGAGTTCATTAGATGCTCAGAGTACACCCCATCGCGTGCGAATTGCTATTCAAAATGCTACAGACAATCCGCAACTGAGTTATCGAGTCGCTGAATATTTGGCGTCCAAAAACTTTCATAATGTCTATATCGTCAAAAATTGGCCTGACCCTCAACAACAGACTCAGATTATTGTCCAGCAAGGGGATATGGAAGCAGCCACAACCTTGAAAAAAGCTTTGGGACTCGGTAGATTAGAGGTATCTTCTACAGGCGATCTGGAGTCTGACTTAACTATTCGAGTCGGTGAAGATTGGCTAGAAATGAATAGTGAGAATCCTTAATTTCCAAGAGAGTAAAATCTTCTAAAACCTTTAGTGAGGCTCATTTTAGCGATCGCATTGGCATGGCTCTGGATCGCGTTATGGGCTACTCCTATTTAGGGCTAAACACCACACAAATGATTCATCCTAGCGCTGCGTTTCAACCCTAAAACTGAGCTGAAGTCGATATGAAGAGGGGGTAACAAGACTTACGCAGCTACATCATTTATGCCGACCAAACCCTTTGAGTAGGGCAAAAGGAAAGTGTCTTCGACACCGGGAAAAACACCAGGGACAATGGGATAAAGGAAACAGTCAAACTTTCCCTTTCCCCTGGAAAATTACAGTTTTGACAAATGGTGAACTCAATATCACAATGTTCGATTATTTAAGCGGCCGCTAAATTTGGGGTAACCAGTTGGGTAAAAGCTTCCCAGTTAAGAACATCTTGCAGCAACGCTTTGTAACCAGCAACATTGGGGTGAAGACCATCTGAACAAAGGTGATTCACACACCAATCATGACCCCTTGAGCGCCATAGATCGAAAATATCCAGGTAAGGAATCTGACGCTTCAAGCAGGCAAGGCGTGTTGCCTCCTTATAGCGGTACTGGTCAGCATGGTTAAAGTAGAAACAATCGAGAAAGGGCATCTTGGCTTCATCCACAGGCACCATGCCGACGAACAGCACAGGACACAAAAGTTGGGCTTGGTCTAGTAAGGTTGCTACTTCCGCTTGAAAAGTTTCAAAGTCTGTAAAGTTTCGCCCATTGGGACGACCGAGACGTGCCGAATCATTCACACCCATAGAGAAGATAATGGCATCTGGTACTCGATTCTTCAGTTCACCGCGACGGCGAAATTCATGCTCGACACGCTCTTGGACTTGTTTGACACCATCGCCCCGAACCCCCAAATTGTAGAGAACATGGCCAGGGCTATCGGGCGACATCCACTGACGTCGTAGTCGTTCTACCCAACCACCGCCTTCCGGGTCACCAAATCCATAAATGATGCTGTCGCCGAGAACAACGATTTTTAGAGGTACTCGATGGGCTTGGCGGAATGACTGAACGCTAGGAGCAACAAGTGTTTGCATAGACAATCGTACTTAGTCAGTTGATTGTTAACAACTCGACACATTCACAAGATTTACACAATCTTACGCTATTATCCACGCCTGAGGATATAGATCTACTCGGTAGGCCCCATTAGACTTCATTATTGACATTAATTCTCTTTGGTGTCTGCAAAAGTTTGACACCTTTATCAACTCTTCTAGTTTTAGAGCATTTCTTATTGAAAAGCTTTACACAGTTTCAAGAGCGTTTTTTCAAAATCCTTCTTCCCCTGTTCAGGAGTTCCCTATTTTCAGATTAGACACCATGATCTTTTATCTCACCACGCTCATAATGAAAATAGCTCTCTACTGACTTCTGACTTCTGACTCCTGACCCCTATTTTCAAAGACAGAGATATTGTGACCCTACCCGTTGGTCGATAAAACCTCTGTGTTCACCGACTTGTGTTCTTGTCTCTCTGGAGTCCTGTTAAACTGGAGAGGCAATCCGCCTTGATCTAAGGAGAAATCCTTGTCGAGGGGATTGAGACCACGAATTGTTCAAACCGTCACGAGATCTCTAATAGCGACCTATGCTGCATAAGCGTTACCATCAGTTTGATTCCAGCCAAATCATGCTTCGTGCCGAAGAGCTAATCAGTGCAGCGTCCAATCGCTATCGGATTACGGTGCAAGTAGCTAATCGGGCTAAGCGCCGTCGCTATGAAGACTTTGAAAATATTGATGATCCGATGATGAAGCCAGTACTGCGAGCAATCATCGAAATGTCTGATGAACTGACTCAACCGGAAATTATCGGAGATTAGACAACTTTAGGAAATTGTCGCTGGAAAAGACCTAGAACTGATGCAGTATTGGCGAGTTCGGGTCTTTTTGCGATCGCACAATCCCCCATTCCCTATTTCAGGGAGATTCCACATTATTTCTAAAACTCGATTATCGCTCTGGCATCAAAATGCTGAAAGCTACCCGAAAGAGCAACAGGTTCAAGCTAAGGATACCTTTACTGGTGATCATAAGCGCGACTCTGTGCCTGTTCCTGGGAAACACAGAAATTCAGAGTTCAAATCTCATCCAGTGGATTAGCATACAACCTGCGGCTGCTCAATTTTCCATCCCGGAAGATGCGTCGCAGCGAGTGTATGAGCGCTTGCCCAATTTGCCGCGTGAGAACCAGTATGTCAGTAAAGAGACTGGGAAGGTCGATGAGAGGAACACCCTAGCTACTCGCTTAATGCGGTATCACATTTTTGTGAAACGCCGTCCTCCCATGTATCGTTTGGACTGGAAGCTAACCCTTGCTGACTATATCGGTGCGAATGAGTATTTGGTGGAATCTCAGTATCCCAGTGCTAATACTTTAAATCAGAATCCAATGGAAAGCGATCGCGCTGCCATTGAAAAACTCACCCGTGCAGAGCGGGACGCTTTAGTCAACATTTTAGTCAGTATCTTCAATCCCAATCGTAACCAACAAGCTCCTGGCTCAACTTCGAGTACCTCACCCTCTCAACCCAAACCAACTTCCCCCAATCTCAGAGCAACACCATCTCTGCCTCAACCAGGAGATGCTCAGTTACTCATGCCTTGAGAGTTGAAGGTTGGGAGGTTGGAATGTGGGAAGGTTGGGAAGATAACTTGCTCGCCTTACTAACCTTCAACTTGTTAACCTTCAACCTTGAAACGAATGGAAGAACGTCTCCTTAAAACTGGAACAGGTTGGCGTCTGGGTTGGAACCCCCAAGCAAGAGAGTATCAGGGTTTAGTGGGTGGAGAGGATTGGGCAATTGAGCTTACAGAAGCGGAGTTAGATGATTTTTGTCAGTTACTGGAGCAACTCGCTGAGACGATGCGCCAGATGGCTAGTGAGTTAATGGATGAGGAAAAAATTAGCTGTGAAGCTGAAAGCGATTTGCTCTGGATGGAAGTAGAGGGTTATCCTCATGCCTACACATTGCGTTTCATCTTGCATACGGGACGCCGTTGTGAAGGGAGTTGGCAAACTTACGCCGTTTCGGAGTTAATTCAGGCCGCCAGGTCACTAAAAGTATTTTAAGGAGTTGTGCTGATTCTAAAGAGTATGCTATTATTAGCAAACGTGCCGGGGCGTAGCGCAGCTTGGTAGCGCACTACTTTGGGGTAGTAGGGGTCGTGGGTTCAAATCCCGCCGCTCCGATCGCAAAATAACCGCCAGATACCCCTTACTGGTGAGAAGTCTAAGCCTAATACTTTCCGAAAATTTTGTGGAAGTGTTAGGCTTTCGGCTTTGAACCTGGAGTTGTGACTATCATCTGAACACTGTCCGGTTAGATATCAGGATCGTAATGCTGGCACAGCTCACAAGGGCCTGTGGGATTGACAGCACAACGTAAGAAAGCTGAGTGGGCATTATATCTACAAGTACTTTTTCTATCTACAGTGTTTGATATTTGCCGTAGTTGTTGTTGATGGTACTCAATCCAGCGTCTAATCTGAGCATGAGATTTGAGTCGCATTCGGTTAAATGCTAAGTTGCTCATTCCTGAAGAAAGTGTGAGGCAGTTTAGAAGGTTGATCTCTACTTCTTAGTGTTCCTGGTATTTTGCTCCTTGCCATCAGCGTAAAGACACAAACTCTCCTGCATATTGATCTGTAGTATCAATACTCATCGACAATTCGTAATTAAAGACGGGTTAGGAACCCCGACCTGAAAGGTCGTCCACGTTCAGGTGGGGTTTAAATCCCTGGCGAGAACGTTAATTACGAATTACGAATTACGAATTACGAATTTTTAATCTCGCCTTTTACAATTGTTTTAAAAATTCCCGAATTTGTTTTCCTTTAAAATCTTTGACCAGCTGACGGAGATGGGTGGAGAACGGAACCCATTTTTGATCTAACTTTTCTAGTTGAGTGGCTCGCTTAGCAACACCTCTAAGGTCTCCTTTCATTGCCAAATCCAGTAAGACAGCAATCTCCTCGGCCGGTGGAGCAATCAATTGGGCACTGCTCAGTTGTCCGTTGTCAGTTGTCTGTTGGTCTATATCAATCATGACTGATGAGTGACGAGTAACGGCGGCCTCCTCATAGATCCATTCCAGCCCTAAGTGAACCTGTAATTTCTCTAAAAGCTCCGCTTCCCGGATTGGCTTGGGGAGAAAGCCATCACAACCTACAGCCCGACTCTGTTGCTGATCAAAATCAAAAACACTAGCCGAGATGGCAATGACCACAACTCCGGCAAACTCTGGCAGCAGTCTAAGCTGACGGGTGGCTTCAAAACCATCCATTACGGGCATGACCAAGTCCATAAAAATTAAATCAGGCTGAAACTCTCGCGCTTTGGCGAGAGAGTCTAAACCGTCCGTCGATTCCAGCAGTTCAAACCCTAACGGTTCCAGTAGATTGACGAGGACAGAGCGATTTTCCCACTTGTCGTCCACCACCAGAACTTTTCGCTTAGAACCAACAAAACCAATAATTTTACACTCATCAAGCTGAGAAAGATTTACCTGGTGGGCAATTTCAGGCAAATCTAAATCGACGCAGAAAATACTGCCTTGACCTAAGGTGCTTTTGACCTTGATTTCACCGCCCATGATCTGGACTAATTGATTGCTAATGGTCAGTCCTAATCCTGTTCCTTCAGTTTTATGATGATCTTCACCCGCTTGTTGAAAGGGTAAAAATATTGCTTCTAATTGCTCCTGTGCAATACCAATGCCTGTATCTTCTACCTGAAACCGTAGTTTTCCCTTGTGATATCCGACTTTGAATGTTACGCTACCTTTTTCAGTAAACTTGACCGCATTGCCCAGTAAATTAATCAAAACTTGCCGCAACCGTTTCTCATCTGCGCGAATGACTTTAGGAAGCGGGGAAAGAGTTTCGTAAATTAACTTGATACCTTTTTGCTCAGCACGGATACAGCAGATTTCATAAATGCCTTGAATAAATTCAGGAAAATGAAATTCTTTGGGGGAAAGTTCCATTTTCCGAGCTTCAATTTTAGAGAGGTCTAAAATATCGTTGATCAGTGTCAGTAGGTGTTCACCGCACTGGTGAATAATGTTGATACCATTCTTTTGCTGGTCAGATAAATTTTTATGTTTTTTAAAGATTTGGGTGTAACCTAATATGCCATTGAGTGGAGTGCGGAGTTCATGACTCATGTTCGCTAGAAATTCACTCTTGGCACGATTGGCGGCTTCGGCAGCTTCTTCAGCTCGTTTGCGATCGCAAATTTCCTCTTGTAATTCTAGGGTTCGTTTTTCTACTTTCGCTTCTAGCGTCCGGCTATAATTTTCTAAATCAGTATAAAGACGCGCATTTTCTATTGATATTGCAGCTTGGGAAGATAACAGTTTTAATATTTCTAAGCGGTCAGATGTAAAGGCATCTGTCATTAAATTGTTTTCTAAATAAAGAATGCCTATCAGTTTACATTGGTGGATTAGGGGTGTACATAAAATAGACTTGGGCTTGTTGTTGGTGATGTAAGTATCTGTTGCAAAAATCCCTGAAGCAGAGGCATCCTTCAAGACCACATCTTCCTGAGTTCTTTCTACATAATGAATTAAAGATATAGGTAATTGATGACTGTCATTAACTGGAATTGATTGCACCGTCAAAACATCATTGTATTCAAGATTAGCTTGTGCTTCTATCAGTAATTCTCCAGATGTGTTTAAAATCAAAAAAACTTTTTCAGCGCCTGCATTTTCAATCGCAATTTTCATTAATTGACTCAGCAAATTACTCAAAACTATTTCTCCTGAAATAGCTTGCGCTGCTTTCATAACAGTGGCTAAGTCTAAGCTAGTGCTGGTTCGGAAATGACTGGTCGCAGTCGTAGTAATTGGGTTGGCTGTACTTTTGATTTTAGAATTGATGGATATGCCCGTGATTAATTGAGGATATTTTGCTTCTAAATCCTTAACTTTTTGTTGAGCCCCCCAAACTTGGTAGGCGTAATGAGCCTTTTGCATATAAAGTTGAGCAATTGTTTCTTTACCCCATGACCAATAAAATTTAGCAGCAAGTTCGTAAGCAAGAGCTTCTTCGTTGATATACTCGTTTTCTTTGGCTAGAGCAATAGCTTGGTCGTAATTTTCCATCGCCTCTACTCTTTCACCTAAAACTCGATGCAATTCTGCCTCTACTAAATAGAATTTATGCAAAAAATTCGTCGGGGCATGATGCGCCCATTTCTGCATTTTTTCTTGATTGGCTTGGATGCGATCGAGAATTTCTGGCTGAGACGCTTGAGCAGTAGAACATACTGCCAATCGGACTAAAGAATCGTAGAAGTAGAAGAGAGGAACAGTGATTTGCCCGGTTGCTGCGCTCAAAGAACGTTCTACTGGCTCGAGATTTTCAATTGCTTCTAGGTAATTCTCAAACAGATAACAAAGTACAACTTTATTCAAGTATAAGTATTGAATTGCCAGATAGTCTTTGGTTCGCTGATGAAGTGGCAGCATAATTTGCTCGTCGTAAGCTTCACCCTTCACCAGACAAGGGTTTTCCGCTTTCCCCATTAAATTTAAGATAGCTTGCCAATAAATTTCATGATAGTAAAGCGCTGTTTCATGCTTGATTTTATTAATTGCATCCCAGTAGATTTCCATTTCTCGTTCGAGGAAAGTCAGTTGCTTTCCACTAAAAAACGAGTAATAGTTGCATATGACGAGAGCATAGCCAGCATATTCTATTTCTCCAGTTTCCAAGCCACCGGAGTAAGTTGACAATAAGGGTTCTAAGGTATTTTTGAGGGGTTCTTTCCAATGTTGTACACTGGCATGAACCATGTTGTGAGTTTTGGTAGCAATCTCTCTAGCATTTAACTTGGAGACTAAACTTAAAGCTAACTGACCAAACTGATATCCTTGCTCAATATCTCCCACAACACCACACAATAGAACTCCATAATTGGCATAAGCAAAGGGCGATACAGAAGCATTGCCATGTTTGACGGATAAATCGACTTGTTTACAGATTACTAAAAGCAACAGTTCCGGAACTACAATATAGGCGGGAGAAACGAGGCTTGACAGAATCTTCATCACTGCCAATTGCTGAGGATTTATCATTTGAGGTAAATCAATTAAGTCCTCAATTCGCTTTCCACTCAAAATGGATGCAGTTTGTACCAATCCTTGTTCAAGATCAGATGGATTCGGATGTTGAGGAAACTCTACCCCCAACAAACTCAACACCTGTAGCCCCGTTTTCACGGATTCTAGAGGGTTGTTTTGAGCCATAGAAGCTTGAATTTGGACTTCATAGGCTTTTACTTTGTCTAATAAAGTTTTGGCGCAGTTTTGCACAATCTCAGCTAATCGCTGCATTTGCTTAAAATCACCGCTCAAATAGGCTGCTTCTGCGGCTTCGGTGTGCAGTGCTAATGTGAGGTCATACTGACTTTCCCAGCTAGAATTTACTAACAGTCTCAAACCTACTAATAGATATTCAGTAGCGGCAGCATAAGCCGTTGCAGCTTTTGCTTTTTTACCTGCAATTAAATTGAGTTTAGCGATTTCAGCCCGCTCGGATTCATCACTAATCAATTCTATTCCTAAATTGAGATGATCAACAATTCCAAAAATCTTTTCGGAGAGCGTTTTTACTGTACTATGTTGCCAGAGTAAACGACCAATTTGCAGGTGAACTGTTTTTTTACAACTTTCGTCAATGAGCGCGTAAGCGGCTTGTTGCACTCGGTCGTGGAGAAATTTAAAATTAAGAGTAGCTGCGGAATTTGTATCAATTATTTCTTGGGATAAAAGATTCAATTCAGAAACAGGTAATATCAAGCTTTCCTGAATTGACCTCCAAAGGTCTTGATACGCTACTGCTAGCGATTGCTTGTAGATAATAGCAAGGGTTTGTAAGTTAAAGGTGTTACCGATACAAGCGGCTAACTGCAAAATTTCTTGGGCGGATTCAGGTAGTTTTTGTAACTTTCTAATCATCAAATCCACAACATTATCCGTAATCCCTACTACCTCAATCTGAGCGATGTCCCATTGCCAACAAGCTTGGCTGTTGGGAGATAATTGAGTAAAAGTTAACAGGTTCTCTTGATACAGAGTTGTCAGGAATTGATTAACGAAGAATGGATTACCAGACGTTTTTCTAATGACCAATTCGGCTAACGGCTTGACTGTATTAGTATTACTATGGAGCGTGTCAGCAATTAATTGACTAAGAGGATGAAGTGATAGGGGGGCTAAAGCAATGCTGTGAATGATGACAGCTTGAGAGCGAAGTGAATCAAGCGTAATCATTAAGGGATGTGTTAAACTAACTTCATTATCTCGATAGGCTCCAATCAATAATAAATAACCTGTTTCTGCATTAACCATAATGGCTTGTAGCCACTTCAGCGTTGCCGAATCAGCCCATTGCAAATCATCTAAAAAGATAACTAAAGGATGCTCTGGTGAGCAGAAGACACCAATAAACTTTTGAAATACTAAGTTAAAACGGTTTTGAGCTTCAGTTAATGCGAGATCTGGTGCGGCTGGCTGCTGACCAATAATGAGTTCTATTTCCGGAACTACATCAATAATGATTTGTGCATTTGCACCAAGAGCCGCTAAGAGTTTTTCTTTCCAGTGAGCCAGTTTTGCTTGACTCTCAGTTAATAGTTGCTTCACTAATGCTTGAAAAGCATTGATAATAGCGGAGTAAGGAACATTGCGTTGAAATTGGTCAAATTTACCGGAAATGAAGTAGCCCCGTGCCTCAACAATGGGTTTATGAATTTCATTGACTAAAGAAGATTTCCCCACTCCTGAATAGCCGGAAACAAGCAACATCTCAACCCTACTCTTTTCCTCCAGAAAGGATGGCGAGGGGTTACTAACTCGCGCAAAGGCATCCATTAACAGACGAACTTCCTGTTCACGTCCATACAGCTTTTGCGGAATCGAGAATTGACTAAATAAATCCAATTCTCCCACCTGAAAATGAGAAATCTCGCCAGAGGTTTGCAGCATCTTTAGACAAATTTCCAAGTCAGCTTTAAGTCCTAGCGCACTCTGATAGCGATCTTCTGCTGTCTTGGCAAGTAATTTCATCACAATGTCAGATACTGCCTCGGGAATTTCTGAATTGAGCAGGTGAGGAACTACTGGTGTTTTGGCAATATGATAATGTATTAATTCCAAAGAATCATTTGCTTGAAAAGGCAGTTGTCCCGTGAGCATTTCATAGAAGGTGACACCTAAAGAATAAAAGTCAGTTCGGTAGTCAATGGAACGATTCATCCTTCCCGTTTGCTCCGGTGAAAGGTAGGCGAGAGTCCCTTCAAGCAAATTGGGATTACTGACAATCTGATTTTCTATGGATAGGCAGGATGAAATGCTAAAATCGATAATTATAACTTTCCCAGTCGCTTTATTAACAATAATATTGTTTGGATTAATATCTTTATGGATAATCTTGTTTTGGTGTAAATCTGCCAAGATTGAAGCAAGCTGAAGCGCAATTTTCAGGAAATTGTTTAATTCAATCTTTGTTTGCAGGCTGAGCAGTTTTTTTAACGATTCTCCACCTAAATCTGATAAGATGAGTGCCAAACCATTTTTATAGTTTTCTAAAGCTAAGGGTTGAGCAATTCCTTCTATTTCCAGGAATTGAAGTAATCTATATTCATGTCTGAGTCGGGTCAGCTCTTCGAGATTGGGATACTCGGCTTTGAGTGTTTTAATAATGACCGAAGCTTGATCTGACTCCCTTAAAGCTCGATAAACAACGGTAGTGGCACCGTTATAAATAGTTTCGATGAAGTTGTAACCAATAATAGATATAGCCATTTTCGTCTCTTGATCACATAGGGTTGATGTACAGTAAAACAGTTGTTTATACTGCTGATCGTTTCGGTAATATTAAGATTCGTAAGAAAAATAAATAAAGTATAAAGATAACTCGAGCAGGAATACTAAGAACACCTAACTTTTGCTTTCAATGGTAGCGTGACGATCGCAAAGTTTTTGGATATTGTGGATAAACATCATAAAACTCCACCCAAGAATCCCCATCTTTTAAATAGGGAGGGTGGGTGATAGCAAATCTGGTTTATGACTCCTTTTTTGATGGGGATAAGGCAGAAGACAGAAGACAGAAGGCAGAAGACAGAAGACAGAAGGAAAAGAAAACTTAGGCTGAGAACGATTGATTGCCCTCAGCCTCTAGAAGTTCCCCTAGCTTTGGTTTACATTTACATCATTGGTACACTGCCAATTTAAAGAATTTGAGCTAGTCTTACTTTTCTTTCCTTTTGCCTTGGAGCCTTTTACCTTGGAGCCTTTCAAGACAGATGTGAGTTATGAGAAGTAGCGCCATCGATCCGATTGGAGCGGCTAATCTAGATAATCTTTTTATGACCAGTCTCAGGAATTCAAAAAACTTGAATCCATTCCTTCACTTCGTACTCAGTCCAAATCCCATGTTGCCAGTAAGGGTCAGATTCAATTAACTGACGTACCGTGGCTTCGTCTTCGGCTTCATAAATGCCAAAAACTTTTGTTACATCTTTAGTAGGGCCAATTGTAATCAAGACTCCTGATTCTTTTTGCTGCGTTAAACCGTCAAGATGGGCTTGCCGATAAGGGGCACGTTTTTCTAAAACATCGTCGCAGTAACTTCCCCAGACTATATATTTAGGCATAAAAAGTTGAAGGTTAATCAGGTTGAACGTTGAAGGTTAATTAGGTTGAACGTTGAAAATTAATCAGGTTAAAAGTTGAAGGTGGGAAAGTCAATAGTTAGACAATTGTTAACTTTTAACCTGCTAACTTGCTAACCTTCAACCTTCACCTAACCTTCAATCTACTCCCTGATTAACTTCTCAGGTTGACACCGAATTTTTCAACAAGGCTTTCTCTGACTTGTTGATGAACAGGTTCGATTTCTTCATCGGTGAGAGTGCGATCGCTTGCTCGATAAATCAGCCTCAATGCCAAACTCCGTTGCCCTTCAGGAACCGATTTTCCTCGATATTCATCGAACAATTGTACTGACTCCAACAAAGACCCTGCTGCTTGCTGCGTTGTTCGCTCAATTTCAGCGACAGAGACTTTATCAGCGACAAAGAAAGCCAGATCTCGGTCAGCGGATGGGAAGGTAGGATAGGGTTGGAATCGAGGGGTTAAACGTTCATCGGTGTCCATCGCATCCAAAATCACATCCAAGTTCAGCTCAAAGGCGTAGACGGCATCCGGTAAGCCCCGTTCTGAGCGCAATTGAGGATGCAGTTGCCCAAAGTTCCCCAAGCGTTCACCTTGTAACCACAAGGATGCTGTGCGTCCTGGGTGAAAGCGATTGTCTTGTCGATTGGGTTGATACTCTACCTTCAGATTCAGCCGCCCAAAGATACTCTCCAGCACTCCCTTCGCTTCGTACCAAGTCATGGGTGACTCTTGTCCTCCCCTAACCCAGCGTCCTTGACTGGGGTCACCGCCTAAAATGCCAGCAACAGCGTCAGTTTCTTGTAATCCGTCTTCTTCTCGCCAGAAAATCCGACCGATTTCAAAACCATTGAGAACCCCGTTACCTTGCTCTAGGTTGTACTGACAAGCATCAATCAGTCCGGATACTAAGTCGGTTCGCAGGGCGGAGTATTCAGCGAGTAAGGGATTAGCCAGGTGAATTTGCCGATCATCTTCGGGCTTGACTAACGAGTAATGAACAATTTCGGTCAATCCTGTTGCCCGGAAGGCTTCTCGCAATTGTCGCATCAACTGCTGATCGAGAGACAGAAAACCGGCCTCTGTATGATCAGGGAGTTCCTCACAAAATTTGTCGTAGCCGTAAAGACGAGCAACTTCCTCAATCAAGTCAATTTCCCGCTCTAAATCCCGATAGCGGTAGGGGGGTACCGTAACCGTCCATTTGATTTCCTCATCTGATTCCTGGCGCTGTAACTGGCACCCCAAGGCAGTGAGGATACGTTCGACATCCTCCGGTAAAATTTCACCGATATCCTCTTCTCCTACCTCTACCGGGCCCAGAATCTGATTAATCCGGTCAAGACGTAACTCAATGGAGCGCGACCAACTAGAAGGGTGAGGTCGAGTGTCAGCAATTTCTTGTGTCTTGGGGGTTCCATCTGCTAATTCAACGAATAATGCGATCGCTCGTTGTGCCGCAACTCCCAATTCCGCCTGATTCACACCACGCTCATAGCGAGTAGAAGACTCACTCCGCAATCCTTGACTCCGTGCCGAGCGCCGAATCGCCACTGGCTCAAACAAGGCGGCTTCTAGGACGATATTCTGAGTGCCTTCATAAACTTCTGTTTCTTCGCCTCCCATCACTCCAGCTAAAGCCACAGGTTTGTCGTTGGCAGTAATCAGGAGGGATTGGGATTGAAGGGTACGGGTTTGACCATCCAGAGTTTTCAGCGATTCCCCATTTTTAGCAAAGCGGACACCAAGGGTTAGGGTATCTCCACCCGCAACCGCTTGTAAGCGATCGCGATCGAACGCATGAAGGGGCTGACCCCATTCCAACAAAACGTAGTTCGTAACATCTACCACATTGTTAATCGGCCGCACTCCAGCCGCTTGCAAACGCTGTTGCAGCCACTCTGGAGAAGGAGCAATTTTTACCCCTTCAATCACTGTACCCATGTAGGCGGGACAGGCACCCGCTTGGGCAATTTTCACACTCAATTTTCCTGCCCCAGATGGAATTGTCATTTCAGGAGTCTCTGGCAGCTTTAGCTTTGCACCAGTCAGAGCAGCCACTTCTCTGGCCACCCCTACCATGCTGAGGGCGTCAGCACGGTTTGCCGTAGCTGTCAAATCCAAGATGACATCAGTAAGTCCTAAAAGAGGACGCACATCACTGCCTAAGGGCAGATTTTCCTCTGCAAAAATATGAATACCTGGAGATTCTTTTTCCAAACCCACTTCAGCTAAGGAGCAAATCATTCCTTCCGAACGAACGCCTCTTAGCTTTGAGGGGCGAATTTTTAGGTCAATAGCTGGCAGGTAAGTGCCAGTAGTTGCTACGGCAACATAAGCGTCTGCTCTGACATTAGCCGCACCACAGACAATGTTCAACGGGCCACTGGCTTCTCCTACATCAACTTGACAAACCCTAAGCTTATCCGCATTCGGGTGGGGCTGTACGTCTAAAACCTTTCCCACCACAACCCCATCAGCTAACATCCTGCGGTCTTCAATGTCTTCTACCTCAAACCCAGCTATAGTTAGGGTTTCAGCTAGCTCTTCCGGGGCTAGGGTCACATCTACCAGTTCCCGCAACCAATTTAAAGAGATACGCATTTAGAACTCAATGACTCCTAGCTTTTACCAATACCTACCTTAATGGTGATTATTTTACCGAGAACTGAGGATATACAGGGAGAGGGCAGCAAGGGAAAAGGGAAGAGGAGGAAGGGAAATTGAGAAATTTTGTCCTGTATCGGGATTTTTGGCTCGTAAGGAAGGAACAGGGGAGAGAATGCTGTCCCCGCGAAAGTCCTTCGTAACTATGACCAGTGACCCATGACTGTTTCTTTAATTTCCTTCGCGGCAAGAATTTTAGCGCCTCTGGAGTAATCTGAGCGACTTGGTGAAAGCTTCACATACAATAGAGCTAACTTTAGCAACTCTTTACAGGAATTTGGGGGACTTAACACGATCTTGGCCCCATCTGCACCCTAGTTCAGATGAAAATATAAGATATCCTGGTTTTAAATCGGATTTCATCCCAAGGCTTGCCAAAGCGAGGGTGCATTCGGCGGTGCGTTTCCCATTAAGAGCCAGAGTGTTAAGCCGGGTGCTTCGACCAAAAGCTTTCGTACCAGCACGGACAACGCCCCATCGGTGACGCTGAATGAGCTACTGCCTAAATCCTGCCTGTCCTCAACCCAAAAATCCAACACACGTCGAGGTTTGTCAGGCGTGTGGTTCCAAGTTACTATTGCGCGATCGCTATCGCGTTCACAAAGCCTTAGGTCAAGGTGGATTTGGAGCCACGTTCTTAGCCCAAGATGAATCTCTGCCCGGAGATCCCTGTTGTGTGATCAAGCAACTCCGTCCAGCGACGACGGGTTCACACATTCTGCCAATGGCACGGGAGCTGTTTGAACGAGAAGCCAGAACCCTCGGCAAGATTGGGAACCATCCCCAAGTGCCAAGGCTTTTGGATTATTTTGAAGACAATCAACAGTTTTACCTAGTTCAAGAGTACATTAGCGGCTCGACCCTGCAACAAGAAGTTAAACAACGGGGACCCTTGAGTGAAGCTGGGGTCAAGCAATTCTTGAGTGAAATCCTGCCGCTGCTGCAATACATTCACAGCAACCAGGTGATTCATCGAGACATCAAACCTGCCAACTTAATTCGTCGAGAGCAAGACCGCAAATTAGTTCTGATTGACTTTGGAGCTGTGAAAAACCAAGTCAATCCCGTAGCCGCCAATTCCACAGAGCAAACGGCTTTAACTAATTTTGCGATCGGAACTCCAGGCTTTGCCCCTCCCGAGCAGATGGCCTTGCGACCCGTTTATGCGAGTGACATTTATGCCTTGGGCGTGACTTGCATTTATTTGTTGACCGGGAAATCGCCTAAAGACTTAGATTACAACCCGTCAACCGGAGAAATGGTCTGGCAAAAAAATGTCCAGGTTAGCCCCCATTTTGCTGAAGTCTTGAAAAAAATGCTGGAGGCTTCGGTTCGTCATCGCTATCAATCTTCTATAGAAATTTTGAGAGCGCTTGATTTGGAGCCCTACCTCGACAGTTTGGCACAAGGTTTAGCCACTCAACCCAATAGTCCACCTCCTGTAAATAGCCAAACCTTCTATTCAGGAGATTTAAGCTTACAGCAGGGTTCTCCTTCATCTCCCTCTACAGCTACATCAAAGCTGGCAATGGCAATTCGTGCCCGACGCGCCCGTCAAGAACAAAGTGGCGCTAACACTGCTGGGGTGCAGCGCAGTCGTAGTATTCCTCCTCAACGAACTTCTACGAATTTACTCCGCAGCGAAGGCATGACCGTAGGAAAGCCAAAGACTCCGATTAAGTTAGATGCCAACGCTTTGTTAACAGCCTACATGAAAGGCCGACGGGACTTCGCCTCTCAAGATTTGACTGGACTTGATCTCCACAAAACTGATTTATCGGGAGGCATTTTTCATCAGGCAAAGTTAAGCCGTAGCAATTTCCAAGGAACCGACTTATCGAATGCCGATTTTGGTCGAGCGACTTTAAGTAGAGCAAACTTGCGCGATGCGAATTTAGGTCGAGCTTACTTAAGTTATGCCGATTTGGAAGGGGCTGACTTGCGAGGGGCTGATTTGAGCTACGCCTATCTCAACCATGCCAATCTCAAAGGCGCGAATTTGTGTGGCGCAAATCTCTCCAATGCCAAAATTAGTGAGGAACAGCTAGCGCAGGCGAAGACCAATTGGGCAACGGTTTTACCGAGTGGGAAGAGAGGTTTTTGGTAATTTCACTTTTTTTGATTTTGTCAAGAATTAAGTTAATTGAATTAACAACTACACTCGAACCGATGAAGCAACTTGTAGAACTTGGACCGGTTCGCCAACTTGGATCAAAGTTTGACCTAAGGGTACAACAGCTAGCCCCGTAGTTTGGGCGAGATTAATCAGATTACCGGAACTGTGAGAGCCACTAGCAAGATGGAATTGGTAAGTACCTGTCGTATCTAAGCGAAGCTGTCCCCAAATATAGGTTTCACGGCGTCCATCAGAGTGGAGTTCGTGCTGTGACTTAGCTTGCACTAACATTGGATGCCACGCCTCTGGCAGCAACCCTGAAAGTTTGGAAAAGGCTGGTTGTACAAACCGCCAACAACTGACCAAAGCTGAAACAGGATTGCCCGGTAGACCAAAATACAAGACTGGGCGTTTTGAGTCTGATGGAAAGGTGGCAACGGTTAGGGGTTTACCGGGTTTGACGGCTACAGAGCGGATGTGAATTTGAGCGCCTAACTGGGCCAAAATGCGATCGACATAATCATAATCTCCTACCGAAACACCGCCCGTTGAAAGAACAATATCCGTTGAAGCAACAGCATGGGAGATAGCATTTTTAAGTGCCTCTGGCTCATCGCGAACAATACCCAGGGGTACAGGCACGCCACCAGCAAGCGTGACGAAAGCGGCAAGGGCGTATTGATTGGAGTCTACAATCTGACCGACTTGCAGGGGTTGGTCGGGTGTGACTAATTCATTGCCTGTTGAGAGAATCGCCACACGGGGGCGACGATAGACTGGAAGCTGAGTACACTGCGCTGCTGCTAATACGGCAATTTCTGGAGCCTTCAGAGTAATACCCGCTTTGAGAAGTGGCGTTCCGGCCTGATAAAAAGACGCCCGATGTCTTACAAAAGCTTGTGGTTCTGGTGCCTCCAAGATGACTACGCCATTGCCTTCTCTTCTGGTGTACTCCTGCATGACCACCGTATCTGCTCCCGGCGGCATACAAGCGCCCGTAAAAATGCGAGCAGCTTGCCCTGCTTTAACCGTACATTGAGGCTCTTGCCCAGCAGCAATTTCTTCAATAATTTCTAAAACAACAGGCTGCTGCTGACTACAAGATTTCACATCGGCATAGCGCACGGCATACCCATCCATCGCGGAATTATCCCAGTGCGGAAAATCCAATTGACTCGTCACGGGAGTAGCTAGAACGCGACCTGTAGCCGTTGATAACTCCACAACTTCTGTATCTAACTGCTGATCTAACGGTTGCACTAAACCGAGAATAATTGACTCTGCTTCTTTAGCTGGCAGCATGGCTCTAACCCAGATTTCACCCTTTAATGTATCGTTTAATGGTTTTTCAAGAGGGCTTTGTCCATCTCAGGGGGGCAAACTCAGGTGCAAGGCTGACCCACGTTAAGATTAAAGATAGCCAAGCCGCACTCAACGATTGTTCATGAGTCTTGAACCTGTTCACACCCGCTTTCCCAAGGTGCCGATTGAGCGACGGGCGGCTGCCTTCGTCATTGATTTTGTCGGCGTTTGGCTACTCAGCGCTCTTCTAGGATTTAATGTTTTTCTCCTTCAGATTATAGTTTTTATGCTAGCCTGGATGGCTCTGCGGGTTGTCGCGGTATCAAGCAATCAGGGTCAGAGTCTGGGGCGTTGGGCATTGGATATGAAGGTACTCGATGCCAAGTACAGCAAAACGCCAGGGATGCTGATGTTAGCCAAGCGCGAAGGGATTGTGGGTGGCTGTGCGCTTTTGGCGATGATTGGTCTGAGTATTGGTCTAGTCAACGCCATCTCCATGCTGCTGCTCGTGGCTCCCTTAGCGGCTGATTGTGGCAGCGCATTAGCAGATGAGGAAGTTCAGCAAGCCTTCCATGACCGCATTGCCAATACTATCGTGATCCAAACCCGTCGAGGCTTCTCCCTCGACCTCCGTCTCAAAAAAATATTTGCTCAAGTGAGACGGCGCGTGCAAAAATAGAAATTTGTGTGTAATTTCGACTAACCATTTGATTTTCTAGAAATAACACTATGGCAGCCAAGAAAGGTGTCCGCATTATTATCACCTTGGAGTGTACTGAGTGTCGCAGCAATCCTGATAAGCGATCGCGCGGTGTCTCTCGCTACACGACCATGAAAAACCGTCGGAACACGACGGCACGTTTGGAACTTAACAAGTTCTGCCCTCACTGCAACAAACACACCGTTCACAAAGAAATTAAGTAACTTGAGTCATTAGTCTGAAAAAAGGTTTAAAGGTAGCAAGTTTAAATTCTCAAACCTTCTATCCTTCACTTAATGACACGTCCCCACTTAGCAAATCACGCGAATAACGACTCATGACCTACTTTCGGAAACGTCTTTCTCCCATCAAGCCTGGTGAAATCATTGATTACAAGGATGTGGATCTGCTGCGTAAGTTCATTACAGAACGAGGCAAGATTCTACCTCGTCGGATCACAGGTCTGACAGCTCAACAACAAAGAGACTTGACCACAGCCATTAAGCGAGCTCGCCTTTTGGCATTGCTACCTTTCATTAATAAAGAAGGGTAAATCCAAATTGGAGTGACAAAGTCAATCAAAGCAAGAGCGGTGGTATCAACAAAAAGGATGAAAGACTAAGGATGAAGCCTACAGTAAAGTCCCAATCAAGGAAGCAACCAGACTTGGCAACAAGAATGCTCCACTTTGGCTTTACTGGTTCCCAATCAATGGGAAAGATCCAAAGAATGGGTGAACGTTCTCCTTTATCCTTCATACCCTTAAAATTCATAGTTTTTGCCCCGATACCCCGTCTGCTAGCTTTGGCATCGCACCAACCAGTCGATAGACTGGTGTAGGTAGTCTTAGGTAAACGCGACCGGGGTTAGCGAAACTGGTGGAAAAAGGAACGCTGATTGAATTTCGCCCGAAAGGAGAGCGCCGTCTTGCTGTTGTAGACCGTCCAGAGGGCAAAAAGCACTGGATTGTCGTGGAACAAAGCGGTCAATCTCATAAGCTTCGTCCTCAGGATGTTACCTACGAAGTGACGGGGAAAACCTTTGAACCATCAGAAATCCCAAAGTTTCTCAAAGAAGTAGAGCCTTATCTAGACCCTTCAAGTCTAGAAGTCGCTTGGGAATTGTTGGTGGAAGAGGGAGAGGGAGTGACTTGTGGTCAGATGGCACAGCTATTGTTTTCTGACCAAAGTCCGTCTGTGTGCTATGCAGCTCACTGCTTACTCTCTGAGGATAAAATTTACTTTAAACAAAAAGCCGAGAGTTATGAACCTCGGCCTGCTGCATTAGTAGCTGAAATCAAACACCAACGGTTTGCAGAAGAATCAAGGCAGCGAGAGCAGCAAGACTTTTTGACGCGTATACAGCAACGATTGGTGGGTGTTGAAGTAGAGTGGCAAGATAGCGATCGCTCTCGCATTGATGCCTTGGAGCGGCTGGCACTCGACTCAGAGAATACCCCTCGTATTGCCCAAGAGATATTGGCTGCGATAGGACGCCCTCAAACCCCTCAAAGCGCCTTTGATTTATTAGTAGAGCTGGGTTTATGGAGTGTTCACGAGAACTTATTTTTGCGGCGTAGTCAAATTCCTATTCATTTTCGTCGAGAGGTACTAGAAGTGGCACAGCAATGGCTTAATGATCCACCTCCTGACCCCGATGAAAACCGTCTTGATTTAACCCATCTGAAGGTTTACACCATTGATGATGAAAGTACTCAAGAAATTGACGATGGCTTGAGTATAGAAACCCTAGAAGATGGGAGTCAGCGCCTTTGGATTCATATTGCCGACCCCACGCGCTTGGTTCGTCCTGGGGATGAACTAGATATGGAAGCACGGCGGCGTAGCACCACGCTTTACCTTCCGACAGGAATGGTTCCCATGTTCCCTCCGGCACTAGCAACAGGGCCCATGAGTTTGGTTCAAGGGAAAATTTGTTCGGCACTGAGTTTCGGTGTGGTATTGGATGAAAGCGGCGGCGTCCAAGACTATAAAATTCGAGCCAGCATCATTAAACCCACCTATCGCCTGACTTATGAAGATGTGGATGAGATGTTGGAGTTAGGGATACGAGCAGAACCAGAAATTGCTGCAATCTCAACTTGGGCACGAAAGCGGCAACAGTGGCGTACCTCTCAAGGTGCAATCAACATCCATATGCCAGAGTCGGTGATCAAGGTCAAAAACGATGACGAAATCACCATTGAAGTTTTAGATGATTCCCAAGCACGGATGTTAGTGGCAGAGATGATGATTCTTGCCGGTGAAGTGGCCGGACGCTATGGGCAAGCTCATCAACTTCCCTTACCCTATCGGGGACAGCCACAGCCGGAACTTCCTTCCGACGAGGAATTGATGCAACTGCCAGCCGGTCCAGTGCGATTTTGTGCGATGCGCCGATGTATGCCCAAAAGTGAAATGAGTATTACTCCCTTGCGGCACGCGGGTTTGGGTTTGGCAACTTATACCCAAGCTACATCTCCCATCCGTCGCTATACCGACTTGCTCACTCATTTTCAGATCAAAGCTCATCTACGGGGTGACACCCTCCCTTTTACAGCACAGCAGTTACAAGACACTATGCTCAGTGTGACTACAGCCGCAAATGAAGCGACTGTGGTGGAACGCCAAACCAATCGTTATTGGGGATTGGAATATCTACGGCGTAATGCGGATCAGGTGTGGCAAGCGCTGGTCCTGCGCTGGCTACGCGAACACGAAAATTTAGGATTAATTCTCTTAGAGGATTTAGGGTTGGAGTTGGCCATGCGTTTTAGGCGCTCAGTCAGACCGGGCGATCGCTTAGAAGTCCAAGTTGAACGAGCTGACCCCCGTCGCGATGATATTCAGTTCCGAGAACTGATTAAGCAAGAGGCTCAGACTGCTGCCAGCTAAACTCTCAACGGAGGATAATGAACAGGCAGATAGAGTGGTAGGGTGAGTATGCTCACCCTATGTTTAACAGTTTTCAGACGTTAGGCTAAAACCGCTCCGAAACAAGCTTTGCTACTGTTGAAGTAAGGGAAATACTGCCCTAATCGATTCTTTTCTCTCAACAGTCTCATGTCTAACACCTCTTCCCCTCTGATTCAAACGGCGACCCCAGAGCGTTGGGTCGGGTGGAGCATGGATTTTATTGGGGCGGGTTATACAGGTTTATTGGTCAAAAATGGTCGCTTGGTGCGAACATTGCGACCGGGGCGTCATTTTAGCTTTGCCTTGCCCCTTCTAGAACAATGTGAACTGATTCTGGTAGATAGTAAGGTTCGCAACCTGGAAATAGTGTCTCAGGGGGACTTTTTATCCCGCGATCAATATTTGATTAATGTCTCTCTGAGCGTGATGTATCAAGTTGTGGATGCCAACCGGGTGGCGTTGGAATTATCTGACCCGATCGCAGCGCTGACGAGTGCCATTAAAGATAATTTAGGGGCAGCCATTGGTCAGCTTACGGTTGAGCAGTTGACCACACAAGGGCGATCGCAAATCCGACAGCATATCCTCGACCATACTGACGTTTCTTATGCCTTGGGCTTTACGTTAGAAGATGTGCGAGTTAGTGACATTAGCTTTCCTCAAACTCGCGGAATTATTCGTCAGGTAGAAGGGCTGAGCGCGAGGCAGGAAGCTGAACATGAAGCCGTGTTGAAAATGCAGATTGCTCAAGCGGGGCGTCCGGAAGTACAGCCCCCTCCTGTGCAGCAGGTTAACATTATTTCGGGTCGTGACCCTAATGCCAATGAACCTCCCCTCAGTGCGACGGTGGAAGCAACCAGCATTTCCTTAGAAGGAGAATCCCCGATTCAGCCTAGTTTACCCGTTCGAGACCGACCTCCCCTTGCTCCTACCATACTCGCTCCAGATGTAGGGGCAGGTGCGATCGCTCGTCTCATCAATCGCTCAACGGGTGCGATCGCAATTCTCTCAACCACACCCTTTACAATTGGACGCGAACCCAGCAATAGTCTGGTTCTTGACGATGGGTTGTGTTCACGCAACCATGCTCGAATTATTAAACTAACCGACCCTCAGGGTATCGTTCGATACCAGCTTATTGATGTGGGCAGTTCCAATGGAACTTTTGTGGGCGGGCAGCGGCTGGCTCCGCATCAACCGTTCTGGCTGGTATCGGGAAGTGTGATTAGGATTGGTTCTCAAGAGTGGACTTTTGAAGCTTAACTCCTGTGTTTTGCCATTTTTTGCTTGTTTAACGCAGAGGACACAGAGGCTTTCGCAAAGGGGCGCAGAGGTTTTGGAGTTATAGCAACGGATATATCGGTTTAGGACACTATAGCAGTCGCCAAGGTGATTAGGACATATGCAAATCCTGAAACCTTGACCCAT